>CBDVCA010000092.1:0-12629 GCA_965372365.1 uncultured bacterium
ATCACCGGCGCGGCGTCATAACACCACATTATCCCTGGGACAGAGTACTAGTAACCGCAGACCCTTGGCCACGAGGATCGCCCGCGAATCCGTCATGAACCGCATTGTAGGCCCGTGACGTCGAATCTCCGGGGTTTCTCCGAGGCCAGGGGGATGATGGCGTAGGTTGGAACATGCCGGCCCGGCTTGATTTCGTACGTTTGGAGCGTGTCGGGACCGCAACTGGCGGCGCCGAGCTCACGCGCTCACTCAATCGCCGTTTCGTCATTGGAGTTCTCGCGACGATGTCACCGATAGGAGTGCAGTACGGACGCGAGATGTGCATCCAGCCACCGAACACGTCGGGCTCACGAGGAAGAGGAGGGATGAAACTCACCGGCGATGCGCTGGCGACGCTCATCGACGTGCGAATTCCCCACCATGGCCGACCGGCGACATTTCCGCTGAGCGACTATGCCCAGGCCTCCGGCCTGCTGGTGGCGATGGTCTTTGCCTGGCGGATATGGAGGAGCCGAGAGGAGTACGATCCTCGCTCGGCTCGGCCAGTGGGCTTCCTCGTGGCCGTCACGTTGGGGGTTCTGGTGATGGGATACACCTTCAGGACCTGACGTACGGAAAGTTTGACTACTTCAATATCGGCATGGCCGCTCCGGAGATCTCCATCCGCCGGTTCGCCGAGTTGTTCATCGAGGCGGGGGCCGACCTGTGCGGCTACACCGGCCAACTCCGTCTGGAAGTCTCCCCCGACGCCGATTACCTCACCCACAACCCCTCTCGCCGCCGGCCCAACACCGACAAGGCCGAAGCGATGCTGGGATACAAAGCGAAGATCGTTGTGGACGAGGGCGTCCGCCGCTTCCTTGCGTTTCACCTGGAAATGGAGGGACGGCTATGATCGGTGTGATCGGATTGGGATTCGTGGGCTTATCGACCGCTGTGGGGTTCGCCATCAAGGGCGTCCGGGTCAAAGCGTTCGACATCGACCCCGAACGAGCCGCGTTGATCCGCGCGGGGCGCACGCCGTTCTACGAACCGGGACTCAAGGAGAACCTTGCCGCGGCCGTCCGTGGCGAACTGACGATCACCGAATCGCTCGCCGAAGCCGTCGCCGGCTGCGAAGCGATCTTCTACTGCGTCGGCACCCCCTGGGGCGATGGCGGCCAAGCCGACCTCACGTACGTGAAGGCCGCCCTCAAAGACACCCTCGCCCATGATGACGGCGTCTTCAAGGTTCTCGTCATCAAGTCGACCGTCCCGCCGGGAACCACCGAGACGATCCTCCAACCCTTCATCGAAGGACTTGGCTACAACGTCGGCGAAAACATCGGCTTGGCCAATAACCCCGAATTCCTCTGCGAAGGCCACGCATGGGAAGACTTTTTCACGCCCGATCGGGTTGTGATAGGAACCGCCGACCCGCGCAGCGCCGAGATTCTCCGCCGGCTGTACGAGCCGTTCCGCCGTCGCGGTAGGATTCTCTCAGAAGAATGCATGGGGGCGAGTCTCTGTTGGGTACGCTTTCTATGTACATGACTACCACAATAGCCAGTACGCATTGTGCCGCAAGAATAATCTGAGTATTCCTTGCAATTGACATGGGTACACTTATCAGGCCCAAAAGACTCCTAACCTCATTATCTCACAAGTGATTATCCGCAAAAATCAGATTCGAAATGCTGGAACTTCAGGTTAGTAACGGCGAACACGCGTCCGACCCACTCCCCATCCGACATGGGCCTCTGTTTCAGGGGCCTGTCCTTGCATCTCAGGGCGAGGCGACGCCGCAGCCAGCATGGAATGGATGTGACGTTCAATCGTGAACAAGTCTATGCCGTTGACCTTTGCCGACGGTCGCGGTAGCCTGCCGGGTCGGTGGAGTTTTCTTTCGATCTTTTGCGGGGGAATGGACCTATGGCCAAAACACTCTACGTGATCGACGGGCACAGCCAGATCTTTCGGGCGTACTACGCGCCGTTCCGAGAATTGTCCAGCCCGGCCGGCGAGCCCACCCGGGCGACGTACGTATTCACGACGATGCTGCTCAGTCTGATCGATCGGCGGAAGCCCGACTACCTGGTGATGACGATGGATTCGCCGCGTAGCTCGCTGGAACGTTCGCAGATCTATCCCGAGTACAAGGCCAATCGCGACGCGCCGCCCGAGGATCTGCCGCCGCAGATCGAGCGGATCGAGCAGATTGTGCGGGCGATGGGCATTCCCGTCTGGAAGGGCGGCGGTTTCGAGGCCGACGACTACCTCGCCTCGGCCGCGGCTCAGATGGCCGGGCCTGATCTGACGGTGGTGATCGTCAGTCGCGATAAGGATCTCGACCAGGCGCTCGGCGAGCATGTGGTGATGTACGATCCGATGAAAGATGAGGTTATCGATCCGGCCGGCCTGCTGGCGTCGAAGGGCTACCGGCCCGATCAGGCGGTGGAGATTCAGACGCTCACCGGCGACAGCACCGACAATATCCCGGGCGTGATGGGTATCGGCCCCAAGACGGCGGTGAAGTTGATCCTCAAGTACGGCACAGCCGCGGCTGTTGTTGACCACGCCGATGAACTGACGCCCAAGCAGCGCGAAAACGTTCTGGCGTTCGCCGAGCAGATGCCCGTCACGCGGAAGCTCGTGACGCTTAGTCGCGACCTGACCCTGCCTGATCCTGTGGACGCGTGCCTGTGGCGAGGCGTCGACGCCGCGGCTGTCGAGCCGATCTTCAGGGAACTGGGCTTCACGCGACTGGTCGAAGAGATGGGCAAACTCGCTGACGCCGGGACGGCGGCCCCGCCGATATCGGCCGGTGAGCCCCCGACGCCCGAGTCGGCCCCAACGCCGCCGGCGCCTCTCGATGCGGCCTCCGCGCCCACCAGCACCGCCGATTACACCCACCACCTCGTCGATACTCCCGAAGCCCTCGACGCCATGGTCGACGCGATGGCCGGCCAGACGTTGCTGTCGGTCCATACCGAGACCACCTCGACGCGACCGATGTGGGCGTCGCTGGTGGGAATCTCACTCGCCTGGCGCCCCGACGAAGGCTACTACATTCCCATCCGCGCCCCGATGGGGGCGGCGGTTCTGGACATCGACCTCGTGGCCGCCAAGATCGGGGCCACGCTGGCCGACGAATCGATCGGCAAGGTCGGGCACAATCTCAAGTACGACGCTATCGTGTTGGCGCGGGCCGGGGTACCGTTGGGGGGTATCGCGTTCGATACGTACTTGGCCGCGTATCTGCTGGACGCCGGCGCCAGCGGGAAGATGGACAACGTGTCGATGCGGGAGTTGAACCACCGCTGTATCCCCATCACCGATCTGCTCGGCACGGGCGCCAAAGCCCTGACGATGAATCAGTTGTACCCCGAGGACGTCGCTCCCTACGCCGCCGAAGACGCCTACATCGCCTTCCGCCTGGCCCGGACGCTGGGCGATCGCCTGGTGGAGGAGGGGCTCGGCGACTTGCTCGATCAGGTCGAAATGCCCTTGCTGGGGGTGCTGGCCGAGATGGAAATGACGGGGATCCGGGTCGATCCGCAGGTGCTCAAGCAGCAAGAGGTGGAACTGGACAAGAAGGCCGACGCCCTGGGAGAGCGGATTCTGGAACTGGCCGGCGAGTCGTTCAACCCCGACAGCCCCAAGCAATTGGCGGCGATCCTGTTCGAGAAACTCGGCCTGCCGGTCATCAAGAAGACCAAGACCGGGCCATCGACCGACGCCGGGGTTTTGGCCGAACTGGCCGCGAGGACCGAAAACGAACTGCCCCAGACGATTCTGGACTATCGCCAACTGACCAAATTGCTGAACACCTATCTTCGGGCCTTGGCCGAGTGCATCCACCCCGACACCGGGCGGATCCACGCGTCGTTCAACCAAGGCGGAACCATCACCGGTCGGCTCTCCAGCAGCGACCCGAACCTCCAGAATATCCCCATTCGCACCGAAGAGGGCCGGCGGATTCGCAGCGCCTTCGTCGCCGGAAGCGACGATTCGGTCCTGCTATCGGCGGATTACAGCCAGATCGAACTCCGCGTACTGGCCCATTTCTGCGGCGACAAAACGCTCATCGCGGCCTTCGAGGGCGATCAAGACATCCACCGGATCGTCGCCGGCGAAGTCTTCAGCGTGCCGGTCGACGAGGTCACCGCCGAGCAGCGCTCCCGCGCCAAGACGGTGAATTTTGGAATCGTGTACGGTCAGACCGCCCATGGTCTCGCCCGGACGTTGCGGATCTCCCGGGCCGAGGCCGCCGAGTTCATCACCAGCTACAAGGCGCGGTTCCCGGCGATCGACGAGTTCCTCGCCGAGTGCATCGAACGGGCCAAACGCGACGGATACGTCGAGACCATTCTCAAGCGCCGCCGGCCCATCGCCGAAATCGACAGCCGCAACGCCGGCCGCCGACAAGCCGCCGAGCGGACCGCCCTCAACTCGGTTGTGCAGGGCTCCGCGGCCGACCTGATCAAACTGGCCATGGTTAATATCCACCGCCGGATTACCCGTGAGGGCCGCCCCAGCCGGATGCTGCTGCAAATCCACGATGAACTCGTGTTTGAGTTGCCCGAAGCCGCGTTGGCTGACGAGCAGGCCATGATCGTCGAAGAGATGGAATCGGCCATGGAACTGCGAATCCCGCTGAAAGTCGACGTCGGCGTCGGAGCCAACTGGATGGAAGCGAAGTAGGGGGGGTAGGGGACGGGCTCGGCAGTCTCGCCTTGGCGAGGCGAACGTGCCTGTACCCGGCCCTTGGGGGGCGAGCCTGCGATGTCCCCCGATCGGTCGCACTGAGGTCGGCGCTGCGGGTACAGGCGCCTACGCTCCCGCTTCGCCCTACGGGCGGCGAGTCGCTTCGGAGCCAGTCCCCTGCGCTCTCGTTATGCCCTTCGGGCGGCGAGCGGCCGCGAGCGTAGGGGACTGGCTCGGTAGTCTCGCCGTTGCGAGACGAACGTGCCTGTACCCGGACATGGGGGGCGAGTCGTGGGACGTCCCTGATCGGTCGCCGCGATGTCGGCGCTACGGGTACAGGCGCCTACGCTCCCGCTTCGCCCTTCGGGCGGCGAGTCGCTTCGGAGCCAGTCCCCTGCGCTCTTGTTTCGCCCTTCCGGCGACGGGTCTTGATCCTTTTGTTGAGGGCGATACAATGATTCAGTACACCTGTCAGCAGCGCGTTCATAGCTGATTATTCCATACGCAATTCCATGTAGATAGAACGATGAAAGCATCTGATTCCTCACAACCCGTGATCGGCTTGGTTGGCGGCATTGGCAGCGGCAAGAGTCTTGTGGCTAAGATGTTACAGGAGATGGGCTGTCGCGTGATCAATGCCGACGCGATCGGTCATGAGCTGCTCGGTCGCCCGGAGGTGGTCGCGGCGTTGACGGAGCGCTTCGGGGAAGAGATTCTGGGCGTCGACGGGACGATCGACCGAGCGGCCCTGGCGAGCAGGGCGTTTGTCGATATCGAGTCGCTTGGCCGGCTCAACGAGGTGGTGCATCCGCGGCTTCGGGATGAATTGGTCCGGCGGATCGCATCGGCCCGGGCGGACGCGACCTTCGATGGCCCGGTCGTTCTAGACGCGGCGCTACTGCTAGATACCGACTGGCACGAGCTTTGCGACACAATCCTGTTCGTCGAAGCCCCCCTGCCCCAGCGACGCAAGCGGGTCGGCGAAGCTCGCGGCTGGTCGGGAGAGGAACTGTCGCGGCGAGAAAATTTGCAAAAACCTCTGGACTTCAAACGCACGAGGTCCGATCATGTGGTTGGTAACAATTCCAGCGTGTCTAGCCTGCGTCAGCAGGTCTGCCTATTTCTTCAACAACTGGTCGCTCGCCCTGAAGATCGTTCTTCATGACCCTCGACCGTGTGCGATGAGATAGGGGTAAGCCGCTCGAATTTCAAACAAACCCGGGCTGTGACTCTTGTGGGGTCGATGTGATCTGGAGTCGCCCGGCCATCCGTCGGATTCGCCGCCGCCGTAGCGGTGGTTGAATGCTGAGGGGGGGACTGCAAACTGCACAAAGGTTCCAAACAAGATTAGCTATCCCTCGGGCGTTGTTCGCTTGTAGCGAATCAGCCGGTCGCCGTCGGTGACGGGCCGTCCGAAAGAATAAACGTATTACCACGTCGTGTTGGAGGCTGCACAGAGCCATGGCAAAAGTTGCGAAGAAAGCGAAGACGGCTAAGAAAGCCGCGAAGAAGAGGACGGCCAAGAAGACCGTCGCGAAGGTGAAGGACGAGGCCGCCGTAGCGGTCGAGGAGAACATCGAAGAGGTTGTCGAAGAGAAGGTCGAAGCCGCACCCGATCAGGACGAGGAGGCCGCGTCGGCCGATTCGGCTCCCGCTCCTGCTCCGACTCCTGCTCCGGTGAAAGACCCCACGCAGGCCAAGTACGAGAAGATCAAGCGGGGCGAGCTTCATCTTACCGACCTTCAGAAGATGACGGTCGCCGAGCTTCATGAAGTGGCCAAGACCGAAGGCCTGGTCGAGTATACCGGCTTGAAGAAGCAGGACTTGGTGTTCAATATCCTCAAGGGTCGGATCAATCGTAACGGCCTGATGTACGGCGAGGGCGTGCTTGAGGTGCTCCCCGACGGGTTCGGCTTCCTTCGCAGCCCCGACTACGATTATCTGCCGTGCCCTGACGACATTTACGTTTCGCCCAGCCAGATTCGCCGGTTCGGCGTTCGCAACGGCAGCATTATGGCCGGGCAGATTCGCCCGCCGAAAGAGTCCGAACGCTACTTCGCGCTGCTTCGCGTCGAGGCGATCAACTACGAAGACCCCGACCGGCTCTCCGACAAGATCAACTTCGAAGATCTGACGCCTCTGCACCCTGAGAAACGGATCTTCCTGGAGAGCACCTCCGACGAACTCAACATGCGTGTGGTCAACCTCGTCACGCCGATCGGTTTCGGTCAGCGTATGTTGATCGTGGCTCCGCCGCGAACGGGCAAGACGGTGTTGCTGCAGAAGATGGCCAACTCGATCACGTACAATCATAAGGATGCGTACGTGATTATTCTGCTGATTGACGAGCGGCCTGAAGAAGTGACCGAGATGAAGCGGGCCACCAGCGCCGAGGTGATCAGTTCGACGTTCGACGAGCCGGCCAGCCGTCACATTCAGATCGCCGAAATGGTCATCGAGAAGGCCAAGCGGATGGTCGAGTACGGCAATGACGTCGTGATTCTGCTGGACAGCATCACGCGTCTGGCTCGTGCGTACAACACCGAAATGCCCCATAGCGGCAAGATCCTCACCGGCGGCGTCGACGCCGGCGCCCTGCAGAAGCCCAAGCGATTCTTCGGCGCCGCTCGCAATATCGAAGAAGGCGGCTCGCTGACGATCATCGGCACCGCATTGATCGATACCGGATCGCGAATGGACGAAGTGATTTTCGAAGAGTTCAAGGGCACCGGCAACAGCGAACTGCACCTCGACCGTCGCCTGGTCGACCGTCGCGTATGGCCTGCGATCGACATCAGCCGCAGCGGCACGCGTAAGGAAGAGTTGCTGCTGGACCCGCGTGAACTGAAGCTTACTTACCGCCTGCGGAAGGTGCTGAGCGACATGAACCCCGTCGAAGCGATGGAACTGCTCGTCGGCCGACTGAGCAAGCTGAAGTCCAACGCCGAATTCCTGATGGCGATGGCCGTGGATTAGGAATCGGACGCACAACCGATAGGAACACCCCAACGGGCCGGCCTTCGCGTCGGCTCGTTGTGCTTGACCTCAGGAAGGAACCCGTGATGACTCGCCCCGCCCCAACCGCCGCGATGTTCGACCTGGACGGCACGCTGCTGGATACGATCGTGGACTTGGCCAATTCGATGAACGCCGCCGTCGAAGCCGAGGGGCTGCCGACGACGCCGATCGCCGAGCACAATTTCATGGTCGGCGAAGGTGTCGACACCTACATTCGTCGCGCTATTCCCGAAGGCCGCCGCGACGACGACGCGCTGCGTCAGCGAGTGCGGACGACGTACCGCGACTTGTACAGCCGCGACTGGGCCGAGAACACGCGGCCCTATGAGGGAATCGACGCCATGCTCACCGAACTGGCCGAGCGTGGGATTCGCCTCACCGTGCTGTCGAACAAGCCCGACGGCTCCACACGCGAGATGGTCGCCCACTTCCTCGGCGCCCACCCCTTCGAGATCGTCCGCGGCGCGGTCGATGGCGTCCCGCTCAAGCCCGACCCGGCCGCGGCCTTGGCCATCGCCGGCCAAATGGACATCCCCCCCGAGCAGTTCCTCTACCTCGGCGACACCGCCACCGACATGCGCACCGCAACCGCCGCCGGCATGTTCGCCGTCGGCTGCCTCTGGGGTTTCCGCCCTCGCGCCGAACTCGAAGCCGCCGGCGCCGCGGCGCTGATCGAACATCCGGGCGACTTTCTGCGATTCGCGTAAGGCGTTGGAATGACTATTCTGCACGCTGGATGTACCCATAGCCGATACCTATAATGCGTCCGGTTGACAGCAAGCAGTCTCTAGCAAAGGTGCAGGCATGATCCCGTCCATACACATAGAAAACTACAAGTGCTTCCGCGATTTCGACATCGATTTCGGAGACTTCACCGTCCTGGTCGGGCCGAATGGGTCGGGGAAGACTGCGCTGATGGAGTGTTTGCAGTTGGTGGGCAGCCTTAAGAAGGCTGACGAGAAGCCCAAGTGGGGGCCGGTTTCCAAGGATGATGTGTGGCGGAACAATGAGCATGCACGATTACTGATGCGTGTGCCAATGCACTCACGAGAGGATGATTCTGAGTCGGCGTTCCTTCTTGTTGTTGGGCAGGAAGATGTGCGATGGAAATTCGCAGTGGAGTCAGCCGATAGCGCGGTATCTGGGCATATCCAGGTCTTCTCGGATGACGCCGAGGGCGATCAGATTGCGGAGTGTATTGGCAGAGTAGAGTATTACTCACTTGACCCTCGTTCGCTCAAGTCACCGTCGGAGTCCAGATCCGGCCACGTTCTCGGTGATCGAGGAAGGGGTTTCCCCGGCTTTCTGGACAATTTCCTAAGGATGGACAGGAAGAGATACTTCGAGTTTGAGAAAGAGTTTTATACGAGGTTCCCTAGCTACAAGGAGTTTAATCTTCCTCTCAGCGGCGATGGTGATTCCGACAGCCTATCCATACGTTTCTGGACCGTGAACGAGGAGCAGTTCTCCGCTACTTCAGTTTCTGATGGCGAGATTCTCTCTTTGGCATATCTTGCCTTGTGCTATCAGCCGAAGCCCCCCAGCGTGCTCTTGGTCGAGGAACCCGAGAATGGGGTTCACCATGCCAGGTTGCGAGAAATCATAGACACGCTGAAGTATCTCAGCTCCGAGAAGAACGTCCAAGTGATTCTGACAACCCACTCGCCATACCTGCTTGACTTGGTCGAGCCGGAGGATGTGCGTGTGTTCTGGAAGGACGAGGAAGGCGCCGCTCATGCGCGTCCATTGTCTGATCTTCCCGACATTGCGGCGTTCAAGAAGCATTTCATGACCGGTGAGATATGGACGAGTTTTCCGCACGACGAACTGGTGGCGAAACTCAAAGGGGAGTGAATGAGTAACCGGGTTGTGATGGTTTTCGGTGAAGGCCCCCACGAGATCGGAAAAGAGTACGAGAAGTGCTTGACGACCGAAGACGGGCTTCCTGCGCTGCCGCGGCTTGTGGATCGATTGTTGGGATCGCCTGAGGCAGTCAAGTATACTTGCCGTCCGATTGCCGGCATCGCTCACATACACGGCGGCAGGCTTGGGTCCAAACTTGCCAAGTTGGTGCTTAGCGCCATCTTGCTCGCCGCCAAGGAAGGCTGCATCGCTGCGGTGTTCATTATGGACCGTGATCGGCAGAGAGATGCGGAGAGAATTGATCGTCTACAACAAGGCAGGGACGCTGCCGCGGACTTCATTCAGGCGGTTCCCGCTGCGATCGGCACGCCCGTAGAAACCTTCGACGCTTGGATGATCGCCGACGCTAGAGCGATGAGAACTGCCGGAACAGGAAAGGAAATACCACATCCAGACCCAGAGCGCCTCAACCAGAAGGAAGGCGTAGGTGGGAACCATCCCAAAGACCACGCCGGTAGCCAGTTTGGCGGCAAGCAAGGGCTGGGCGCCAAGTATGCCGTGATCGCTCACGAAGCCGATCTAGAACAACTCAGACGCGTCTGCAGACGCGGCTTCGCCCCGTTCGCCGAGGAAGTCTGCGACCGCATCGGACCGGTCGTGGTGTGATGTCGCTGTCTTGACCAACTGGGGGACGGGCTCTGTAGACGCCTGTCCCTGGGGGAATGTCGAGACGCGTTTGACCGGGTACAGGCGCCTGCGTTTCGCTACGCTGCACTGCGGAGCCAGTCCCCTACGCGATGCATTTGACCGGGTACAGGCGCCTGCGTTTCGCTACGCTACGCTGCACTGCGGAGCCAGTCCCCTACGCTTTTCCCTACGCTCTCCCTGGGGCGTTCCCTGCTCGTCATTCTCCGTTAGTCGTTGTATTCGGTCTTGGTTCTGGCCTACCATAGCCTCTGGCGTGTTTGGGGGGTGAATGGAGCGCGTGGAGGTTGGGAGCGGGTCTGAATAGAATGTTGCATATTGTCGCGGCGGCCACGGTGTGGGTGTGGGCGGCGGCGCTGTGCGGGCTGTGGGGGCGGGTGTTTGGCGTTACGGCGCCGAATCTGTGGCTGTCGGGGGCGACGGCGATGGTGGCGTTCGCTGTGGGGCTGGCGGCGCCGGGTCAGTTCTTTCGGGCGGCGCAGGCGCTGCTGAAACTCATCTATCCCCGCCGGATGCTGAGCATGCCCCCGGTCGATCCGGATAACGATCAGATTCCCCAGCAGATATCGCGATTGCTCGGCGTCGGCCTGATAGTGGCCGCGGCCGGGGGGTTGGTGAGCGCGACGGGGCTGCGACTGGCGGCCGGGGCGGTGGGGTGGATCACTTCGGGGTTCCTGCTGTCGACGACGAGCTACCTGGTGATGCAGGTTCTGGTTCAAGGGGTGGCCATGGTCGGCTGGGGCGTCGGCGCGGCGTTGGTGTACCAGGCCCAGTCGCTTGCCGATGGCGACGACGGCCAGACCCGGGGCGAACGCGTGGTGGCCGATTGGCTGTGCGGCCTTGCCGTCGCGGCCGGGGTTCTGGCGTGGCTGTGGGCAAGTGGCGCCGATCTGCTGCTGGCCGGGTTGCTGGCGGGGCTGGTTCAGGTGGTTATCGGTGTGGCGCTGATTGGCTCCAATCGCGCCGTGCGAGTGGCGCCGGTGGAGAGCCCCAAGTCGGTGACTCCGCCGTCGGTGATGATGCGGCTGGGGATTGTCACCCGAGCGGCCGCGGTCGCCTTGGTGGCGGTGGTGCAACTGCGGGCCTTGGCCGACTTCACCGCCGCGTCGATGCCGGCCCAAGCGGTGGTTGTGTGCCTGACGGTCGGCGCCGCGGCGGTATTCGCCTATCGATGGCGGCGGAAGCATTTCGTCCGCTCCGGTAGAGTCGCCGCGGGGGCCGCGGTGCTGGCGATCGCGACCCTGGCGACCCAATTGACGTTCGCGCTGCTGCACCTGTCCGGTGGGCCGAGGGCGTGGTTGTGGATCGCAATGACCGGCCAAGTATTCCTGGCCGCGGCCCTTGTGTTGGTTCTGTTCGCACACCGCCGCCGGTACCTGTCGGTGGCGGGCTCGCCGCGGCGTTGGATGCAGGGTTCGGCTGTCGGCCTGGCCCTCGGCGCGGCGGCCGGGGCGCTGGGGCTTGGCTCGGCCGACGGTCGAGCCGTTACGCTTGCGGCGCTGATGGTCACGTTGGCCGGGGCTGTCGTTGCGGGGATCGTCACCAGTCGGCGAACCGGTCGGCAATTGACCTGGGCGATCGGCGGGGGGGTGCTCCTTGCCGCGATCACCATCGCTTTGGCGGCCGCGTCTACGGAGGTCCGCCGACAGCGACGGCTGCTGACGGTCAGCGGTCGGTGGCTGACGGCCTGGCAGCGCGGTCCGGCGTGCGGGTATCTTCCCGGCGCCGATCGGATGGTCAACTGGCGGCTCGATACGCAAATAGCCGCGGTGCTGGGCCGACTGGCCGAGGAGTTGAGCGAACAGGTCGATCTATTCGAGACGACGGTCGCCGACGGCCCCGCCGCGTTGATGCCCGGCCCCCGATGGCTCGTGGCGGCGCGTCGTCCGCTTGGGCTGGGGGGGCGTGGGGGGCTCATCGTACACACCGTCGCCGCCGACCCGGCGATCGGGCGCGTGCCGCTGTGGCGGGACGAGGCGCCGGGCGACATGTGGCCGGTCTTGCGGTTCGGACGGTTCCAATATCACGGCGTGTTTTACGGCCCGCTACGGGCCGATCACCCTTCGGCGCCGGCCGTGTATAATAGGGACATGCTAGCGGCCGCATTGGCCAGAACCGCGCCGGGGGGCGTGTTCATTCTGCACGTACCGTGCGCCGGTCCTGATATGACGGCGATGCTGGCCGCGGCCAAGACGCTCAGCGAACTCGCCGGAGAGTTGACCGTCGCGATCGCCGTCGGCGGCTCCGGCGCGGAGTTGCTCTTGATTCATCTGAAGTCCGGCCCCCCCGGCTGGCCCGAGCGGATGCGTGACGAACTGGCCCGCCTGCTGCCGGCGGGGGCGATCGTTGGCGTCGGG
>CBDVCA010000093.1:0-12601 GCA_965372365.1 uncultured bacterium
CTGGGACAGGGTACTAGCCCCCTGCAGTGCAGGGGGTCGCTGTGTGCGACTTTTTATTATGGCGGTCCATAATCGGTGCTAACACAAACGGATAAAGACAGTTTTGTCGTCTGTTTTGTTCGTTCCTGTTGGCTGTGAGTTCGCCGTTGCTTTGCGTGCTTCTTGCAATTGGGGTTCTCATCCCATTGTCGTGGTCTGCTCGGTGGTGTGTTTGATGCCCGGACGGGCCAGCCCCGTTAGGGGCGAAAGAGTTGTAGCTCGCCGCGGCGAAAACCGTAATGTCCCCCCCCCCCCGATGCAAGCCCCGATAGGGGCGACACACAGACCGTAGGGCCACGGGGTGTCGCCCCTATCGGGGCTTGGGGCGCTAGGGGGCGGACCCTACCTCGCCGCGGCGGGCTACAAATCTGTCGGCCCTACGGGCCTTGCCGGAAGATTCACTTGAACGACCGAACCCCGTTCCGAGCAAACGATTCCATCATGGATGAACGAGTATCCACCACCTTTTCGGGATGAGAACCGTAGTTCGCTTTGATTCGTGCTATTCGTGGAAAGCCGTTGCCGTAGTTCGCGGCTGATGCCGTTGTTCGCGCCGCCCCCAATTGATGTCGCACACATGAGCCGTTCTTTTTTCTCATTCAGTGAAGTTTTGCCACTTGACACGCCGAGAAGGTGTGAATAGATACAATGCATCGGACCCGTCACGGTTCGGCGTACTGTCAGATGAGAGCTACTAAGGAATACGCTATGCGAATCCGAAACCTTGGACATTTTGACCTGCGGCCTATCGCGCCGCGGACGGGTGTACCTTGGTGAACGGGCTCGCGTAGCAATCGATAGCTGCTTGAAGGCCCGCCACTTGGTTGCGGGCCTTCTTCTTTCGGACACGTATGGATCCCGAAGGCCCGCATGAATAAGGCGGGCTTTTTCTGTTGAGTGGGTTACCTGCAAGGATGGGATGGACATGTCTGGAAGAGCAAAGACGCTTTGGACCATCATGGAAGGCCAGCGGCTCCGGTACGCCGCGGCGATCGGCGCGATTCTCGTCGCGGCGCTGTTCATGTTCTGCCGACCGCTGATCGGCCGGGTGGCGATTGATTACGTTATCAGCGGCAAGGATTTACACGCACCACAACCGGTCCGCGACTTCGCCGAATCCATCGGCGGCCGCCCGACCCTCGCCCGAAATCTCTGGATCGCCGCGGTCGCCATCGTCGGCGTCACCGCCATCAGCGGGGTCTTCAGCTACCTGAAGGGCAGATGGGCCGCCCAAGCCTCCGAGTCGATCGCGCGGAATCTGCGAGACAAGCTGTACGACCATCTGCAGCATTTGCCGTGCAGTTATCACGACAAGGCCGAGACCGGCGATCTGATCCAGCGGTGCACCTCGGACATCGAGACGATTCGCATGTTCCTGGCCGCCCAAGTGGTCGAAATCGGCCGGGCGATCATTCTAATGGCCGTC
This sequence comes from uncultured bacterium, assembly GCA_965372365.1. GTDB lineage: Bacteria > Planctomycetota > Phycisphaerae > SM23-33 > FEN-1343 > CBDVCA01. The sequence goes on from CBDVCA010000093.1 coordinate 1,466, forward strand.
GCGCTGCCGCTGATGCTGTCGATCGACGTGCAGATGACGTTGGTGTCGATGGCGGTGATCCCGGTTGTGATCGTCTTTGGGGTGGTCTTCTTCACGAAGGTCGGCAAGACATTCAAAGCCTCCGCCGAAGCCGAAGGCAAGATGACCACGCGTCTACAGGAGAACCTCACCGGCATTCGCGTGGTCCGCGCGTTCGCCCGGCAGGACTACGAGTGCAAACGGTTCGCCGAAGATAACGCCGAGTACCGCAAACGCTGGTTCCGCCTCATGCGGCTGTTCAGCGTCTACTGGCCGATCTCCAACCTTCTATGCGCCGGCCAGATCGGCGCCGTCATGCTGACCGGGGCCTACTTCATCACCCTCGGCGACGCCAGAACGCCGGTGATGACCGTCGGCGGTCTGTACGCGTTCATCACCTTCGTCAACATGTTCCTCTGGCCGGTCAGGCAGATGGGACGCGTACTGGCCGACATGGGCAAGGCCATGGTGTCGCTGGGACGTATCGGTGAGATTCTCTCGGTCCAAGTGGAGGCCGATTCGGACGCCCGCCGACCCGCCCCAACCGGGCGGCCGACCGCCGGCCGGATCGTCATCAAGAACCTCAGCTTCGCCCATGGCGACGAGCAGGAGGTGCTGCGGGACATTTCGGTCACCATCGAACCGGGCCGGACGTTGGCCATTCTGGGCCCGTCGGGTTCGGGAAAGAGTACGCTGATCAACCTGCTGCTGAGGCTGTACGATTATGAATCCGGGTCGATCCATCTCGACGGAATCGAGCTGCGCGATCTGCCGCGAAAGCAGGTCCGCGCAATGATCGGGTCGGTGCTGCAGGAGCCGTTCCTATACTCCAAGAGCCTCCGAGACAACATCGTCCTCGGTCGCGCCGGCGCCCAAGAGGCCGAAATGGTCGAAGCCACGTCCACCGCGGCGGTGCATGAGTCGATCGTCGAATTCGACGACGGCTACGACACCCTCGTCGGCGAACGCGGCGTGACGCTCTCCGGCGGCCAGCGCCAGCGCGTCGCCCTCGCCCGGGCGCTGCTGAAAGATCCGCCGATCCTGATCCTCGACGACGCCCTCAGCGCCGTCGACACCCGAACCGAATCGGCCATCCTCAAGGCCCTTCGGCGCCGGCACGAGCATCGGACGACGATCGTGATCGCCCACCGGCTTACGACGCTGATGCGGGCCGATCGGATCATCGTGCTGGATGAGGGCAGAATTGTCCAGGAAGGCGCGCACGCCGAGTTGGCGGCCGCCGAGGGCATGTACAGGCGGCTCTGGCGCATCCAGAGTTCGCTGGAAGAAGACTTCGATCAGGACCTTCAGGCTTCAGCCACCTAGATGTCCCCGATCTCAATGGAAATAACACAATGACAGCACGCACATTCATCGAAGAAGAAGACTACGACGGCCGGCTCAGCTTCGGCGTCTGGCGGCAACTGCTGGGCCACGTGCGCCCCTACCGCCCGCAGCTTATCGGATTGTGCCTCACGGCCCTGTTCCTGGCGATGGTCGAGGCGGCGTTATTGATGGTCCCGCGTTACCTGATCGACGAAGTGGTCGATCTCGGTTCCGGCGCCGAGTTCGGCAAATACATTGGGGTGTACGGGGCGCTGACGCTGATGCTCTGTGTCAGCATCTTCAGCTTCATTCGCTTCGCCGGTCGCATCTGCACGTCGGTCAGTCACGACATCCGCCAAGCGGGGTTCGAGCATCTCCAGGACCTGTCGTTCAGCTTCTACGATCGCCGCCCCGCCGGGTGGCTGGTCTCCAGGCTGACCAGCGATTGCGACCGGATGAGCCGGACGATCGCGTGGGGTACGCTGGATTTGGTCTGGGGCGTCTGCATGGTGATCGCCGTCACCGCCGTGATGATGTCCTGGAATTGGAAACTCGCACTGCTCGTCCTGGCCGTCCTGCCGGTGCTGCTGTGGGTGTCGCTGATCTTCCAAACGCGACTCCTTCGCGCTTCGCGGGCGATTCGCAAACAGAACTCCACCATCACCGCCGCCTACAGCGAGTGCATCGCCGGGGTGCGGACCACCAAGACGCTGGTTCGTGAGGGCGAGAACCTCGGCGAGTTCACCGGCCGAACCGAGACCATGTACGAAGAGTCGATGCGAAACGCCAAGCTCTCGGCGGCCTATTTTCCGATCATCCTGACGATCGGCTCCGTCGGCGTGGGCCTGGCCCTGTGGGCCGGGGGCGTCAAGGCGATGAAGGTTCCCGGGACGACCGGGTATATGTCGATCGGCAAGCTGATCCAGTTCATGAACTGCGCGATGATGCTGATCTTCCCGATCTTCGAGATGGCCCGCGTCTTCGCCGAACTCCAGAGCACACAGGCCGCGGCCGAGAGGGTCTTCGGCCTGATCAACACCACGCCGGAGGTCGCCGATTCGCCCGAGGTGCTGGCGGCCATCGAACGCGCCGCCGGCGACGCCGACCCGGAGACCGCCGTCGACGGCATGGACCATCGGATCGGGCGGATCGAGTTTCGGGATGTGGACTTCGCCTACGTCGGCGACAAGCCCGTGCTGACCAAGTTCAACCTCACCGTGAAGGCCGGACAGACCATCGCCCTGGTCGGCCCCACCGGCGGCGGCAAGAGCACCATCGTCTCGCTGATGTGCCGATTTTACGAGCCGACCGGCGGAGAGATTCTTATCGACGGCGTCGAGTATCGCCAACGCAGCCTGCATTGGCTGCAGTCCAACCTCGGGATCGTACTGCAGCAGCCGCATTTGTTCAGCGGGACGGTGCGAGAGAACATCCGCTACGGGCGCCTCGACGCCACCGACGAGGAAGTCGCCGAAGCGGCCCGCCTGGTCTGCGCGCACGATTTCATCACCGACCTGGCCGACGGCTACGATACCGAGGTCGGCGAAGGCGGAGCGAAACTCTCGACCGGGCAGAAGCAGTTGGTTTCGTTCGCACGGGCGGTGCTGGCGGATCCGCAGATCTTCGTGATGGACGAGGCCACCTCGTCGGTCGACACCGAAACCGAGAAGGCCATCCAGGCGGGCTTGGGCGCCGTACTGGCCGGGCGGATCAGCTTCATCATCGCCCACCGGCTCTCGACCATCCGGGCCGCCGACCGGATCCTCGTCATCGACGGCGGCGTCGTCATCGAGCAGGGAACGCACCGCGAACTGATCAGCCGGCGCGGACGGTACTACGAACTCTACACCAACCAGTTCACCGATGAGCGAACCGAGCACCTGCTGGCCGGCGACGATTGAGACGGTGCGGACGTACTACGTATAGACGAGCAAACGCCGCCCATCGTCGGGCGGCGTTCGCTGTTTCATTCCTACTTCTCGCGGCCAACCGCTCAGTCTTCCGACGGCTTCTGCGGTTTCCACGGCGGCAGTTCATCTTGCGGCTTCGCGCCGGCCTTGGGGGCGGCGGCTTGACCGGATACACGACCGAGGAAATCGGGCAAATCGATGCCGACCTGCTTGGCCAGATCCTGCATCGGCGGAAGCACGCCCATGATCCGGCCGCCGAGTCCGGCGAGGCCGTCGCCGGAGCCGCCGCCGTCCCAGACCATGATCTTCTCGATCGGCAGATCCTGGATCGCTTGGGCCTGAATGCCTGCGACCTCGGTAAGTTTCTCGATCAGCAGCAACGTCGAGGCCTCCTGGGCCGTCGCGCAGGCATCAACTAGTTGACGGTACCCCTCGGCTTTGCCGTCCAGAATCGCCTGAACGCCCTTGCCCTCGGCGCTCATCTTCGCCAGCGCCGCCTCGGCCTCGCCTTCGGCGATGCGAATCGCTTGGGCCTTCCTCGCCTCCGCCTCGATCAGAACCTTTTCGCGCTGCGCGTTGGCCGGCACAACCACTTCGGCGTTCAAACGGGCCTGCTCACGCTCGGCGCGGGCCTCTTCGGCCTTCTTCTCGGCCTGTTCCTGCGCCACGCGAATGGCGCCGTCGGCCTCGCGAGAGGCGGATTCGGAACGGTTTCTCGCCTGCTGCTCGGCCACCGACTGGTTCGCCCGGAAACTCGCCTTCTCCGAGTCGGCCTCGGTCTCGGAGCCCACGGCCTCGGCCTCCAGGCCCGCCACTTTCTGCCGCCGGTCGCGGTCGGCTTTCGCCTCGCCGATATCGGCTTCGGAGTTGGCGGCCGCCACCGCCACACGCGTATCTCGCTGCCGGACGGCCACGCCGGTCTGACCGGCCTTCTCTTGCTCGGCAACGTCGACATTCGCCTGGTTGATCGCCTCGGCCGCGGCTTTGCGACCGAGGGCCTTGATGTAGCCGGACTCATCTTCGATATCGCGGATATTCACGTTGATCAGCGCCAGGCCGATCTTTTCCAACTCACCGGAGACCGCGTCGTTCACCTTGCCCAGGAACGCCTGGCGGTCCTGGTTGATCTCCTCGATCTTCATCGTGGCGATCACGGCGCGCATCTGGCCGAGGATGATATCCTGGGCCTGGTCCTGGATCTGCACCCGATTGAGCCCCAGCAGCCGCACCGCAGCGTTCACCATGATACCCTCGTGGTTCGACACCGCCGCGGTCACCGTCGTCGGCACCGTCACGCGGATATTCTCCTGCGACAGGGCGTTGGTCAGGTCGATCGGCACCACGAACGGCTCGAGATCGAGGTAGTCATACGCCTGGAACAGCGGCCAGATGAACGCCGCCCCGCCGTGGACGCACTTGGCGGCTCCGCTGCCGGTTCTGCCGTAGATCACCAGCACCTTGTTGGAAGGACACCGCTTGTAGCGGCTGAAGAAAGCCATCAACAGAGCAACCACGATGCCAAACAGCATCAGCGTCAGGACCAAACCCACCATGCTTTCGCTGTCATTGGCGGCCAACATCGTCACACCTTGGAACGCATTCATATTCAACCTTCCCTTTCTGTTAGGCTCCGGCCGACCCTCGCGGCCTCACTTCCACCGTTGTCGCATCCAGCATTCTCAGTACACGGATCGGCGTACCGGAGCCAAGGGGCTCCCCGCCGACGGACCGGGCCTTGATCATCGAGACGGCCCCGCCGACGATGACGCGGACTTCCCCGGTCCCCGCCGACGGAATGTCCAGGTACACCGTACCGGCCGTATTCACGCAACTGCTCACCCGGGCGGTGCCGGTTTCGGCCAAGCCTCGGATCCAATTCACCAGCACGCTGATGGCCAGCCATCCGACCAGGCCCCAGCCGCTGGCGTACAGCAGCGACCGGCTCATCGACTTGCCGATATTCAGGTACAATCCGCCCGCCCACGAGAACAGCGTGCAGAACGCCAGAATCGCTCGAATACTCAAGAACTTGAACGCCGCGATCGATTCGCCGGCCTCTTCGAGCGAATGCGCCTCGATGGCGTCAAAGTCCATCTCGGCGTCGACGTCAATATCGGCGTCGACCTCCACGTCCACGCCGTCTCCACTAAGTCCGAGCAGGACGGAGAGGAACTGCCACACGAAGATCAGGCTGAAGAACGTCGCCGCAAAGAAGAACGCCTGATTGACGCCCGTTAATCCGCCCCACCATTCCATCATGGTTGGCCCTTTCTTCAAAGTGTCTGCGGGGCTCGCCACTGTGCCCGAACCCCGGCGATTGCAATCGACAGCGTGGAGGATAATCTGCCGCCTGACCGCTTACAAGTCGCAAACACCGTCATTATCGACACGTAGCCGCCTGCGAGGGGGGCCGTCAGGGAATGGGGTTCAGGGGTGCGGCGGCCGGTGGTGTCGTTGGATGGAGTGCTCACGACGGCCGCATCTATGCAACGACCCAAGGCGCCCGGTACAAATCGGACGCCTCGGGTCATCGCAATTGCAGCATTATGAACTGCAACAGGATCAGAACTTCACGAGTTCTTCGGTCTCATCCATCGGGATCATCCGGCCGGGCGAGCCCTTCTCGTCAGCAATCTGGCTCCAGACGTCGCCGGCCGCCGGAGCGCCGGCCGACTTGGAGGCCAGGCCGACTTGGTTCCTGATCGCCGGGCGACGATTCCCAATGCCCTGCTGAGCGTTCGCCGCCGACTCGTTGACCTGACTAACGTCGGTACTGCCGCCGACCATGGTCTGGAGCCCGCCGACCATGCTGTCGAGTTCCTTCGCCTGGTAGCTCAGCTCCTCGGCCGCGGCCGATGATTCCTCGGCGTTGGCGGCGCTGGACTGAGCCACCTGCTGCATCTGGCTGATCGCCTCACTGATCGATGCGATGCCCTCGGAGTTCTCGCTACCGGCAGCCGCGACTTCGGCGATCAGGTCGTTCACCTGATTGGTGCTGGCGGCGATTTCATTGAGCGTCTCGGCCACTTCCTGCGAGATCTCCACGCCGTTGTTGGCGTTACGGACCGACTCTTCGATCATCCCGCCGGTGCTGCGAGCCGCCTCGGCCGACCGCTGGGCCAAGTTGCGGACCTCTTCGGCCACAACGGCGAAGCCCTTGCCGGCTTCACCGGCGCGAGCGGCCTCGACCGCGGCGTTCAGGGCCAGCAGATTCGTCTGGAAGGCGATCTCGTCGATGGTCTTGACAATCTTGGCCGTCTCGTCGGAAGACTTTTTGATGTCGTCGATCGCTATGGACATGCGGCCCATGGCGTCGGCGCCCTTGGTGGCGGAGGCGTTCGCCGAACCGGCCAGGCGGGTCGCCTCTTCGGCGTTGGCGGCGCTCTGGCGAATCGTGGTCGCCATCTCTTCGAGGCTGCTGGTGGTCTCTTCGACCGCCGCGGCCTGCTCGCTGGCGCCCTGAGCGAGCGACTGACCCGCCGAAGACACTTCCCCCGAAGCCGACGCAACGTTCTCCGAACCCATCCGCATACCTTCGATCACGCGCTTCAGCGCAACGACAATGCTCCTGGCGATAATCACCGCCAGACCCGACCCGAGAAGCACCCCGACGCCGCTGACGATCACCAGAATCATCATCGCCTGCGCGGCGGTGTTCGAAGCCCCAGCGGCGACATCGTGAGATTCGGCCTTATTCTCGGCCAACAGGGCGTCGACATCGCTCATGAAAGGCGTGTAGGCGGCCGCGACCTGATCGGCGGCCGCCATCACCGCCTCGGAATCGGCGCCGCCGCCGGTCACCTCGATGAGTCGGCGGCACGCCTGCACAAATGCATCATGCTTGGTGGTAATCCGCTCCACGCTGTCGGCGAAGCCTTTGTCAACCAGATCCTGATCGCCGGCAATGATATCGCGGGCGATGGCGATCTGTTCATCGACGTTCACATCGGATTCGCCAAACTCCTCGACATAGGCGTGTTCGCGGTGAACCACATACAACGAGACGGCCAGGTTCTGGTTGATGGCCAGTGCGTCAATCTCGCTGATCGCCTCCGAAAGCGGTATGTGAACGTTCGCCAGATCGTCGACGCCGCCGCGAATGGAGATGATCTGATTCACCCCCACGCCGGCCAACACGATGCTGATCGCAAGTACTGCCGCGAAACCAACGCCAATTTTCTTTCCCACTGTCATAGCCATTGCACACGACCCTTTCAATTCACTCGCGGCCACACGTCCGTCACCCGTTATTGAAGGGGCGAATCAGACGCGATTGTCAATGCCGACCCCGGCGCCCACTCGCACCGAGAGCCGAACGATTTCATCTTTGGGCAATTCGCTCGCTCCAATGTCGCCAGGCGCATTCGCCATGGCGAACCAGATAATGGAAGAGCGATTCAGGGCAGCAAACATATTCACTCGGCAGAAAACCAAACGCATTACTCCCATGCAACCCCCGGGCCACATGTAGTGTATCTCTTGTATCGTCCGCCGATATGGGCGGCTTAAGCACATTGGAGGGGAATTGCGGATCATTCTCCTTTTCGTGATCGAATATCAGCTATCCCAGCCCCGCATCGCAGATGGCCCACCGATGGTCTGCCCCAACATAGGCTGTATTTCGCGCCCGGGTGATGCTATCTTGAGCGGTCAGACACCTTGGTGAGGAAACCGACATGGCCAACACAGTACAATTGCCCGCCCCGATCACCGTCGACTGCCGCCAGACGCCCCTGGCTGAACTGGAGAGCCTCGAATGGCTGGTGACCAACAAGCTCGGGTCCTACGCCTCTTCCAGCGTGGTCGGCGCTAACACACGACGTTATCACGGGTTATTAGTAGCGGCGACCTTGCCACCCGTCGGCCGCCAGGTGGTGCTTTCGGCCCTGGCCGAGCAGGTGATCGTCGGCGGCAAGACGTACAACCTCTCGACGTTTCAGTTCGCCGGCGCCGTCAGCCCCAACGGCTACGTCCACTTGGTGAGCTTCGTCAACGACATCGCCCCCCGGTGGATCTTCCAGTTCGACGGCGTCACCGTTACTCGCGAACTGATGCTCGCCGAGACCGCCAACGTCCTGGCCGTGCGGTACAAGGTCGACGCCCCCGAGCCGGTCGAGCTTCGCATCCGCCCGTTCGCCGCTCTGCGCGACTATCACGCCCTCCGCCGCGAGCACGACACCCATCAGATCATGTTCAACCACCAGGACGGCGGCGTCCTCATCGAAGACCGCCAATGGGCCGCCGAGCCCGCATGGATCGGCTTGGAGGGCGCGACGTTCACCGACATGCCCCAATGGTGGTACAAATTCCAGTACCCCGTCGACATCCACCGGGGCCAGGACGGCTTCGAAGACCTGTATACGCCGGGGTACTTCCAGTGCACCGCCCAGCCCGGCCAGTGGGTCCAGGCGACCGCTGCGTGCGGACGAACCGCCGCCTTCGATTTCGACGCCACCGTCGCCGCCCGCCGACGACGACTCATTCAGCGGGTCGAAGCCGTCGGCCCCGACCCCGACGACGCCACCCAGCGCTTGGCCATGGCCGCCGACGCGTTCATGGTCACTCGAGACGTCTCCAGCGGGCCGTCGGCGACGATCCTCGCCGGGTATCACTGGTTCGCCGACTGGGGCCGCGACACCTTCATCGCACTGCCGGGGCTGGCCCTGCTGACCGGCCAGACCGACAAGGCCCGCCAGGTGCTCGACACCTTCGCCCACGCCATGGCCGACGGCATGATCCCCAACCGCTTCGACGATTACGGCGGATCGCCCCACTACAACAGCATGGACGCGTCGCTGTGGTTCATCCTCGCCGTCGACCGCTACCTCCGCCTGACCGGCGACGAGCGAAGCTGGGCTCAGGAGTTCATCGGCCCGGTCCGGTCGATCCTGCAGTCCTACCACGACGGCACGCTGTTCAACATTCACGCCGACGCCGACGGCCTGCTGGTGGGCGGCTCGTCCAACACGCAACTGACCTGGATGGACGTGAAGTACAACGATGAGGCCATCACGCCGCGTGAGGGCAAGGCCGTCGAGATCAACGCCCTGTGGCTGGAGGCCATGCACATTATGGCCGAGCGATGCAAGGGTGTCGACGACGCCATGGCCGCCCACTACGCCGGCGAGGCCAAACGCGTCGCCGACAGCTTCGTCAAGGCCTTCTGGTACGCCGAGGGGGGTTACCTCTACGACTGCGTCGGCCCCACCGGCCCCGACCCGTCCCTGCGCCCCAACCAGATTATCGCCGTGGCCATGCCCCGTTGCCCCCTGTCGATCGACCGGCAGAAGAGCGTCATCGACACCGTCATCGCCAACCTGCTCACCCCGGTCGGCCTCCGCACGCTCGCGCCGTCGGATAAACGCTACCGCGGCCAATACGGCGGAAGCTGGGAATCGCGAGATCGATCGTACCACCAGGGCACCGCGTGGGCGTGGCTGATGGGGTCGATGGTGCAAGCGTACCTGAAGGTGAACGATTTCTCCGATGAAGCCCGCGACCAGGCCGGCGCCTGGCTGAAGCCCATCGACGAGCATCTGCGACAGACCGTGCTCGGAACCGTCAACGAGATCTTCGACGGCGACCCCCCCCACGCCCCACGCGGCTGCGTCGCCCAGGCATGGTCGGTGGCCGAACTGCTGCGAGCCAAACTCATGATCGCCCGAGGGCGACCCCTGTAACCCCGGCCGTCACGAAGGATACGCCGCCCGTGAAAGCCATCTGCATATTCATCGCCTGTTTCGCCGCCGTCGCCGCGGCCGCGGCCGTGACCGCCGCCGTGACCGAAAAACCCCAAGCGACCGCCACGCTTGTCCCGACGGCCATCCAACCGGAGACCGACTCGCCCTACCTGAAGGCGAAACTCACCGTCGACAACGGCCTCGCCCAAACCGTCACGGAAATACTCATTCAAGCCGACGACGGCGGCCCCCGCATATCCCTGCCGGTCACCGTCGGTCCCGGCCGCAAAACCACGCGAACCATCCTGCTGCCGGCCACCGCCGCCGACCCGACCTACGCCATCGAGTTCTTCGGCGAGCCCCAAGCCGGCGCCGACCGCGACCGCCAACGGCTCGGCAACGCCCGCGCCTCGATCAGTTGGCCCGCCGACCGGATCGACGCCCGGCGGTTCCTCAATCCCGCCGCCGTCGCCGCGTTCGCCGACGACCCGCTCCTCTGGCCGGCCGACCTCCGCAAGATGATCCTGATCGCCGCGGCCGCCTTCGTCCTCGGCGGCGCCTTCGCCCTGCTGATTCACCGCCGCATTTGGCGAGCGACCCTGGCCGGGGCGGGGGCCGTCGGCGCAACGGCCGCGATGGTGTGGCTGCTGCAGGTCGCCGCTCCCCCGGTCACCCGGATCGACACGTTCGACATTCTCCAACGCCCCGTCGAAGGCGCCACCCGGATGTCCACCGTCACCGTCGTGCGAAACCGGCGAACCCAAGCCGTTCAGTTCAGCCTCCCCCCCACGCCCTGGCGCCTCTACGCCGACCGCGGCCAAATGAAAGCCGACACCACCCGACTGCGGCCGTCAACCGCCCCCGGCCCCCGCCGAACCGACGTCTTCTGTTCGGTATCCCCCGGCGAGACCCTCATCTTCCTATCGCCCCTGCCCGCTCGCCCCGGCCGGCCGCGGCCGCCCCGCACCCAAATGACCCTCGACCCCGCCGGCGACCCATGGCTCCTGGAGGCCAGTTCCGCCACGCCCCGGGCCGTCTGGCTCACCGCCGACCGCATCGTCGCCATCGACGCCATGGCCCGCAAAACCCCCCGCCGCTTCGACCCCCGCCGCACCGAGCCGGTGGCCAATCTCCTCGCCGAACCCTCCCGCTTCGGCTTCGACCCCCGCTCCCTCAACCTCCTCCAATGGTGGCTCAACACC
>CBDVCA010000094.1:0-12461 GCA_965372365.1 uncultured bacterium
CGCGGCGTCATAACACCACATTATCCCTGGGACAGAGTACTAGTAACGGCAGATCTTTGGCCACGAGGATCCCCCGATAATCCGTCATGAACCCAAAGAAAGACGGTCTGCTCCGGGCGGCATGGCGGGTCGAGCCTACTCGGCCGCGGGAGTTGTAGTCTTCGCCTTCTTCTTGACTTTCTTCTTGGCCTTCTTCTTCGCCTTCTTCTTGGTCTTCTTCTTGGCCTTCTTCGCCCCCCCGGCGCCTTTGCCTCCGTCGATGAGGGCTTGGGCGTCGGCCTTGGTTTCGATGGCTTGGCGAACTTCGTCCAGCAGGGACATATTGAAGCTGTTCCGGCATCGTGGGAATCCCGAGCAGGCGACGAACTCGCCTCGTGGGCCTTGGCGGATCACGAGTGGCTTTTTGCCGCATTTGGGACAGGTCAGGCCCGTCTCCTTCGGCGGCGGCTTCGGCGGCGCCTCGATGCGAATGCCCTCGGGGATCTGGCCGGTTCCGTCGCAGTCGGGGAAGTTGGTGCAGCCCAGGAAGGCTCGGCGGCCCTTGCGTTTGACGGCCATCTTGCCGCCGCAGACGGGGCATTCGCCGGTGACTTCGGATTCTTTGACCAGTTTCAGCGGGTTGCCGTCGGCGTCGCACGGCAGCGTGCCGCGGCATTCGGGGTAGTTGGTGCAGCCCAGGAACGGACCGAATCGGCTCCGGCGAAGCAGCATGTCGCCTTTGCACTGCGGACACGACCCCTCGAGGATCTTCTGCTCGGCCTTCTTGCCGTCGCGGTCGACGGGGTGGGTCTTCTTGCAGTCGGGGTAGCCGGTGCAGGCGAGGTATTTACCGTTCTTGCTCCAGCGGTACACCATCGGTTTGCCGCATTCTTCGCAGGTGTAGTCCGACGGCTCGGTCTCGGCCTTGGCGTGCTGCATCTCCTCGCGAGCGCGTTCGAGGTTGTCCTTGAACGGGTCGTAGAATTCGCGAAGCACATCGACCCAGTTCAGCTCGTCGGCCTCGACCCGGTCGAGTTGGTCTTCCATGTGCGCGGTGAACCGCAGGTCCATGATCCGCGGGAAATGCTCGACGAGTTTGTCGGTGACCTTGATGCCGACCGCCGTGGCGTAGAAGCGCCGCTCGATCTGCTCGGTGTAGCCGCGGTCCTGAATGGTTTGGATGATCGACGCATACGTACTCGGTCGGCCGATGCCCTCGGCCTCCAGCGACCGAACCAGGCTGGCTTCGGTGTATCGCGGCGGCGGCTGGGTGAACTTTTGCTGCGGCGTCAATTCCAACGGCGCCAGCGTCTGCCCGGCGGCGACGGCCGGCAGGATCTGGTCGGCGCCGCGGCTGTAGACGCCGGTGACCTTCATGAACCCGTCGAAGGCGAGTCTTCGCCCCACGGCTCGGAATGTCGCCGGTCCCGAGGCGGTCTCGGCGGTGATGGCCGCGTCGGTGATGCTCCAGATGGCCGGGGTCATCTGGCAGGCCATGAACCTGTTCCAGATCATCCGGTACAGTTTGAACTGAGGCTCGTTCAGGCACCCTCGCAACGATTCGGGGGTCAAGGCGGCGCTGGTCGGCCGCACGGCTTCGTGAGCTTCCTGGGTGCGGCCGCCGGCGACATAGCGTTTGGGCTTGTCGGGCAGGTAGCGTGGCCCGAAATGCTCGCTGATGTAGTCGCGGGCCATGGTCAGCGCGTCGTTGGACAGGGCCAGGCTGTCGGTACGCATGTACGTAATGAGGCCGACGTTGCCTTCGCCGGGGACGTTGACGCCTTCATACAACTGCTGAGCGACCCGCATGGTGCGGCTGGCGGCGAAACGCAGTTGCGTGCTGGCCGCCTGCTGCAGCGAGGCCGTCGTGAACGGTTTGGGGGGACGACTGGCGGAGTCTTTCTCCGTGATGGCGGTGACCTTGAAATTGGCCAGGCCGCTGGAGCCGTCGGGTTCGTACAGGCGGGTCTTGAGCGAGACGAGATTACGGGCGGGGCCTTTGCCCTTGGGGTCTTCGGTTCGCTGGACGTCGTCGATGACCATCCCGATCGCCTCGGCCACTTCGCGGGCCGTATCGACGTTGCGGATGTCGGCCTTCTCGCCCTTCCAGTGGGTCAACTCGGCCCAGAAGCCCTCACGCTCGGTGAGCCATTGCCCCTGCTTCTCACGGGTGGGCCTGGCGCCCTTGCTGTCGAGGGTGGCCATGAACTGCCGCCACTGGTCCGACATCGTCCCGGGGGCCGTAAGATCGGTCGAGAAAACCGCTTCCATTCGCCAGAACTCATCGGGCGTGAACGCCTCGATCTCTCGCTCCCGGTCGACAATCAACCGAACCGCAACGCTCTGTACGCGACCGGCCGACAGACCGGTGGCCACTTTTCGCCATAGCAGCGGGCTGATCTCGTAACCGACGATGCGATCGAGAATTCGACGCGCCTGCTGGGCGTTGACGCGATTCATCTCCAGCGTTCGCGGCTCGCGGAAGGCCTCGTCGATGGCCGTCTTGGTGATCTCATTGAATACGACTCGCCGGATGCGATCGGTCGGGACGTCAAGCGTTTCGGCCAGATGCCACGCGATGGCTTCCCCCTCGCGGTCGAGGTCAGTTGCCAGAAAGACCATCGGGGCGGTTTTGGCCTGCTTCTTCAGTTGGCCGACCAGCTTTTTTCGATCGGTGACAACTTCATACGTAGGCTCGAAATCGTTGTCGATATCGACGCTCAACGACTTGCGGGGCAGGTCACGAACGTGGCCCATGCTGGCAAGAACGATGTAATCGTCTCCGAGGTAACGATTTATAGTCTTAGCTTTGGCGGGGGATTCCACCACGACCAAGTTCTTGCCGGTCGGGGTCGCCGTTCGTCGTTTGGTTGTTTTCGCCGCTTTTTTGGCCATAGGACTCGTCTTGTCGGTTTTCGGGGGTATGCAAGTCAAGGAAAATCCTGAAACCTTTCCTATGTGTCGCCTTGGGGCTGCCGTGACTCGTGTGGCTATAGTCTACTGTGAACACCTAAGTTATGTGCCGTGACCGGAGCGATACCACTTCGCCAGCCGATCTGGCGATACGCCAAGGAGGTGGCCGACGACGACCATCTGATTCACGACGGTCGTCCGAGCGGCGCCGATGCCGGCCCATCGCCGGCCGGAGGTGACGGCTGTTGAGGGCGCGATGGCGATACGCCCGATGCGTTTGGCGCGGCGGATGAATTCCAGATCCTCGGCGACCGGCATATCGGGGAAGCCGCCGACGGCGTCGAAAGCGGTTCGGCGGACGAAGAGGGCCTGATCTCCGTAGGGCATGCCCATGTGCTCGCTGCGAAAGTGAACCAGTCGCCGGATCATCCCCATGGCCAAGCCGGCGAGGTCGGTATCGAAACCGAACGCTCCGGCGACGACGCGACGGTCGAACATCGTCTCGAAGACCTCGACGAGGTAACCGGTTGGCAGCGTCGTATCGGCGTGCAGGAACAGCAGCACTTCACCGGAGGCGATCGCGGCGCCGGCGTTCATTTGCGTCGCCCGGCCCCGGGGCGACCGGATGACCCGAGCCCCGGCCGCGGCGGCCAGCGAGGCGGTTGGGTCGGCGCTGCCGCCGTCGACGACGATGACCTCGGCTCCGTCGGTCTGGGCGGATCGGATGGCCGCGTCGATTCGAGCCGCTTCGTTGAGGGCGGGGATAATCACCGAAACGTATGGCCCGGTAGGCTTGAGGGCCGTCGGCAGGCGGTCGAAATCGCCGGGCAGGTCGACGTCGCTGAGCCGATCGAGCATGCGTATCGACAGGCCCGCCTCCCGGGCGCGAGCGGTCGTCTCGGCCAGAACGGTCGACGTGCTCCATGTGATTCGGTCGAACAGGTCGGCGGGTTGACGCAGGCCAATGAGGTAGTAGCCGCCGTCGTCGGCGGGGCCGAGGACGACGTCGTGATTGTCAAGGGCGGCGGTCGCCTCGGCGAGGATCGGTGCGGTCACGCCGGGGGTGTCGGCGCCGATTAGTACGACGCGGGCGCAACCGTCTGCGAACGCCTCGCCGAAACTCCGGTCGAGCCGCCGGCCCAGATCGCCGGGGCCTTGGGCCTTGGCGATAATTGTACCGCCGAGCCACCGGCGGACCTTCGCGGCCGTTCCGCCGGCGTAGCGGAACTCGACCTTGCCGGCGGCGGCCTTGGCGACGGTCACGGCGTGCTCGGTCATTCGCTGCTGGCAGCGAGCGGCGTTGACCGCCCCGATCGCGGGAATGAGCCTGGTCTTGGTCTCGCCGGGCAGGGGGTAGCGGCCCAAGACAATCAGGCGATCGCCGCCGCCGGCCGGCGGGGGGCTGAGGGCGTAGCGGAAGATCGTCCACAAGATCTTCGCTCCGGCTTTCGCGGCTCCGGAGATCGTGCCGGAGATCTTCGATTGCCCGATGCGGCGACGGTAGCCCACGGGAACCTCGGCGACCCGCAAGCCGGCGCGGATCGCCTTGATCTGCATCTCGATCGTCCAGCCGTAATTGGTGTCGGCCATCGCCAGTTGTCTCAGCGAACCGGCCCGGATCGCTCGGAAGGGTGCGAGGTCGGTGTAGCGCCGCCGCCACAGCGCCTCGATGAGCCGGCAGGCCAGTTCGTTGCCGAACCGTTGGGCGAATGTCATCGAACCGGCTTCGGCCTCGCCGGTCGCTCGCGAGCCGAGCACCATGTCGGCTCGGTCGTTGACGATCGGCTCGACGAGTTGGTCCATGCAGCGAGGGTCGTCGCTGAAGTCGGCGTCCAGGAAGACGACCACGTCGCAGCCGGGCATGACGGCCAGTGCCCCCAGGCACGCGGACCCGTAGCCGCGACGGGGCTCGCTGACGACGTGGGCGCCGCCGGCGCGGGCGACCTCGGCGGTCGCGTCGGTCGAACCGTTGTCGGCGACGATGACCCGGTCCACCCAGCGGGGGATGGCGGCGAGCGTCTTGGGAAGCGCCTCGGCTTCGTTCAGTGCGGGGATGACCACGTTGACGGCGGATCCGTTGAACATCGATTACTCCTCCACCGTCAGAGCAATCGCTTCGGCGCGACGTTGACGCACGGCCAAGGTCGCCGAGACGGCCAGGGCGATCCACACGGGGATGTGGGTCGCGGCCCATCGCATCGGTTCGTTGGCCTGGTCCATCCGCCAGTAACACAGCGGCCCCAGCACCGTCCAGACCAGCACCGCCGGCGACGGGCCCGGCGCGGCCAGGGGGAGTACGGCGATGTAGTACCACGGATATAGCGTCGGGCTCAGCAGCAGCATGACCTGCGCCGCAATCGCCATTCGCACCGCCATCGCAGGCAGTTCCGTCGTCGCGCCTCGCGCCAGCAGGACGACGCTTGCCGCCAACGCCGCGGCCATCGCAATACGGACCCGAACGTCCGGGTCGCCACCGAACGCATGGGGCAGCCCCGTTCGCATCAGCCAGAACAGGCCCGGGTTGGCGCGCCAGGTTCGCGTGTAGGCTTCCAGGCCGCTGTTCGGGCCCAGAGCCGGCAGGTAGAGTATCGCGAGGACCGCGGCGGCCGCGACGGCGACCGCGACGGTGACGGCCAACGATCGCCATTGTCCCCATAGAGGGCCGAGGACGAACGCCAGCAGGATGAGCGGCCACAGCTTGATCCCCGCGGCGATGACGACCACAACGGCCGCGAGGGCGAATTTCTGCCGGCTCAGCAGCCACACGCCGCATATCGCGACGGCCGCGGCGGCCAGATCGACGTGGCAACCCATGTAGGTCTCCCACGCCGGCAGCGGGTTCCACAGGTAGATCGCCGCGTACATTGTGGGCATGCCGTTGCGTCGCAGCAGCGACAGCACGGCGGCCGCGGCCAGGATGTCGGCTCCCGCCAGGACGACGCGCCAGGCGTTCAGACTGAACGGGCTGATCCAATGGGCGAGGCCGAACAGCCCTTGGGCGACCGGCGGGTAGATCGTCCGAAGCTTCATCCAGTTGATCTGGGTAAGCGTCCGGCGGCCTTCGTCGGCCAGGCGGGCGACGGTCGGGTCGGCGACCGAGCCGATGTGGGCCTCATGGGGGGAGGCGCGATACGGATTCACCCCGTTGGCCACCATGGCGCCGTCCCAGAGATACCGTTGGTAGTCGGCCTGCGGCCGGGCCGGCTGCGCCCACAACGGCCCTCGCATGCCCACGGCGACGATCAAGAGGAACGCCAGCGACCATCCGGTCATCCGATCGCGCGGTCCGCACCATGCAGCCAGCAGGCACAGGGCGCCGCCGCCGATCAGCAGCCACGGGCCGGTCGGAATCCCCCACGCCGCCGCGGGCGTGTCGGCTCCAGGTTGCTGTTCGATCAGAACCGTCGCGGCCGTCAGCGGAACCAGCAGGCAGCCGCAGAGAATCCACAGCCTTCCCCAAAGGGGTCGGTTCTCCGAACGCGTCGATGGTCCAGTCTGATCGTGCATCGTCGGTCCCAAGGGTACGTCCTAACATGCTTCCGGAGAAGTCCTCAATCGCAGGGGACTGGCTCGGCAGCGCAGGGGCCTGGCTCGGCAGCGTAAGGGCGAAGCCCGAAGCGTACGTGCCTGTACCCGAAGCGTTCCTTCGCCCCCCAGCCTTCGCCCCGCCCCCGGCGCCGTCGCGTCGACAGTGAAGGCTCGTCTTCCGTTGATCGGGTACAGGCACGTTCGTCCCGGAACGCCGGAACTTCCGAGCCAGTCCCTTTGGACCAAGCGTAGGGGACTGGCTCGGCAGCGTAGGGCGAAGCCCGAAGCGAACGTGCCTGTACCCGAAGCCGTCCCACGGTCCTCGGCCCTCCCAACAGCCTCCACGGAGCCCCGACGTGGCGTCAAGTCGCCGCGGAAGTACACCCCTGTCGGCTGGGGACAGGCACGCTTCGGTCGAATGGGCCTTCGGGAATGTTTCGGGGCCAATCGCCTTCGGGTACAGGCACCTTCGGGGGCCGTCCCCTGTAGGGACGCCCCCCTGCGGAGCCAGTCCCCTGCGGAGCCAGTCACTTTCGCCGCCATGCGAACCATCGGCCGAACCATTTGGCGACTTTCGGCGTCAGGCGGGTTCGGTTACGAGCATCGGCGCATCGCCGGATGGCCTCGGCCTGGGTGGGATAGGGGAAGATCACCGAGCCGATGGTATCGAGCCCGACCCCGGCGACCATCGCCTGGGTGATCTGACTGATCATATCGCCGGCGTGCGAGGCTACGATCGTGGCTCCGACGATCCGATCGTTCTTCGCGGCGGTATGGATCTTCACGAACCCCTCGGTCGCCCCGTCGGTGATCGCCCGATCCACCTCCGCCATCGGCTGGGTGTACGTGTCGATCCGCATCCCTCTTTCGTCGGCCTCACGCCGGTACAGCCCCACGTGGGCGATTTCCGGGTCGGTATAGGTGCACCACGGGATGATCAGGTTGGAGAATCGCTTTCGCCCGCCGAACAGGGCGTTGGCCAGCACCATCCGGGCCATGGCGTCGGAGGCGTGGGTGAACTTGTAGGGGCGACTGCAGCAGTCGCCGACGGCGAAGATTCTATGGTTGGTCGTCCGAAGTCGGTCGTCCACCTTGATCCCTGTGCGGGCGTCGAAATCCACATCCACTCGTTGTAGACCCAGCCCGTCGACGTTGGGGGTTCGGCCGACGCCGACGAGGATCTGGTCGGCCGCGATGGTGCGGGTCTCGCCGGCGACGTCCAGGTGCAGAGTTTTGTCGGCTCCGCCGGCGGTGACCTTGGTGAGCGTGCAGTGGGTCAGGTGGACGATCCCGTCGCCCTCAAAGGCCCTGGCCAGCAACGCGGCGGCGTCGGCATCTTCCCGAGGCAGCAAGTGGGTGTGCTTGTCGATCAACGTCACCTCACTGCCGAGGCGAGCGAACGCCTGGGCGAGCTCGCAGCCGATGGGGCCGGCGCCGACGACGGCCAGTCGGCGGGGCGGCTCGGTGAGCGTGAAGATCGTCTCGTTGGTGTGATACCCCGCCTCGTCGAGGCCCTCGACGTCCAACGGCGACGGTCGCGCTCCGGTGGCCAACACCGCCTTGACGAAGTTCAGTCTGGCGTCGCCGACGGCGACGGTATTGGCGTCGATGAACTCGGCTTGGCCGAAGTAGACGTCGACTCCGGCGTCGGCGAGTGTGCGGGCCGAATCGTTAGGACTGATCTCGCTTCGCAGCCGTCGCATGCGTTCGGCGGCGGCGGCGAAATCGACGCTCGGGGTGTCGGCCGACACGCCGAACTCGGCGTTTCGCCGGCCCATGGCCGCATGGCGGGCCGAGCGGATGAGGGCTTTGGAGGGGACGCATCCGACGTTGAGGCAGTCGCCGCCGAGCAGGTATCGCTCGATCAGCGCCACGCGAGCCCCCAGCCCCGCCGCTCCCATCGCCGTGACAAGCCCGCCGGCCCCGGCTCCGATCACGACGAGGTTGTATCGTCCCGACGGCGTCGGATTCACCCAATCGCATGGGCGCACATTCGCCAGGAGGGCCTCGTTGTGGGCGTCCATCGGTTCGACGCGAATCTGCGGGTCCATCGGTTGCTCCATCAGGTCAGCGGTGATTGTCGATACTGCAGAACTGCATCAACTCGCCCAGTCGGGCCGTTCCCACGCAGATGGCGGTGTCGGCGGCTCCGTAGTAGATTTTCAAACGGTCCGGCGGCTCCAGCACGGCGCCGCAGGAGAAGACGACGTTGCCGACGTCCCCGATTCGCTCATAGTACTCACGCGGCGACAGAATGGGAATCGCCGTTCTGCATAAGACCTTGGCGGGATTGTCGAGGTCGAGCACGGCGCCGCCGAGGCGGTAGATCGGGCCGTGGGATGTGTTCTTGACGCCGTGGTAGATCTCCAGCCAGCCGAACTCGGTTTCGATCGGCTGAGCCGACGCCCCGACGCGCCACGAGTCCCATCGGTCGGGCCGGACGGGCATGCAGACCTCGGCTTCGCCCCAATGGATAAGGTCGTAGGAGTAGTTGACCCAGATGTTTCCCACATGACCGAACATCGGCCGGTCGAGCCGGACGTAGCGGCCGTTGATCTTGCGAGGGAACAGGACGCCGTCCTTGTTGTCGGGTTCGGAGATCAGGGCGACACGCTGGAAGACCTCGAAGTCCTCGGTTTTCGCCAGCGCCAGACGCGGCCCGTACTGCGACGCGGCCGTGTAGACGATGTAGTAGATCCCCTCCAGAAACGTGATCCGTGGGTCTTCAATGCCCTTGCGTTCGTACATTGCGAACGGGCCTTCGGAGGCGGGGGTCATTACCGGCTCGTCCTTGACGGTGAAATGGAGCCCGTCGTCGCTTCGCGCCAAGGCGAACACCGACTTGCCTTCGAGGTCTTCGACTCGCAGCAGCAGAATGTACTGATCGCCCATCTTGGCGGCCGCGGCGTTGAATACGGCGTTGCAGGGGAAGGGGATGTCCTCTCGCGTGATGACGGGGTTGCCGTCCCATCGTGCGACGACGTCGCCATACGTCTTCGGTGGTCTCATGCGTCGGCCCCCCGGTCGGTCGGTTCGGCGTTGGGGGCGACGGCTTCTCGCAGGGCGCGTCGGGCGATTCGGGTGGCCATGACCGCCACGACGACGGCCGCGATGAGCCCGCCGGCGTACAGGATTCTCTGGGCGGCCGTCATGTCGGCCCATCGCGTGGCCACCTTGCCGACGGAGCCGAGGTAGACGTACATGATGGTTCCGGGGATCATGCCGATCCAACTGGCCAGCAGGTACGCGCCGAAGGGGACCCGGGTCAGGCCGTAGGCGTAATTGAGCAGGTTGAACGGGAAGATCGGGCTCAGACGCGTCAGCAGCACGATCTTGAACCCTTCGCGGCCGACGGCTTCGTCGATGGCCGAGAACTTCGGCCGGCCGGAGATCTTGCCGGCGACCCAGTCGCGTGCGATGAAGCGGCCGATCAGGAACGCCGCGGCGGCGCCGAGGGTGCTGCCGATCGAGACGGCGATCACGCCCCGAAAAACACCCAGCGCGGCCCCGGCGCCGATTGTCAGAACCGAGCCCGGTAGCGAGAATACGCAGGCGACGATGTAGAACGCCGCCACCGCCAGCGGCGCCCAGAAGCCCAGAGCGTCGACCCAATCGAGAAACGATTCCATCCATGGCCGGACCGGGAGCAGCCAGATGGCCGCGACGGCGGCGCCGCCGACGACAACGGCGATGATGAGTTTGGGCAGATTGGACCCCGAGGCCTTGGCGTTCGGTGCGGCCGTCGCCCGGGGGGGATCGTCGGCTGCCATGGGCTACTCCTTCGCCGGCGTGGCGGCCGGGGCCTTGGACTGTTCGTTCAGCGACCAGTCGTAACGCAGATACGCCACCTTGTAGTTGCGGTTGCGGAGGTAGTCGGCCTGTTCGGGGGGCAGGAACTCCGAGACGTAATGCAGCGTGGCTCGCTGGGCCGCGCCGCCTCTGCCGAACCCGCTGGGGGGGGCGTAGCGGGCGATGAAGTCGCCGCCGAACCACTTGAAGATCGACGACAGGTACACCTGGTCGGTGTCGGTGTCGATCTGGAATCGCGAGGGAGCCGCCACGAATCTACGCGCCTGATCGGCGAACTGTTCGTCGAGCCGCTTGGGGTCGTAGGGTTCGTCCCGCAAGGGGGGGCAACTCCGTGCGGCGCAGACCAGCGTCATGTGGATGCGGGGATCGCCGAACTGTCTGTGGGCCGACTTCTTCTTCTGCTCGCGCAGAATCTCGTGTTCGATCTCGTCCAGCGAGGTGGGGGCGCCCTTGACCAGGAAGAACGGCTTGGACCACCGGTTGGGGATCTGCTTGACGCTGTTGGCCGGACCCACCATCTTGCCCAGGCGCCCGGGCTTGATGGGGTAGTTGTCGATGACCAGTTTCAGCGTCAGGGCGTTGTAGGTGTTCATCCAGAACGCCAGTCGCTCGTCGCGGCCCCACTTGTTGTACACCTCCGCCGGCAGCCACCCGATACTGCGAACGAACTGATCCAACCCGTCGCGGTCGGCTTTGAGGCCGGCGTAATCGACTTGGCCGTCCTCGTCGACGTAGGCCTTCAGCACCTTGGCGTAGGCGTCGTACGAGAAGCCGGCCTCTTTGGCCGATTCGTCCCGGGCGTAGAAGCCGTCATTCAGCGTCGGCCCCCCCGAGGTCACCCATTGGAACCCGGCGAACCCCGCGGCCCCCACGGTCAGTACGACCGCCACAAAGATTATCCTTCGCAACATGGTCCCATCCCTTCAATGATCGACGCGTCGTCGTCACTGCCGGTCCGACACGAGAGCCCCGCCGCACGAGGAGCCGAACCCGGCGGTGCAGCCGAAGCAGTGATCGCCTGTTGCTATTCTACGTTGGGACACGGCCGCGGCGTCGAACTCCTCCAATCGGTTGGGCGCCCCGTGGTCGATCGGCGTTCCCAGGGCGAGGTTGAAGTCGCAGTCGTACAGCTCGCCGTCCCAACCGACGCTCACCTGCCGGCGGCACATCAGCGAATCGATCGTGGCGCCGTTGAACGCGTCGGTGAGCGTTTCCATGTACTGCTCGTCCTGATGGCTCCGCTCCAGTTCGGCCAGGAATCGCCCGATGGGCATGTTCGTGATGGTCAGCAGCTTGGTGAAATACACGCCGTGCTGTTTGGCCAACTCGCGATGGTAGTCGGCCTCAAGCGCCGATTGGGCCGGGGGCAACGTCGGGCCGACGGGGTTGTACACCAAGTTCAGCGGCAGGGCGGGGTCGGCTCCGTAGCCAAGCTCGTTCAGGCGTCGGATTACCTCAATGCTGCGCTGGTGCGCGTGGCGACCTCGTTGGGCGTCGACGTTGACGGCCAGGTAACACGGCAACGATCCGACCAGCGCCACGTTGCGGTCGCGGAGAAATTCGGCCAGGTCCTCCATGCCGGGTTCGGCGTGGACTGTCAGGTTCGTGCGGACTTGCACGGTGAGTCCGATTCCGCAGGCCGCGTCGATGAGGCGGCGGAAATTCGGGTTCAGTTCCGGCGCCCCGCCGGTCAGGTCCAATTGCGAGCAGTTGGCCGCGGCCGCGGCGGCCAGCACCTGCTCCATCGTCGCCCACGCCATGCATTCGGTCCGATCCGGCCCGGCGCCCACGTGGCAGTGTCGGCATCGCTGGTTGCACCGCAATCCGAGGTTGGCCTGCAGGGTTTCGATTCCCAGGCTCATCAGACCGTTGCCGGTAATGGGCCGAATGGCCCTTTCGAATCGGCTGCCCTTCATGTGTCCTCCCGTTATGCTCTGGCGGCGGTCCG
This sequence comes from uncultured bacterium, assembly GCA_965372365.1. Taxonomy (GTDB): domain Bacteria; phylum Planctomycetota; class Phycisphaerae; order SM23-33; family FEN-1343; genus CBDVCA01. Next base: position 12,179 of record CBDVCA010000094.1, read on the forward strand.
CGTTCATCGGCGACGGGATCGCCCGCCCAACTGGAATGCGCGTATGGTTTCTCCCCTATTCTAGCAGATCGATCCATGTCCAGTTGGGGGGAGTCTGCGACGCCGGGTCCGTACGCGAAGGCGTTGGGGCCCGGTTGCAGTCTCGATCGGGAGCGAGCGCGGATTGTGCGAAGTTTGCCTCGGCCGAACTTAGGTTCATCCGCGATTCGCGGGGAGTCCTTCAGATGGGTGCTCGCCGTTACTAGCCCCCCGCAGTGCGGGGGGTCCGAAGGCGTGCGACCCC
>CBDVCA010000095.1:0-12423 GCA_965372365.1 uncultured bacterium
GCGGCGTCGCTGCCGCCGCACTCCATAAGACAGCCGGATCATCGCAGGTGAATGGCCAGACGAAGATCGCCCCCGAAGCTACTAACAAACGCCGCTACGCGGCTAACGGCAGGGGCTGGATCTCTCGGCTAAATAGGTGACTGTCCCGGGTTTCCAAATAGGTGACTGTCCCGGGTTTCCGTCCCGGGTTTCCCCAATTCCCGCGCCACGGTTAACTCGTTTCAGAAACCCCGTTCCATCGCGTACTTCGCACGCGACCAAGGGGCTCCGCCCCTTGGAACCCCGACCTCTGCCCCCTCGGCCCTCACGCACAGAAGGGCAAAGTGTAAAAGAGCCAAAGAGCAAAGGGGAACCTTTTCAGTCCAGGCCGCCGGGAGCAACCACCACACGAAACCCGTAGCCCCAGCCCGTGATGCCGGGGCCGTCCCTGAGGCGGATCGCCGAGCGGCAGTAACGAGCGGTGAAGTTCCAAACGCCGCCGCGCAAAACGCGGTAGCTGCCTGTTTGCGGCCCTTGGGGGTCCACAATATTCGCAGATGCGTATAATCCGTACCTGTCCGCGCACCATTCCCAGACATTGCCGTGCATGTCGTACAGGCTCCACGCGTTGGGCGTCTTCTGCCCCACGGGGTGCGTCCCATACGTGCCGTCCCAGTACCAAGCATAGTTGCTCAGCAGCGAATAGTTCAGGTCGTCCCCGTAGTAGAATCGCGTCGTGCTGCCGGCCCGGCAGGCGTACTCCCACTGGGCCTCCGTCGGCAGTGTGACCGCGCGGCCGGTGCGCTGGGACAGCGCGTTGCAGAACGCCACAGCGCTGTGCCAGCTCACCCGCTCAACGGGCGCTTCCAGGCCGGAGGATGTGAAGTAACTAGGGTTGCTCCCCACCACGGCCTGGTACTGCGCCTGGGTCACCTCGTACACGCCCATGTAGAACGGTTGCGAGAGGGTGACCTGATGCATCGGCCCTTCGTTGCTTTCGCGGTCCAATTCCGTCGTCGGGCTGCCCATCAGGAACGTACCGGCGGGGAGTCGCACCACGCGCATCATCACGCCGCCGCCGCAGTCCAGGTTCATTTCATCGCCGTGGTACACGCCGAAGTTGCGTTTGAGAATGACGAAATCGTCCAAGTCCACGTCGCCATCGGCGTCGAAATCACCCATCTCCCACGTCGCTCCGGCCGTGCCGAAATTACTCTTGAGGATGACGAAATCGTCAAGATCGACGTCACCGTCGTGATCGGCATCGCCGGGCAAAGCTCCGAAAACCGGAACGCAAGTGGTGATCGCCAACACAGCCAGAAGAAGCTGCGGCAGTCGCGCCCGCCATGCCAATGATCTGTTGATTGCTCTGACTCTTCTGCCCTGATTGCTCAAACCCATATCCGACCTCCCATTGAATCCGTGAAGATGCTCAGCCCTTTGTGAAGGCACGCTTCGGAACCCCACGATGGCTCCACAACAATCCCTCGCGCTGTAGGCGCACATACAATTGGTGACTGCACCTATAGTAAGCCATGTGGAGAATACGTCAATGGGTTCTGCAAGAAAACTCGCCCCTGTGCAGCATCCATGACGGCTCAGCCGGCGATCGACTGGCTGAGGGCTTCGATGAGCGATCGCTTCCGGGCAGGGGGCGACGGAGCCCCAAACATCGCGCCCGTGGCGACCGACAGGGCGTAGGCGGCCCCGGCGGCGATGCGGATGTAGTACACGCCGGCCGCGGCGGCGACGAAAGGAACGTACACTACCGCGAAGGGAAGGGTGGACCGTCAAGAGAAGGCGGAGTAAGGGAGCCCGCAACACATGGGCTCCCCCATTCCGTAGTGGCAGCGACTCTGCAACGAGCGCGGGTCCGAAAGATGCGGACCCATCCCCTCAGAGCAGCTCACGAACGTTTGCTGCTCTACAGCTCCCCTGCCGCTTGCGCCGGCGGGCTGTCACGATGGATGACCCGCCCGCCGGAGAATCTCACACATTTGAACTGGTCGGCGATCCGGTACTGCCAAACGGTCATGTCGGATCCGGCATTGATACGGGTCGGTCCGCCCAGAATCTCGCGGACCTCGCTGGGGCGCATGCCCTGTTCGACCGACGAAAGACGCCGCCAGAGGTCCTGGAGGGTCCTGGCGAGACACTGCTCGGCGAACGCGCCTCGAAGGGCGTGAACGATGTACGCGACCCAAACAAAGCCCATGAGATACTGCATATCGGCCTTTCGCTTTCGCAACGCTCGGCGCCGCGGCGCCCAAGTCGCCCCCCCTGGAGGAGGGTCTCAGGAATACTTGTCGGCTCCCCAAGCGGGCCACTTGCGTAAGGTCCTGCCGATCGCATGGCTTTTTGCGACTGGGCCGACTGAATCGACTGTGACGACTGTGAGGGCCTGGCGAATCTACAGGGGGGGGGAGGCGGCCGAAGCCCTGTCGTTACTAGCCCCCCGCAGTGCGGGGGGTCGCGGGGGGTCAATGCGCTCGTTGTAGACTGGATGTCGTTGGGCGGGGCGCCCCCGTTGTGGATCCGATGTCGCTCGGCCGGGTGCGGCGGTTCGATCCATAGAGGGTGGGGTCGCACGCCTTCGGACCCCCCGCACTGCGGGGGGCTAGTAACGGCGAGCACGCATCTGGAGGACTCCCCACGAATCGCGGATGAACACTGAATCAGGCGGAATCGATCATTCGGTCCCGGATCGCCCGGGCGGCGGCCTTGGGGTCATCGGCGGCGATGACCGCCTGGCACACGGCCACGCATCGGCAGCCCGCGGCGGTGAGTTCAGACACGTTCGCGGCCGTCACGCCCCCGATAGCCACGTGGGGGATCTCGATCTCGGCGGCGACTTCCTTGACAAACCCCGGTCCCCGGATCGGGCCGGCGGCCTTGGTGGGCGTGGGGAACATCGGCCCGACGCCGATGTAATCGGCTCCGGCGGCGACGGCGTTGCGAGCCTGCTCGATCGAGTGGGTGCTCAGACCGACCAGTCGGTCGCCCCCGACAACGGCCCGCACCGCGGCCACCGGCAGATCGTCCTGACCCACGTGAACACCGTCGGCGTCGACCATCACGGCGATGTCGGGCCGGTCGTTGATGACCAGCAGCGCCTCGGATTGAATCGTCAACCCCCGGAGCCGTCGAGCCAACTCCAGCAACTGCCGATCGGGCAGCGACTTCTCCCGCAACTGAAGGCAATCGGCGCCGCCGGCCAACGCCGCGTGGGCCACCATCACCGGATCGCCCTTGCACAGTTCGGTCGTCAGCAGCACGTACAATCTCGCCCGGCGGAATCGGCCGAGACGGTTGGCGCGACCGATGAGTTGCTGCTCGAATACGTACGACTTGTATCGCAGCCGTTCGGCAGCGGCGGCCGAGGCGGGTGAGACGACTTTGGAGTATTCCTCAATGGCGCGCAACGCCTCGCTGAGCCGCTTGCAGGCCGCGACGGCCACCGACGACGACGAGGGCCGCACGCCCTCGGTGGCGCTGGTGATCTCCGTGCCCACGTCGCCGGTCGTATCCCGGGCCGCCAGCAATTCGGCGCTCGGCAGGGCCTCGACCACAGCCTGCAGTTCGCTCCGCAAGCCTTTGGCCCCGGCGGCCAGGCGCGGGTCGTTCAGCGAGAAGCGGGCGTACTCTTCGGCCACGCGAATCGCTTCGCGTGCACGATTGAGATTGGCGTCCAGGATTCGGTATACGTCCCGCATAGAGGTCTGGTGCGATCGGCTACCGAGCCGTTCCCGGATTGAACGGAGAAGTCGCCATGAACTGCTCGGCCGCTTCGGCGATCAGTTCTTCCCGCCGAGTCGCCCGATCTTTCAACTCGGCCCGCAGTTGCTCCAGTTCCTGGGTGAGTTGCTCCAGCTTGTATTCCTTGAGCTTCTGGTCGGCGTCGAACAGCCGCGAGGTCAGTCCGCTGATCTTCTGACGCAACGGGGCGCGGACCGCCTCGTCGGTCGCCCGTCGATACTCCATCAGCAGGTCGAACCGCTCAACGCGATCCTCCCGTTGGTCGGCCATCGTCTTCTGTATCTCCGCCGGCAGATCCGCCATCCGCCGATAGAAGCGATCGATGCGGACCATCGCCCGCATGAAGGCTCGGGGATGGTCTCGGCGGAGCCGCTGCAGGTGGTCGTAGGCTCTCGGCTGGGCGGTCTTCATCTTCTCCAACAGAGATTCGACTTGATCGAGAGGGATTCGTCGCGGCTCACCCGGCCCGCGATGGCCGCGAGCATGGCCGGGGGGCGGCCCCGCGCCCTGCGACGCAGGTCGGGGTCCATCGAACGACCCGCCGTCCCGGGCCGTCACAACGACCCCGGCCAGCATGACAATCGCCATCGCTATGGCAATGAGAAACGATCTACCGTTCATTTCGATCACCTTCAACTGAACTCACATCTCCGCGTCGTCATACAGTTCCGCCGGGTCGGCCCACAGGTCGCCCAGTTCTTCGGCCAGGGCGTCCAGTTCCGATACGCCGGCAAACTCATCATCGAGGGCCAATTCAGCCCACGCCAAAGTCACCTCATCATCCAACAAACCCACTTGCAGGTCAAAGGCGGATACGTCTTCATCGAGGAATTCATTCACCGCCGCTTGGGAGTACTCGACCGGCCCGCCGGTCGACGGGGCGTCGAACATGACCGTCAGCAGGGTCGCAAGAACAATCACCGCGGCGACCGCCGTCGCCTTCGGAGCGATCGGCCCCATGCGACGCCACACCGATCGCGGTCGAGGCTGCAACGCCACCGTTTCGTACATCCGGGCATAGGAACGTTCAAGCACCCCTTCGGGCACGGACACGTTCATCATCGATCCCAGCCACGCCTCGTCGGCGCGGATCTCCTCGACGACTTCCGCCTCGGCCTCGGTGAGATCCCCGCCGCGACCGTCCAGATGGCGAGCGATTGCCGCGGCCGCTTCTTCCAGTCGGATGTCTCGTTCGTCACTCATGGCTCACCTACCCGTCTGTTGTTGGACCGTCTCCAACGGATCCAGTTTCTTGCGAAGGGCCTTCAGGCCGCGATGCACCTTCGCAAGGGCCGTGCCGATGGGACAGCCCATCGTCTCGGCGATTTCGGCGTAACTCATATGGGAGAAATGCCTCAGCACGATCATCTCACGCGTCGAATCGTCCAGCGTCGCCAACGCATCGTCGAGCTGCTCGCACGCCTCTTGGTACAATAATCCGGCGTCCACAGCCTTGGCCGGTCCGGGCACGGAATGGATCGGATCGGGCTCATCGTCATCCCGAGTGAACGACACGATCGCCGGGGCGACCTTCCGCCGGCGAAATCGATCTCGCACCAGGTTGGCCGCGATTCGAAACAGCCAGGGCTCGAACCGCCCACGCTCATCATACTTCGGCAGCACTCGCACCAAGCGAAGAACCAGTTCACCCAGCAGATCTTCGGCGTCATGGCGATTGCTCGTCATGCGATAGAAGTACCCGTATAGCCGCGGGTTATACTCGGCCAATATCGCCTTATACCCTTGGGGGCGTCCGGCTTTGGCCGCCTCGATGCTGGCGCACAGTTCGCTGGATTCCATGTTCAACCACTATACCAAACGCCACGGGCCGTTCGATATTGCAATATTTTCACATCTCCATGCGGCAAATAGACCTACCGCCATACCGCTACTGCTGACGACCTTCGATGGCGCCCAGAAGGATCCCGCCGGCCAGCAGCAGCCGCGGATCGATATGCTCGTGGGCCGACGGATTCAACTTCACGTCCAGCTTGGACACGAAGGGGTTGAAGTTCTGCTTGTACGTCGCCACCTCCGTCTGGCCGGCCAGGGCCGTAAAACCCTGCGGAATGATGTTGGTCAAAAACCGCCGGACCAGGGCCATTATCATCGAGTCCTCGATGATCGTGCCGATCTCGGCGCCGGCGGCGTCCAGAAGGATCCACTCATCGCGCAGCATGCTCTTGAAGCCGCGGCGGCGGAGCGTGCCGACGCCCTCACCGGCCCGGGGGTCGACGACATCATAGGACGCCGAGAAGTCGACGACGTTCCGCGCGAGGATCACCAGCAATTCATCGGTGCAGCTTTCGTCGGTGTAGATGCGGATATCCTCTTTCAACTTGAACGCCTTCTGCTTGCAGAAGCCGATGACGGTCCCGACGCTGTCATACAGATGAAACGCGGCGCCGAGAAACGTGAACACCTTCCGGCGAATCAAGTAGCTGCTATGCTCGAAAACTGCGCGATCGCTCATGAGAAACTCCTTATCCGGGGCCGCCGCCCACACCGGGCCAAGCGGCTTCCGGAATACTGTTCTGTACGCTACTGATAACCCAACCGGATTGAAAATTCCGACCAGGTCGGGTCACTCTCACACTATGTTAAACGGATCCTTGTCCGCTCGGGCCAGTTTCACCTCCAGCTTCGCCATCGCCTGGGTAAGCCTCTTGGCCATCGCCTTCAGCGTAAGCCGTTCGCTGTTGGAATGGCCCACGCACACGACGGTCAGCCCGGCGGCGGCCGCGGCCAGCGCATCATGGTGGCGCAACTCGCCGGTGACGTACAGATCGGCGCCGGCGGCGATCGCGTCTCGGTACATTCCCCCGCAAGAGCCGCAGCCGACGGCCAGCGACCGAACGGTGCGCCGGGCGGGCCCGGCCAGTTGCAGGCCGCGGACTCCGCAGACCTTGCGAACCCGATCGAGCATCGCCTTCAACGAAGCGGGCTTCGCCATCGCCCCAACGCGGCCAAGGCCGACGCCGACCGGAGCGTCGGTCATCTCGAATACGTCAATCGCCGGCTCCTCGTAGCTGTGCGCCTCAGTCACGGCCGCCAAAACCGCGGCCAGCCGCTCGCGAGGACAGACGGTCTCCCAGCGAACCTCGGCGACCGCCTCGCGACGGCCCACGCGCCCCACCGTCGGATTGGCGGCGCCGGAGCCGAAGAACGTACCGACGCCCTCGGCGCCGAAACCGCACTCGGTGTAATTGCCGACCTCGCCAATGACGCCGGCCCCGGTCGCGAACGCCGCGGCCTGGATTCGCGACAGATCGGCCGCCGGCGCGTAGACCACAATCTTGTACGCGCCGCTCTGGCATCGCGGCTGCAACGGCCGCCGGACCTCGCCCATGCCCATGCCCAAGGCGTCGGCCAGAACGTCGTTGGCGCCGCCGAGGGCGGAATCGTAGGCGGTGTGTACGCTGTAGATCCCGATCCCCGAACGGACCGCCTCGAACACCACCGGCGTGGCCTCCGGCGTGATTCGCCCGACCGGTTTGAAGAGGATCGGGTGGTACGCCATCACCAATCGCGCTTTCAGTCGCTTGGCCTCGGCGAGAACCGCTTCGGTGAGATCGATGCACAATAGCATTCGCTCGCACCGGCGATCGGCGTCGCCGACCAGCAGCCCCACGTTGTCCCACGACTCGGCGTACGCCGGGGGGGCGATTCGCTCCAGCTCTCGTACGATCTGCGAAATCTTCATGGCCTACGCTCCGGCGGTTTCGTTCTCGACCAACTCCCCATACGCGGACATGAGCTTGGCGGTAACCGGGCCGACCGCCCCGTCGCCGACTGGGTGGGCTTCGATGCCGGTCACCGGCACGACGCCCATCGTCGAGGCGGTAATGAACACCTCATCGGCGCCCAGCAGATCGTCGATCAGCAATTCGGCCTCGTCGTCGCAATCAATCGCCAGCCCCTTGGCCGCTTCGAGGACGGCGGCGCGCGTAACGCCCGGCAACACCGGCGTATCACGCGCCGGCGTCAGAAGCCTGCCGTCCTTGACGAGGAATACGTTGGTGAAACAGCCCTCCGCCAGCCGGTTGTCGGTGGTGAACCACAGCGCCTCGGCCGCCCCTTTACGCTGGGCCTCCTGGCGGGCGAGAATGCGGGAAAAGTAGCATCCGGTCTTGTAGCCGTAAGTCGGATCGCCCCGCCATTGCTTGAACGAGCCGATCACCGCGGTGACGCCGTCGGTGAACCACTGGGGCGGGTACTCCGGCAGCGGCGCGGCGGTGACCAAGGTAGTGGGTCGGCCTGTGCGAAGATCGCCTCCGCTGAGGGTGATCCGCAAGCGGGCGCGAACCAGTTTATTGGCCGCCAGTACGCCATCGACCGCCGCGGCCAGGGCGTCGGCGTCGGTGTCGGTCCGCAGGCCCAGCAGCGAGGCGGTGTCCAGCAGTCGCTTGAGATGACGGTCCAGACGAAACGGACGACCGCCAAACGCGGCCAGCGTTGTGAAGACGCTGCCGCCGTGAAGGAACCCGATATCGCTGACGGCGATGTGCGCCTGCGATTCGGGGAGGATCTCGCCGTTGATATAAACATTCAAGTCGTCCATAGACCCCGATTATGCCGCCGTCGCGCCCAAAATGAAAGCGTGGAACTGCTGAAGAACGTTTCACAGGGGTCCATACAAAACCCTAACATTTGCCTTGGCGCGATCGCGATTGTGTCGTATGCTCCTATCGGTGGCTCGCCCGGCCCGCCGGGGGGACGGGCCGGGCCGCCGGAGGTGAACGCAAGAATGAAATGGGACCGAACGCAATTCCCCTCGCGCCGACGGCGGGAGTACGACCCACTGGATACCGGCATACCAACGGACGAGCCCCTCGGATCGGAGCGCATTCGGTGCGTTTGGGTCCCGGTGATCAATCGCCTGGTGGCCGGCTATCGCGAGCAGTTCACCGATATGGACTATCCGCCCCGGATCGCCGACGAGTACATCCCCTGCCCCGACACGGGCGATCCGCAGCAGTTTGCCGCCAGGATCATGGGCGATTCGATGACGCCGAAGTACCAGGACGGGGACATTGTCGTGTTCACTCCCAATACGCCGCCCCAGACGGGGCAAGCGTGTTTCGTGAGGTTCGCCGACACCGACGAAACCACGTTCAAGGCCTTTTACGCCGACGCCGACGCCGACGCCGACCCCGACGGGAAGATCCGCCTTCAGCCGCTGAACCCCGCCTACCCGGCCCAGCATGTCGACCCCGAAACCATCGCCGCCGTCTATCCGGCCGCGTATCGCATTACGCGACTGGACGGGCGGTAGTACTTCGTTCAAGCAATATTGTCGGGCGGCGTCTTCTTTGCACCACAGAACCCGCATGTATCGGGAACGATTGGGGCCAGACGGAGCTGATCTTGACGTGGAATCAGCGGCGTTCTCTGGTATGCTGTGCGGTCTTTGACGACGTTGGAGGACCGGCGTACCGCCATACGATGCGAATCTTCCTGGAAACGATGGGCTGCCAGATGAATAAGCTCGACAGCGAGCTCGTGCTGGGGCAACTGCGCGCCGCCGGGCACGAGATCGTCGCCGAGGCGGCCGCGGCCGAGGTGGTGCTGTACAACACCTGCAGCGTAAGGGGGCATGCCGAGGAGAAGGTCTATAGCCGCCTGGGCGAGCAACAGAAGCATAAGCGACTTAATAACAAAGAGTTGATTATCGGCGTCCTGGGCTGCATGGCCCAGCGGCAGGGAGCCGAACTGATCGCGAAATTCGGCGGCGTCGACATCGTCTGCGGCCCCAGCGAGATCGATCGGCTGGTCGAAATGGTCGAGCAGGTCGCTGCCGGCGGCGGCAAGCAACTGGCGGTGGCGCCCCCGCGGCCGCAGCGGTCGCCGGACGAAGACGAGAAGGCCAATCGACGACTGGAAGCGTTCGACATGTCGCGATCGGGGGCAACCTCTGGCAATTCACAGGCTTACGTTCGCATACAACGCGGATGCGACAACTTCTGCACCTATTGCATCGTCCCGTACGTTCGCGGCAGCGAGCAAAGCCGCGATCCGGACAAGATCGTCGAGGAGGTCCGCCGCCTCGCCGACGGCGGGTGCACCGAAATCACGCTGCTCGGTCAGACCGTGAGCAACTATCGCCACACCGACGGCGAGGCCGTCGCCGGACTGGCCGATCTGCTCACTCGGCTCGACCCCATCGTCGGCGTCGACCGGATCCGCTTCGTGACCAACTACCCCGGAAGCTTCGATCGTCGCATTCTGCGGGCGATGCGCGACCTGCCCAAGGTGTGCGAGTACCTGCACATCCCCGCCCAATCCGGCAGCGATCGAATGCTCAAGGCGATGAACCGCAAGTACACCGTCGCCGAGTACCTCGACCTGATCGACGAGGCCAAAGCCGTGGTCGGCGGCATCGCCATCGCCGGCGATTTCATCGTGGGGTTCCCCGGCGAAAGCGACCAGGACTTCGACGCCTCGTGCGAGTTGATCCGCCGCGTGGGCTACAAGAACAGCTTCATCTTCAAGTACAGCCCCCGCGAAGGGACCGCCGCGGCCGCCAATCTCGCCGACGACGTGCCGACCGACGTGAAGAAGCGTCGCAATAACCAACTGCTGGCCGTCCAGAACGAGGTAAGCGAAGCGCATCACCTGGCGATGATCGGCACGACTCAACAGGTTCTCGCCGCAGGCAAGAGCCCCCGCGCCGCCAAGCAGCCCACCCCGCCCCCCGGCGGCATGGTGCAACTTCAAGGCCGCACCCGGGGCGACCATATCGTCGCGTTCGATGCGCCGCTGGAGTGGATCGGCCGACTGGTGAAAGTAAAGATCACCGCCGCGACGGCCCTGGCCATGCGAGGCGAGTTGAGCGACGATTGACGAGCGGCCCTCAACGCTCGACGCATAGCCGTATCAGGTCCCACTGCGGAATGGGGGCGAAAATAAGGAACAGTATATTGAAGCCGGTGATGAGGTCGTACGGCAGGCTCATCCTGGGGTATCGCCAAGGCTGAATGCGGTCGTACCACGTACCGTCTTGGGGATTCTCGGCCGGCGTCCGGCCACAGGTCACGTCCCACGTCCAGCGGATTCGCCGCCAGACGGTGAACGCCGGGCTGATCGCCTGCTGGTACAGCAACGCCGGAATGTTGAACGCCAGGGCGCTGATGAGAATCGCGGCCGTTCGCTCGCCGCGTTGCCAGAACCCCACCCGACATCGATCGATGATATCCTCGGCCCGAGCCCGCGAATAGCTGATGGCGAACCCGTTGCAGATGCTCACAATCGCCAGGAGCGTGAACGTCACATGGCCCCGCCACGCGTAGTAGACGGCGATGCCGGCGTAGAGGCCGAAATCGCTGAACCGATCGACCGTACTATCGAGGAACCCCCCGAAGACCGAATGCAGATTGCCGACCCGCGCGACCGCGCCGTCGAGCATGTCGCAGGCGGCGCAGCAGAAGATAGCCGCGGCCGCCCACAAGTTCCACGCCGACAGGCCGATCATGGACGGATTGTGACGTGAGAGGAAGTCGCCCCACAACCCCGTCCCGGTGAATCGGTCGCCGGCCCCCATCGCAAAGAACACGCCGGCGGCCAGCATGAAGCCAAGCCCGGTAACCGTCAACGCGTTGGGGGTCACCCCCAGCCTGACCAGCCCGCCAGCGATAAGATCCCGCGGAACGATGAAGCACGTCGCGACAATTCTGCCCATACCCATGAGTACACTCCCCAACAAGAGACGACCGTCGATTGACTATGCCATACGTCGATATGTAAGCGCCCCGGAGGCGTTCGTCAAGCCTCCGGCTCGGCCCACAGCACGAACTCGGTGTTGCCGTGCCCCCCGAGCACCGGCGAGGTGACCACGGCGAGAATCCGCCAACCGAGCCCGGCCAGTTCCGTGCAGGTCGCCAGGCACTGGCCCTTGGCCTCCTCCGGCGTGAGCACGTGCTTCTTACGACCGCCCTTTCGCCGGCCCCGATCGGCGGCCGCGGCTTCGTAGTGAGGCTTCAGCAACGTCAGCACCTGCCCCTCGGGCTTCAGCCAGCGCCGGGCCGCCGGCAGGATGAGCCGCTGGGGGGTCCACGCAACGTCGATAACCACAAGGTCGACCGGCTCGGTCGGCTCGACGTGCAGGGCGTTGGTGCGTTCCATCACCACAACCCGCTCATCGGTACGGAGTTTCCACGCCAGCGCCCCGTACCCGGTATCGACCGCCACAACCCTCGCGGCTCCGCGTCGCAGCAAGCAATCGGTAAACCCCCCCACGTTGCACCCCAGATCGGCGCACACCATCCCCGCCACCGAAAGCCCCACCGCATCCAACGCCGCGGCCAGTTTCAATCCCGCCCGGCTCACATATGTCGTATCCGCTTGACCCATGCCCGCATTGTAACAGCCCCACCGCCAAGAGTCTCGCCGCCACTGCAGCAACTTGAGCCCACGTGAACTCACAATCGCGTCAGCCTACCGACACCACCCGCGCCCGAACGCCCCGAACACCGCCTCCGACCAATCACAAGATTCCGACCCCTTTGCCCACAGCCTTACCCCACCACACAATCAATCAGCAGGCAGAAATAGGGGATTGCCCTGGGTGTCCCCCGGTTTCCATTGGCCCTCAAACTCCGAATTCTCCTAGTTTGGGTTCGTTTGATTTCTTGTCTGCCATGTCAAGTCCTGGTTTCCAGTTGTCACTTTTCGTTCTACGTCCTGGTATGT
>CBDVCA010000096.1:0-12051 GCA_965372365.1 uncultured bacterium
CCGGCCGTGAGAACTCCCCGATGATCCGTCATGAACCAACTTCTTCCCTGGGGCAGAATACTAAAGCAGTTCACGATCCTATCTTCCTGCGTTCCCAAGCCGTTATGAGCATCCGACCGTCTCGCCACACTTCTGCCGGGGGAAGTCTCTGCGAATCCTGACTATCGGGCGGAATATAGGGATTCCGGGGGGCAGCAGTATGGAATTTCACGAAAATCCTCCGCGACGGCTAAAGTCCGCCCGCCGATAGCCGATTGTAATATACGTAGGGAACGGAAGTTACCTAAACGGCAGTAAGCCCTGCTGCCCGTTGGCCCATCAGGCTGACCTTCCACTCACCCGAGGCGTCCAGTACAAGGGACCATTCGATGCGAATTGCTATGTTCTCGTGGGAAACGATGCACTCCATCCACGTCGGTGGAGTGGCCGCACACGTCAGCGAACTCTCCGATGCTCTCGCCCGCCGCGACCACGAGGTTCACGTCTTCACCCGAATGGGCGAAGGCCAGCCGCCCCACTCGATCGAATCGGGGGTGCATTACCATCGCTGCCCGTTCGAGCTCGACAGCAATTTCATCGCCGAGATCAACAACATGTGCGATTCGTTCGCTTGGCACATGAACGAAGTCGCCCGCAAGACCGGTCCGTTCGATCTGGTTCACGGGCATGACTGGCTGGCCGCCAAGGCCCTCGTCCAGGCGCGGAACGATCACAACGCCGCCTGCGTCTTCACCATCCATTCCACCGAATACGGCCGCTGTGGCAACCAGAACCACGACGGCGACAGCCGCACCATTCGCGATATGGAATGGGAAGGCGGATTCTGCTCCGACATCACCATCGCCGTCAGCGGCGTCGTCGGTCGCGAGTACCGCAATCTGTACCAGATGCCCCAAGAGAAAGTCGTCCCCATCTACAACGGCGTCCACGCCGAACGCTTCGGCGGCGCCATCGACGTCAAGCATGAGCGAGCCAAGTACGATGTCGGCTGCTACGACCCGATGGTCCTGTTCGCCGGCCGACTGGCCTGGCAGAAGGGCCCCGACGTCCTCGTCGAGTCGATCCCCGAAATCCTCAGCGTGCATCCCGGCGCCAAGTTCGTCTTCGCCGGCGACGGCGGCATGCGGTCGGGGCTCCAGGCCCGCGTCGGCGACCTGGGCGTATCCCACGCCGTGCGTTTCGCCGGCTACCGTCGCGGCCACGAGTTGACCAACCTGTTCAAGGCCACCGACATGGTCTGCGTTCCCAGTCGCAACGAACCGTTCGGCATCGTCATCCTCGAAGCCTGGGCGGCCGGCAAGCCCGTCGTCGTCACCCACAACGGCGGCCCCGCCGAATTCGTCAACCACGGCTCCGACGGACTGAAGGTGTACGACCACGCCGAGAGTGTCCGCTGGGGCATTATCGAGACCTTCCGCAACTTCGAGCACGCCCGCAAAATGGGCGCAGCCGGCCAACGGCGAGCCCGCACCGAATTCTCCTGGGACGCCATCGCCACCGAAACCGAAAAGGCCTACGACCAGGCCCTCGCCAACAATCGCCGCCGCCTCGGCCTCGGCGAAAACATCGAACTGGACGCCCACCCGACACTCGACCTGGCCAAGCCCAAGGTCAAGGCCGCGTAGCGAGACCCGCAAACACCCAACCTACACCAGCCGCGTTCGACGCCCTACCGATCGAACGCGGCTTTCTTGTGGGTTCATCTGCGATGGATGGGGAGTTCATGAAGCGGCGAGCCTGTTCAGCGGATGCTGTTGAGGCCCGCAGGGCCGGCAGATTTGTAGCCCGCTGCGTGAGCGGCGGGGTACTCCGGCCACCCCGCGCGGCGAGCCCCGGCGGGGCGACAGAATCACCGTGTGCGTTCTTCGCGCCGCCCCGTTGGGGCTTTGAAACTCATGTGAGCCATTCTCCCGCCGCGGCGGGCTAACTAAACGCCTCCGCCCCGTTGGGGCTGACAGCAACGGCCTTCACACCGAATCCTCGTATGCGACACTCGTTGCGATAGGACAATCCCGCAGCAAAAAGCGAGAATCGATCGCCTGAACCTGGATACAAGCGATACTACAACTCGCTCTTGAGCTTCCTCAGCAGGTCCATCGCGTCCATGGGGGTCATCGTGTCCAGATTGGCCTGGCGAAGGGCAGCCGCGGCTCGTGCGGCCGGGTTGTCGGGGCCAAACAGGGCCAATTGGCTCGTATCACGGAGGGCCTTGGCCGCCAGGGCCGGCATGTCGAGGCCCTCGGCCAGATGCGCCTGCAGCTTGGGCAGCAGCGACGCGGCCCGGTCGATGACGGCCCCGGGCACCCCGGCCAGGCGTGCGACGTAAACCCCGTAGCTGTGATCGGTTCCGCCTTCAATGATCTTATGCAGGAACACCACCTTGTCGTCCCATTCGCGTACGGCCACGTTGAGGTTCTTGACGCCCTTGAGCTTCCCGGCCAGTTCGGTCAGTTCGTGGTAATGGGTGGCGAACAGCGTCCGACAGCCGACGTTGACGGCCAGGTGCTCGGTAATCGACCACGCCAGGGCCAGCCCGTCGTAGGTGGAGGTGCCCCGCCCCACTTCATCCAGAATCACCAGGCTGCGACGGGTGGCGTTGTTGATAATGTTGGCCGTCTCGACCATCTCGACCATGAACGTGCTGAGCCCGGCGGTCAATTCGTCGGCGGCGCCCACCCGGGTGAAGATCCGATCCACCAGTCCGATCGTCGCCCGCTCGGCGGGAATGAAACTGCCGGTCTGGGCCAGCAGCACCAGAATCGCGTTCTGACGAATGTAGGTGCTCTTGCCGGCCATGTTCGGGCCGGTGATAATCATCATGCGGTCCTTCGTCGCGCCCAGCGTTATGTCGTTCGGCACGAACTGATCGGCGAGTTGTTCATCCAGCACCGGATGGCGGCCCTCGACGATTTCCAGAATATTGTCCTGAGTAATCACCGGACGCACCCACCGCCGGCGGACGGCCAACTCGGCCAGCGACACCAGCACATCCAGCAGCGCCACCGCGGCGGCCGCCTGCTGGAGCACGGGCACGTACCGACACAACTGCTGACGGATATCCTCGTACATCCGGGCTTCGAGACCCTTGGCGCGCTCGGCGGCGGTCAGCACCTCGCTCTCGTACCGCTTCAATTCGTCGGTGATGTACCGCTCGGCGTTCTTGAGCGTCTGCTTGCGAACGAAATCGGCCGGAACCTTGTCGGCGTGGGCGTGGGTCACCTCCAGGTAGTACCCGAACACCTTGTTGAAACCCACACGCAGCGACGAAATCCCGGTCCGGGCGACCTGCTCCGCCTGGTACGCGGCCAGCCAGCTCTTGCCGTCGGAGCCGATCCGTCGCAGCCGGTCGAGTTCTTCATCGTATCCGCCGGCGATCACCCCGCCGTCGCGCAGCACGCTGGGGCAATCCGGGTCGATCGCCCGGCCGATCAGTTCGGCCGGCTCGTCGAGCCCCAGCAGATGCTCACGCCGCTCCACCAGCAGATCCGCCTCGCGAGCGGCGACCCGTTCATACACCCGCGGCAGGATCCGCAGCGTCCGCCCCAAGTTCACCAACTCCCTCGGACGGACCCGCCCCAAGGCGATATTGGCCGTGACCCGGTCGATCTGGGCGCACCCGGCCAGCAACTCGCCGATCGCGTCGGCGGCGTGGCGGTGTTCGGTGAGTTCTTCGATCGCGTCCTGGCGGTCGACGATCTGGCTGTATCGTTTCAGCGGGAAGGTGATCCAGTTCTCCAGCAGCCTCGCGCCCATGCCGGTTCGCGTCGCGTCGATGCACGCCAGCAGGCTCCCGGAACGCTGATTCGCCCGAAGCGTTCGCTTAATCTCCAGCGAACGGAGAGTGACGCCGTCGAGGACCATGAAGTCGCTGCGATCGACCGTTCGAAGCTGGCGGATGTGGCCGATGGCGGTCTTCTGCGTCTCGTTGAGGTAGTCGAGAATCGCCCCGGCCGCGGAGATCGCCGGGGTGTACTCCGCCACGCCGAACCCGGCCAACGTGTTCACGTCGAACTGCTTGTGCAGCAATTCGGTGGCCGCCCGCGCCTCGAACGCCCATGGGGCGCGGCTCACGCACGGCGCGCCGACGCACCGCCTGAGATTCGCGGCGAACTCCGGCGTATCCAGTTCGCTGCCGTCGGGGAGCAGGACCTCGGCCGGGCGAATCCGCGTCAGTTCGTCCATGAACAACGCCGCCGGCGTATCCATCATCAGAAACGCCCCGCTCGATAGCTCCACCCACGCCAGACCCACCTGCTCCTCGGAATCGCCCTTGGCCTTGCCGGCCGGGAACGCCGCGGCCAAGTAGTTGCCCTCGCGCTGATCGAGCAGCGTCTCATCGGTGAGCGTTCCGGGGGTGACCAGCCGAGTGACCTCGCGCTTGACCAGACCCTTGGCCTGCTTCGGGTCTTCCACCTGCTCGCAGATGGCCACCCGTACCCCCGCGGCCACCAGTTTGGCCATGTAGTTATCCAACGCATGATACGGAATCCCCGCCAGCGGCACGGCGGTCGGGCCTTTGGAACGCGACGTGAGCGTCAGCCCCAGCACACGCGACGCCTCCTTGGCGTCGTCGTAGAACATCTCGTAGAAATCGCCCATGCGGAACAGCAGCATGTACTCGGGGTACTGCTCCTTGAACTGCCGGTACTGCCGCATCGCCGGCGTATCGAGTTGTGGGGTTTTTTCACTCATGGTCACGACAATGGACTCACTGTGGCCGCACGTTCAGCGCCACAGATGATAGGTGACCGGACCGACCCCGACAAGAGGATGGTGAGATTGCGGACCGTTTATCCCGAACGGGGCCAAACGGGCGAATTAGAGATCGTGGAATTCAGCCTTCCCGGCGACGCTCAACGAAAGCCCTTGAGATTCCTGTGGGGGCCGATGGCGTCTTTGACGAGTTTCCAGGCGCGTTTGGCGTCGTCGGTGGCGGTCATGTCGGGCTTGAAACCGCAGTTGAGGTAGGTCTTGATGGCCCCCAGACGCGGGGTCTGCGTACCCAGCATGGCTCGGCGATGGCCGAGTTTGGCCATCTGGGCCATGGCCTCGACCATGAAGGGCTTGGCCAGCCCCTTGCCCTGGTGGTCGGGTGTGATGGCGAGCCAGTGGATGCGGCCCCACGGCTTGCCGCGGTACTTCCTCTCGTACCAGCAGGTTACGGTCCCGACGTCGGATCCGTCGGGAGCGACCAGAAACAGGCAGCGACGCGTCATCGCCGGCAGATTGTCGCCGAACTCGTGGCGGAACGTTTCGGCGTCGATCGTCAGGAACGGTTCGGCCGCCCGCCACACCCGCACCCACGTGGCGTCGTCGCCTTCGCCGAACGCCCGTACGCTGTAGCCGTCGGGAAGGCCGCCCTTGGGCGCGGCGCTCATGTTCTCACGAATCATGGTCAGCGGCAGGTATTCCATGTCAGCTCCAGCTATCGAGAATGCCCCATCATCATCGAACCTTTGATAATCGCCCGCCGTTACTAGCCCCCCGCAGTGCGGGGGGTCGAAGGACGTACAGATCCACAATCCACGGCTCCAACCGCCGCGTCCCGCCGATCAGCACCACAACCACAGCGAGCGCATCCCCGTCCCGGCCACCCCCTGCACTGCAGGGGGCTAGTAACGAAAAACGCCACGACCCATTATAGACCTCCGCCTCCGGTCGATCTACCCCCCTTCGACGATCCGGCGGTACTCGTCCCACCCGTTGGCCAGTGATTCTCGCGTCCGCGGCCCGGCCACGTGGTCCCAGGGCAGCAGCTCGGTCACGGGCCTTTGGCGACTGGCGTAGAAATCGATATCCAGCCCGGCGGCCGCGAACGCTTGGAACCAGATTTCATGGTCGAAATACTCGCGCCATCCGTCGAACCGGGCTCCGGCTCGCCAGGCGTTCTCGATCACTCGTCCGATCCGCCGGTCGCCGCGGGCCATGGCCGCTTCCAGGATGCTGCGTTCGATGTGGTGGCATTTCACACGCACGGGGCTGCGCCGCGTTCGGTCGATCAGCCGATTGCGAACGTCCCAGTAGTACTCCGCCCCGGGGCGCGAGGCCCATTGCATGGCGGTGTGGGGCTTGGGAACGAACCAACTGATCGAGGCCGTGACGCCGCCTTTGTGGCCGTCGACGCCCTTGCGGGCCAGCGACATCTCCTTGCACAGCCGCACGATTGCGTCGATATCTTCGTCGGTCTCGCCGGGAAAGCCCGCCATGAAATACACCTTCACGCTCTTCCACCCCGCCCCATACGCGGCCGTCACGCCGGCCAGCAGGTCCTCGTTGGTCACCCGCTTGCGAATGGCCCGGCGAAGACGGTCTGTACCCACCTCGGCGGCCATGGTCATGCCGCCCTTGCGGACCTTGTTCAGTTGCCACGGCAGATGCGCCAGTTGCTTGTCCACACGAAGCGACGGGACGGCGATCGACACGTGTTGGGGGGCGAAACGCTCGTTCAGCCGGGCCATCAGTTCGGGCAGGTCCGGGTAATCGCCCGTCGACAGGCTCAGCAGGCTGATCTCGCGATAGCCGGTGCTGTCGATCGACGCCTGGGCGATCCGGATAATCTCGTCGACCGATCGGAACCGCAACGGCGTCTTGGTCGCCCCGGCGTGGCAGAACCGGCAATGGTGCGGACAGCCTCGCATGATCTCCAGGCTGATTCGATCGAACACCCCCCGCGTGGCCGGAACCAGCGGTTGCGTCATCGCCGGGGAATCGCACAGCGCCACGTGGCCCCGCCCGATCACGCCGGGCAGGTCGTCCCGCGTCGGGCGCAGCGACGCCAGGGCGCCGTCGGCGTTGTAGATCGGCTCCCACAGCGAAGGGGCGTAGGCCGACGGGATCGTTCTGGCGGCTTCGAGAATCATCTCGTCCCGCCCCGCCCCGGCGAGCTTCATCCGGCGAACCAGTTCGACCAAGGCCGCCAGCGACTGCTCGCCGTCGCCGATCAGGGCCAGATCGATGAAGTCGGCCATAATCTCGGGCGCATCGGCCTGACAGCCCCCGACGACGATGATCGGGTCGGCCCCGCTCCGCCGGTCGGCGTGCAGCGGGATACGGGCCAGATCGAGCATCGTCAGCATGTTGGTCAGAACCATCTCGTAGGAGAGGCTGAAGCCGAGGATATCGAAATCCCGCAGCGCTGCTCGCGATTCCCACCCGAACATTTCCAGCCGCTCGGACCGCATCCTCGCCTCGGCGTCGGGGAGCGGGCAGTAGCTGCGATCGCAGGCGACGCCGTCGATATCGTTGAGCACCGAATAGAGAATCTGGCTCCCCAGGTGGCTGATCCCCACCTCGTAGGCGTCGGGGAACGCCAAGGCGACGGTGACGTCGGCTTCGTTGACGTCGCCACAGCGGCGGTTGTGCTCGAGCCCGCAATACTGCGCCGGGTGCTGGGTAAACGGTAACAATCGCTCGGCGATGTCGCTACGTAAGATTCGCATTCACAGGATCCTTCAGTATATAATAGGCGGCGGCCCAAGCCTTGTCTCCGCCCGGCAAGGCCGGTATTGTACGGACTGAGGCCCATGACCACAAACCCGCCACATTCGAACGACGATCGCGACGCCGAAGTTATCGAGCACGTCTCGGTGCATCGCGTGGACGACCCCCACGCCCGCAGCGGCCCCGCCGACGGTCCCCGGCGCGTCCGGATGGTGCGCCTCGGACGCGGCGTGCGGCTCAAAGGCCTGCTGGCTGTGGCGACAATTCTTCTGGCGGCGTTGACGATATTGGCCCTGATGCTGACGGCCTTCGTGGTGCTGCTGCCGTGGATTGTGGCGGCCGCGGCTGTGGTGATGATCGCCGGATGGATCCAGCGAATGCTGGCCAGGCGATAAGGAGACGCCGATGAAGACGAGCACCGAGTACCTGTGGTTCAATACCGATAAACACCGCGAATATGTCAATATTACAAGCGAGGTCGCCGCGGTGGTCGCCGCCAGCGGCATCGCTGAAGGGATGGTGCTCGTCTCGGCGATGCACATCACCGCCGGGGTCTTCGTCAACGACGCCGAAAACGGCCTGCTGGCCGATATCGACGACTGGCTCGAAGAACTCGCCCCCTTCCGCCACGACTACCGCCACCACCACACCGGCGAAACCAACGGCGACTCGCACCTCAAGAGTATGCTGGTCCACCACGAAGTGATCGTCCCGATCACCGAAGGCGACCTCGACCTTGGGCCCTGGCAGCAGATTTTCTACGCCGAGTTCGACGGACAGCGGCGTAAGCGTTTGGTTATTAAAGCGATGGGCGATTGACGGGGAGAGAAACATGACGATTCGATTTCATTGCGGAAGTTGCGGAAAACTGGTGGAAGCCCCCGACCAAGCCGGCGGCCGAAGGGGCAAATGCCCCTACTGCGAGGGAAGCAACTACATTCCCGCCGCCAAGACCGAAAAGGAGTTCGACCTCGCCCCGTTGGACGAGCATGAAGAGCGGATCCGCAAGCAGGAGATCTCCAGCCTCTTCGACGCCGAACGCGATCTGCGGTCGGAGACCTCGTTCGGCGAGATCGGCCCGCGACTATCGGAGCAGACCGGCGAAGACGTCAAGCCGGCCGATCTCCATCACCTTATCGTCAACTACTGCCTCGACATGGCCGCCGGCAATCTCGAACGAGCCCAGACCCACGTCGACCGGCTCGACAGATTCGAGGCCGTCAACCTCCAGGCCGTCGACGACTTCCTCAGCGGCCGCACCATCGAGCCGACCCTCGACGCCATCCCCGTCAAGGTGCTACAGGGCTTCCTCAAGAATCTGCTCGGCCAACTTAGGTAGAACGGCGAATATCGAATAGCCAACACGGAAGCGTGAACGGCGAATATCGAATATCCAACACGAAATTTCCAATGTCCAAGTAACGGAAACAACCAACGGCAACAGCCATCGGCCATCCCCCAGGGACGCCGAATTGCCATTGTCGTCTGCTGTTAGCTGTTTGCCGTTGCCGTTACTTGGATATTGGAAATTCCGTGTTGGATATTCGATATTCGCCGTTCACGCTTCGTTGGATAGTCGATATTCAAGCCGCGTGCGTATGATTGCTGAGCAGGGGTATCGCCTCGCGTGCGGGACGCCGGGAGCCCCCGGGGAGGGCCATCGGGTGATTCAGTCGACAACCAAAAAATGGCGGCTGCTCAGATCGTACCTCTCCGGCCACCCCGTCTGGTGCGGCTGGCAGGTGACCTACCGATGCAACTTCCGCTGCAAATTCTGCCACTACTGGTGCGAACCGCTCGGCGCTCTGCCGGAGCCGAGCGTCGATCAGTACGAACTGGGCGCCCGACGATTGGCCAGCTTCGGGTCGCTGTTCGTCTCCCTCGCCGGCGGCGAGCCCTTTCTGAGGGACGATCTTCCCGACCTGGTGGCCGCGGTCGCCCGCTATCATTTCCCGTTCGTCACCACCAACGGCTGGTTCGTCACCGCCGACAACGCCGCGGCCATGATGCGGGCCGGGCTGTGGGGGGCGTCGGTAAGTATCGACTACGCCGACCCCGCCCGCCACGACGCCCGTCGCGGCTCACCGGGCGCCTGGCGACAAGCCTGGCGAGCCGTCGACATGCTCGCTGCTGCGCGTGTCCACCGCTTCCAGCGGGTCAACGTAATGGCCGTACTGATGGATGACAACCTCGACCACATCGAGCCGCTGATCCAAATGGCCGCCGCCAGGGGAGCCTACTTCATGGTCCAGTGCTACGGCTTCCGCAAGACCAACAGCCGCCGCTACCAGAGCGCGACCGCAAACGGGCCGGTCAGCCCAAGGCTCCTTGAACTTAGGAAGAGGTACCCTAACTTCTTGTCCAATCCGTACTACCTGAGCCGGTTCGACGATTTCCTCGCCGGCGGCGTCCCCGGCTGCCGCGCCGGGAGGGCGTTTTTCAATATCGATTCGATCGGCGACATCGCCATCTGCGTCGAGAACATGGCCCACCCGGTGGCCAACCTGTACCGCGACCACTTCCGCGTCATCCACGACCGCCTCGAAGCCGCCGCCCGGCGGAACCGCTGCACCGACTGCTGGTACAACTGCCGCGGCGAGATGGAATGTCTCTACAAGCCCACCGCCCTGATCCAGAGCCTGCCCACGCTCTTCCGCGACCAGGGCGAACCGCCGGCGTAGAAGGATGGTACGGAGCGATAGAACTTCCGCCCGACGCCATCGGTATTTTATCGACCCCACGCCCCCCCATTGCCGTATAATGTGCGATGTTGTCGCTCCCCCCGATACGGCCGACAGAGTATATGAGGACAGTAGGCTCGTGAACCAGGTACTGGCTACCCACCCGAAATCTCCGGTTCGTCGTTTCCGCAGGCTTAAGCGTGCGTACTGGTCGCTGTCGGGGAGCGTATCGCTGGGGGGGCTGTACCCGGGGCGAATCTGCCCGTCGTGGATCCGGTTCACCGATATGGACATGCCGCTGCCGAACCTGCCGGACGTCTTCGTCGGCAAGCGCCTCGTCCACATCTCCGACCTGCACTGTTCGCCCTTGGTGTTGGAGCGGTATCTCCGCCAACTGCTCGACCACGTCGCCGGCCGCGAGCCGGATTTCCTGGCCGTCACCGGCGACCTCATCACCGGCGGGACATCGCACGCACGCCGCGTCGCCGAACTGCTCGGCGAACTGCCCACCTCGATCGCCAAGGTCGCCTGCCCCGGCAACCACGACTACGGCATCTACGCACCCAACGGCCGCGGGCATATGCGCCAGCTCGCCGAGTACCTCCACCGCCGCCTCTTCGACGCCGGCGTCCACATGCTTCGCAACCAGCACGCGATCTTCACCGTCGGCGGCCACGCCCTCCAGTTCGTCGGCCTCGAAGACCTCTGGTCGCCCCGCTACAACGCCGCCGCCGCCTTCGCCGCCGCCGACCCGCACCTACCCACCATCGCCCTCAGCCACAACCCCGACACCGCCTGCGACCTCGCCGGCCGCGGCGCCCACTGGGTCCTCGCCGGCCACACCCACGGCAACGCCCACGGCGAAAACCGAATCCGAGACGCCGTCTTCCCCGTCGAAAGCAAACTCTACGCCGGTGGCTACTACCCCCTCGGCGCCGCCCACCTCTACGTCAACCGCGGCCTCTCCTACGCACGACGCCTCAATCTCAACAAGCGCCCCGAGATCACGACGTTCACGCTGACGAAAGCGTGAGAACGGCAGGCTTCAGGCTTCGGACCTCAGGCTTCAGGTACGGCAACGACGACAGCGAACGGCGACGACGAACGGCGACAGCGAACGACGAACGGCGGCAGACACACCGCCCCCGCGTAGGGGACTGGCTCCGGAGGCTCGCCGTTGCGAGCCAAGGTGCCTGTACCCGAAGCCGACCCCGCAACGCCCCCCACGCAGAGAACTCGCCCCGGAGGATCGCGCGCCCGAAGCCGCCCCCGCAACGTCCCATACTCCGAATTCTCCCACTTTGGGTTCGTTTGATTTCCTTGCCGTTCTCCTCTCTACTCTCTCTCTTCTCCTCTCTATGCGGCGTAGCCGCATCCCCCTTCACCCTAATGGCGCGTTCCAGAGGTATCCGTGCCGGGAAGGTCGCCGGGGCCGGTCCTTCCCGCTATGTTGAGCAATTCGCACGAGAGGTAGCCCCCGCAGGGGGCGTCTGTCAGTAGCCTCGGGCGCGAGCCCGTGGACCGGAGACACCCCTTGGCATTGAGCCCCCGCAGGGGGCGACTGAACTGCGACCGCACGCCGAGTACGATCAGTCGCCCCCTACAGGGCTCTGGCCTTCGGTCGACCCCGATGACCACGGGCTCGCGCCCGAGGCTACTGACAAACGCCCCTTCCAGGGGCTGACGACGCCAACAAACCCAACGCACCGCCCCCCGCGCAGGGGACTGGCTCGGGAGTCTCGCCGCGGCGAGACGAGGCGCCCGTCCCCGAAGCAACGGACGCTATGGAGATTGAGGAATCCGCATGAGAGTGAGCCCCCCGCAAGGGCGCGTCTGTCAATAACCGTCGAGCGGACCTGCTCGGCGCCGCCTCGATTCGGGGGCGATCTTCGCCTGTCCATTCACCTGCGATGATCCGGCTGTCTTATGG
>CBDVCA010000097.1:0-11830 GCA_965372365.1 uncultured bacterium
GACATTCTCCTAAAAAGGGCTTCACTCACGTGACAACCTATTTCAGGACAAGACACCAGTCCGTTTCTCCTTTCTACTCTCTCCGTTCTCCTCTCTATGCCGCCCCGCGGCATCCCCCCCTTCACTCTAATGGCGCGTTTCAGAGGTATGCCCAATTCAGCCAGCCGGATTCGCTCGACGAATAAGTATGCCGCCCGCCGAACCTGCGGGTTTCCCCGGGTTTCCCCCCAAATAGGTGACTGTCCCGGGTTTCCCGCCATGCTCCGCAAACAATGGCAGCAGGAACTGGACGAAAAGTTCTTCCTGCCGTCGGTCATTCTCGATTCCAAAGTGTTCAATCAGCTCAAGCGTGACGGCCAGGTGAATCCGTTCGACCAGTCCGACAAGATCGTCATCTGCTCGTACCACTTCGCGGCGGCCAAAATCGCCGAAATCGGCTTCGTCCCCTGGGGCGCCGTCGCTATCGACGAGTCCCATCGCATGCGGAATGTCCACCGCTCCCGAACGCGGCTGGCGAACAACCCCGCGGCCAACAAGACAATGGCCCACAAGACAAACTCGCCCACCAGAAACAAGTCCGCGACCTCGAACGCCGCCGCACCACCAAACGCCGCGAACTGTTCGACGCCCAGGACGCCATTGATACGCAACGTGAGAGCTTGATTTCCAACATCGAGAAGCAACTCAAGCAGAGCAGGGGGATTGTGCCCATCTTTGCCCTCAGGTGGGAGGTTCTGTGAGATGACGAAAGTGTGGACCTGTGGCGTACGCAGGAGTACGATCCTGTTACACGCACGCATATGAACAAGCAGCCCTGCACCGTCACTCGTGTGCATGACCGCCACCGGCGGACAGGGCAGCAAGACCTATTCTAATGACAGTGGGAATACCCACTTCGGATGGCTATATGGCAAAGAAGAATACACGGTTGGAACTGACGTGGATCGGGAAGGAGAATCGGCCGAAGTTGGAGCCGCGGATTCTCATTGAGGATCCGGAGAAGTCGTATCACGCGCCGCACCGCGTCAGCGACAACGACATCTTCGACAACCGGCTGATCTTCGGCGACAACCTCCTCGCACTCAAAGCTCTCGAACAAGAATTCGCCGGCAAGGTCAAATGTATTTACATTGATCCACCATACAACACGGGGTCAGCATTCACGCATTATGATGATGGCGTCGAGCACTCCTTGTGGTTGTCTCTGATGCGTGACCGGCTGGAAATCTTGCGACGACTGCTGACGCAGGACGGGTCGATCTGGGTGAACTTGGACGACAACGAACATGCATATGCCAAGGTCGTGCTCGATGAGATTTTCGGCCGAGCGAACTTTGTTGCGAACATCATCTGGCAGAAGACTCATACGCGGGAGAACCGTACGGATATCTCAACCGTGCATGACAACATCTTGGTATTCGCCAAAGACCGCTTGAAGTGGCAAACAGTACGCAATCCGCTGCCAGCCTCCGAGGCACAGTTGGCTCGCTACTCGAATCCGGACAACGACCCTCGTGGTGATTGGGCGTCGCTTCCAGCGCACGCAAAGGCCGAGAAGGGGCGGCGACAGGCCCAATTCTTCACCATCACGACTCCTTCGGGACGGGCTATCGACCCGCCAGCCGGACGATGTTGGCTCTACACCGAGGAGCGATTCGCCGAGATGGTCGCTGACAACCGAATATGGTTCGGTAAGGATGGAAAGAACGCCCCACGAGTCAAGAAGTTCTTGACCGAAGTACAGGCGGGGTTGGTGCCGTCCTCCATTTGGATGCACACCGAGGTGCGAACCACTGGCGCTGCCAAGGCTCAGTTGACTTCCCTGTTTCCCGGGGAAACGCCTTTCTCGACCCCAAAGCCTGAGCAACTTATTGAGCGCGTGATCCATATCGCCACTAACGAAGGTGACTGGGTCATAGATTCCTTCGCCGGTTCCGGCACGACGGGTGCAGTTGCCCACAAGATGGGGCGCCGCTGGATCATGGTTGAACTTGGTGAGCATTGCCACACGCACGTCATTCCCCGAATGCGGAAAGTGATCGACGGCGAGGACGCTGGCGGCATCACTGAGTCCGCCGGCTGGAAAGGCGGCGGCGGCTTTCGCTACTACCGAGTCGGGCCGACGTTGATTGTTGATGATGAATGGGGCAACCCGATCATCAATCCCGAGTTCAACGCGGCGATGCTGGCTGAGGCGATGTGCAAGATTGAAGGGTTCAATTTCGACCCCGCCGCCGAGACATACTGGCAACACGGCCGCAGCACCGAGACTGATTTCATCTACGTCACCACGCAGTTTTTGACCAGGGATATGCTCACGAAACTTTCTGACGAAGTCGGCCCGGAACGGTCGCTGCTGATCTGCTGTAGCGCGTTCCGGTGCAATGTGAGCGAGTTTGAAAATCTCACCGTCAAGAAGATCCCCAAGGCCGTGCTCCACAAATGCGAATGGGGCCACGACGATTACTCGCTGGAAATCGACAATCTCCCGGCGGCGCCACCGGCGTATTTCGACGCCCAGGAGGACGCGGCCGCCAAGAAGCGGACGCCCAGGAAGTTCGGAGCCGGCAAGGATAGCGCGCCGTCGCTGTTTGACGCACCGAAGGGAGGCGAGTGACCATGAGTGACATCGTCCCGGCCAATCCCGGCGGTGAGTTCCTGCTCTACCAGACCGATGACCACCGAACGCGCGTCGAATGCCGCCTTCAAGGCGAGACAATCTGGCTCACCCAGCAGCAGATGGCGGAGTTGTTTCAGGTGGACAAATCCGGCGTAAGTCGTCATTTGAAGAACATTTACGAGACGGGCGAGCTGTCGCCGGAATCAGTTGTTGCAAAATATGCAACAACTGCCGCTGATGGCAAGACCTATCAGGTGGATCACTACAATCTCGATGCGATTATCTCGGTCGGCTATCGCGTCAACAGTATTCGCGGCACGCAGTTTCGCATATGGGCGACCGAGCGGCTGCGTGAATATCTGGTCAAGGGCTTTGCCCTCGACGACAGGCGGCTGAAGGACACCGGCGCTCTTGGCGCAAGCTACTTTGATGAGCTTTTGGCCCGGATACGCGACATCCGCTCGTCGGAGAAGGTATTCTGGCGAAAAGTGCTGGATATCTACGCCACCAGCGTCGACTACAATCCGAAGGCTGACGTATCCCAGGACTTCTTCAAAGTGGTCCAAAACAAGTTGCACTGGGCGTCCCATGGGCACACCGCGGCCGAGATCGTCAGCCAACGCGCCGATGCCGACAAGCCCAACATGGGACTGACCAGTTGGTCGGGTGACCGGGTGCGCAAGACCGACATCAGCGTCGCCAAGAACTATCTGGACGACGATGAGATTAACGTGCTCAATCGCATGGTCACGGCGTACTTGGAACTGGCCGAATTGCAGGCGCTGAACCGCAAGCCGATGCACATGGCCGATTGGGCTGAACGATTGGATGAGTTTCTTCAAATGACCGGCCGGGATATCCTGACCCATGCCGGAAAGGTCAGTCATCAAGCGGCGCTGGACAAGGCCCGGGATGAATACGAGACGTATCACCAACGCGTGCTGGCCGAACCGACAGTCGCCGAGCAGGACTTCGTCGAGGCGACCGAGCAGATCAAGCGGATCGAACAAGCGGCCAAACGCGGCTCCAAGCCCAAGGGGGAGTAGCCTGTGACGATTCAGCACGTCAACGCAATCAGTAACCGATTGAGCCTTCGCCCTCCGCAGCGCGAATCGCTGGAGATTCTCCATCGCGTGTGCGAGATCGTTTCGTTGCAGAAGGACGCCGACGTGGCCGCGGCGCTGGAAGCCATCAAGAGCGAATTTGATACGGTCGAGGATTTCGAGCGCGATTTCCCCTCGCTCTGTTTCGCCCTCGCCACCGGCGTAGGCAAGACGCGGCTGATGGGCGCGTTCATCACGTACCTGTACCAGTCCCAGGGAATCCGCAACTTCTTCGTTCTGGCCCCCAACCTGACGATCTACAACAAACTCATCGCCGACTTCACGCCCAACTCCCCGAAGTATGTCTTCCGAGGCATCGGCGAGTTCGCGATGAACCCGCCCATAATGATCACCGGCGACACGTACGAATCGGCCGCGGCCGCTCGCGGGCATCTGTTCGATAACCCGGACGATTGCCACATCAACATCTTCAACATCTCGAAAATCAACAGCGAAGTCCGCGGCGGCAACGCCCCCCGCATCAAACGCCTCAGCGAGTACATCGGCCAAAGCTACTTCGATTACCTCGCCGGGCTGGATGATCTCGTCATGCTCATGGATGAATCGCACCGGTATCGAGCATCCGCCGGCGTCCGCGCCATCAACGAACTCAAGCCCATCCTCGGCCTCGAACTGACCGCCACGCCCCAAGTCGAACGCGGCCAGCAATCCGAACCGTTCAAGAACGTCATCTACAGCTACCCCCTGGCGTCGGCGATGACCGACGGGTTCGTCAAGGAACCGGCCGTGGCCACACGCGAGAATTTCGACCCGAACGCGTACACGCCGGAAGGTCTGGAGAAGGTCAAACTCGAAGACGGCGTCCGCATCCACGAGAACACCAAAGTCGAACTGGACGTGTACGCCCGCAACAACGACACGTTCTTCGTCAAACCGTTCATGTTGGTCGTCGCCACCGACACCGAGCACGCCAACGCGTTGCAGCAGGTGATCGAAGGCGACGAATTCTTCGAGGGCCGTTACAAGGGCAAGGTCATCCAGGTGCACTCAAGGCTTCACGGCGACGAGAAAGACGATGTCGTTAAGCAGTTGCTTACCGTCGAGGATCCGGCCAACCCGGTCGAGATCGTCATCCACGTCAACATGCTCAAAGAGGGCTGGGACGTAACGAATCTGTACACCATCGTCCCGCTACGCGCCGCCAACTCCCGCACCCTCGTCGAGCAATCCATCGGCCGCGGCCTTCGCCTTCCCTATGGCAAACGCGTCGGCGTGCCTGCGGTGGACCGCCTGACGATCGTCTCGCACGACCGGTTCCAGGAAATCGTCGATCACGCCAACGAGCCAAACTCCATCATCCGTACGGGCATCGTTATTGGCGTCCATATCCCGGAGTCCGGACGGAAGGCCGTCGAGGTCAAGAGCCATTTCGAACACGCGATCTCCGGCACAGCACCCGAACCGGTCGGCCCCGGCGAACCCGTCGCAAGACCCGCGCCGACACTCTTCCAGAAGCCCGAGGAGGTGGAGGTCGCTCAGGCGACATTCCAAGTCATCAGGCAATTCGAAGTTCTCAAGGGCAGCGATCAGCTTCTTGAAGACCATGTTCAAGAGCAGATTGTCCAGAAGGTTCAGGGAATCGTCCGCCCCGCCCAGGGACTTCTCGAAGGCGTAGTTGAGCCGGTGAACGTGGCTGAAGTGGTTCAGAAGACCACCGGGTTGTACTGCGACATGTCGATCGATATCCCGAAGATCGTCGTTACGTCCAAGGGCGAAGTCGTCTGCGGGTACAAGGATTTCGATCTCGATACTTCCAATATCAACTATCCGCCGGTTGCTCACAACATCCTGATCCAGCACCTCCACGAGAATCTGCAATACAAGCTTCGTGACGGGTCCGGTGTCGTCGAAGAGGAACGCCTTGAGGATTACCTCGTTCGTGGCCTCGTCGATTTCAACGACATCAGCTATGACGACCACGCCGCGTTGCTGTACAAGTTGGCCGGCCAAGTCGTCGCCCGGCTGCGCACGTACCTGACTGCCGACGATGACGTGAAGAATGTGCTCCAGTACCACCAGCAAACGTTGGTCAACTTGATTCATTCGCAAATGCAGGCCCATTTCGAGGAGCCGGCGACGGCTTATGAGGCGTCCGTCACGAAGGGCTTCCGCACGCTGCGTTCGAATAGCTACACCGCCGGGTCAGATGAGGACGTTCGCAATTTCCGCACACCCATCCCCGACGGCCAACGCAACCAGATCCGATCGATGATCTTCGGCGGGTTCAGCAAATGCCTGTACCCTCAACAGAAGTTCGACTCCGACTCCGAACGCCGCTTCGCCGTCATTCTCGAAAACGACGGCGATGTGGTGAAGTGGTTCAAGCCCGCCAAGGGTGATCTGCAGATCCATTACAGCCAGGTGGCATCGTACGAACCCGACTTCGTCGTCGAGACGGCCGCCGGCAAGTTCCTCTGCGAACCCAAACGCGCCAACGAGATGACCGACGAACTCGTCCTCACCAAGGCTGACGCCGCGGCCGTGTGGTGCGGAAACGCCACCGCCCACGGCCGGCAGAACGGCGGACCGCCCTGGCGGTACCTGCTGATTCCCCACGATCAGATCCAGGATCAAATGACACTGGGCGGCTTGGCCGGGCGGCACACATACGCAGCCCGGCAGGAGTGACCGTCTCGTGCTCGCCGTTGAATCGTTGGCCGCGGCGGTAGTGGCCGTGCGGGCATCATCTGGGGTTTGACACAGTGTCAACACGCATCCATGTCCCTTGCCACGCTCGGCTGAATCTTGACACTGTGTCAACTCGGTGGCGATTGGGCTTGCCCCAATCAGTTGCTCACGATGTCAGACCTGCCAGAATGCCGACGGACCGTCACTCCCCGTCCGGATCATCCAGTTGGTAATCCGACGCGTCGAGTGTCTTCAGGCGTTCCGAGAACGTCGAGTGGAAAGCTTCCAATGTCGTGGCCAGCCACTGATGTTGATTCGGCCAGTGATTCTCATCTCTGGGGTCGGCGATGTCCTTGCGAAGGAGAATCCGGCTTGCTTTCTTGTTCGGCAATTCCAACCATTCGAGTTTGGAGCCAACCGCTTGCTCAATGGCCTCGCTGTCCTCCTTGAGAAGATGGAAGTGAGCTTTGCCGTTCGGTCCGAAACAAGCCAATCCGACAGTGATCACTTGTGTCTGTGTGTTGACTGATGCCAACAGGTTGAAGTTGGCTCCGCCGACCGCAAAGTCTGTCCAGTTTTGCGGTGATGGTTTTCGTGGCTTGACCGTTGCATTCAGTTCGAGCAGATGCTCTCGCAACGCGGTCCAGTACCGTAGTTGAAGCATCTGTGTTTCGCTGAGCATGCCAGTGTCGATAATGACGTTCTTTGTCCAGTCATTCGGCTTGCAGGTCAGATTGAACTTCGGCGCGATCTGGGAATCGGCGATTTTCCACAACTCCACCTCAAGACCGAAGAAGTTGAACTTTTCGCCGGTGGCCTCATTCAGCCAATCAAGCGCGGCGCGGTGTTCTTCGGTGAACTGGCTGGCAATCCAGACGATCGTCGCCGCCTTCAATCCGGCCGCGTATGTGAGGATTTGTCCAAGATGGATATGGTCGGTGCGTTCCAGTTGATTCTCGATGAGAACCCATGCCCCCGTCGAAGCATCCTTGCACAGAATGTCGGCCCGAAACGGCCCAACGCTTCGTTCGGTCGCCTCAAGTTCCAACTCAATTTCGATAGTGTCGCCGAGCAGTTTGAGGTTCTCATCCTGGGCGAGCCACGGCGTGAAATCGCCAGCTTCGTTCTGCCACACATCACGAACATCGACTTTTTCCAATCTGCCAAGATTGCCATTGCTCATCTGATCTCCCTGCGTCACATGGGGCGCTCCCCCGATTACGGGCGTTTGCCGGTGCCTGTGAATCGATTTCGCGAAAGCATAGCAACCCGATCCGTCCAAGGCAACTTGCATCAGAATTGCCACTTGGCGACACCAACTATGCGTCCTCGGCGACGGGGGCGGACACGTCGCTGCACGTTGGCGCCAGTCCCCCGGGTGGTTGCGATTCGTCCGGGGCTGTTTACTGCCTGCCGCGACCGAAGTATACTTCGTGGAGCGCGCCGCTTTGGCTTAGTCGGGATGGAAATCATGGATCAGTTCAAACTCGTCAGTCCGTTCGAACCCGCCGGGGACCAGCCCCAGGCGATCAGGGAGCTTACCGAGACCCTTCGGGGCGGGAAGGCCCACAATGTGCTGTTGGGGGTGACCGGGTCCGGAAAAACCATGACCATGGCCCACGTGCTGGCCGAGTTGAACCGCCCGACGCTGGTGATCAGCCATAACAAGACGCTGGCCGCTCAACTGTACGAGGAATTCAAGGAGCTGTTCCCCGCCAACGCCGTCGAGTACTTCGTCAGCTATTACGACTACTACCAGCCGGAGGCGTACATCCCCCAGCGGGATATCTACATCGAGAAAGACGCCTCCCGCAACGACGACCTCGACCGGCTGCGGCTGTCGGCGACCACCAGCCTGTCGCGACGGCGAGATGTGGTGATCGTGGCCAGCGTTTCGTGCATCTTCGGGCTCGGCTCGCCGGAGGAATACAAGCGAAGCGTCATCGCCGTGAGGGTCGACGAAACGCTCAATCGCGACGACCTGCTGACGCGGCTTGTCGAACTGCAATACAATCGCAACGACGTCGACTTCAAACGCGGCACGTTTCGCGTTCGCGGCGATACGGTGGATATCTACCCCGCCTACGAGCAGTTCGGCTATCACCTCGAATTCTTCGGCGATTGCGTCGATCGGATCGACCTGATCCATCCCACCACCGCCGAGGTGCTCAGCTCGACCGATCAGATCTTCGTCTTCCCGGCCGTGCATTATGTCGCCCACGAAGACGCCGTGCAGCGGGCGGCGGTGTCGATCAAGGAAGAGCTGGAGATGCAGTTGATCAATCTCCGCAACGCCGGCCGGCTGCTGGAGGCCCAACGCCTCGCCGCCAGAACCAACTACGACGTCGAGATGATGCTGGAGGTGGGCTACTGTCCGGGGATCGAGAACTACTCGCGCCACCTCGACGGCCGCGATCCCGGCGATCGACCGTTTACGCTGATCGACTATCTCGACGAGGACTATCTGCTGATTATCGACGAATCGCACGTGACGATTCCGCAGCTTCGGGCGATGTACAACGGCGATCGCAGCCGCAAGCAGGTGTTGGTGGATCATGGGTTCCGGCTCCCCAGCGCGATGGACAACCGGCCGCTGCGGTACGAGGAGTTCGAGCAGTTGTGGAACCAGGTGGTGTTCGTATCGGCCACGCCGGCCCCGTATGAACTGGAACTGGCCGGCGGCGAGGTCGTCGAGCAGATCATTCGTCCGACCGGGCTGATCGACCCGCAAATCCACGTTCGACCCGCCAGCGGGCAGGTGGCCGATCTGCTGCGTGAGGCCCGCGCCCGGGTCAAGAAGAACGAACGCGTCCTGGTCACCACGCTCACCAAGCGGCTGGCCGAGGACCTCAGCGAGTACGTCAAGACCGAGGGCATCAAGTGTCGCTATCTGCACAGCGAGATCCAAACGATCGAGCGGGTCGAGATTCTCAAGGAACTCCGCCTCGGCAAGTATGACGTGCTGATCGGCGTGAATCTGCTCCGCGAGGGGCTGGACTTGCCCGAGGTGTCGCTGGTGGCGATTCTCGACGCCGATAAGGAAGGGTTCCTCCGCAGCGAGACCGCGCTGGTGCAGACGATCGGTCGCTGCGCGAGGAACGTGAACGCCGAGGTGATTCTGTACGGTGATAAGGTGACCCGCAGCATGCAGCGTGCGATCGAAGAGACCGACCGTCGCCGGGTGTTGCAGCGCCGGTACAACCAGGAGCACGGGATCACCCCCCGGACGGTCACCAAGGCCATTCGCGATTCGCTTTCCAAGCAGATCTCCGCTCGCAAGACGGCCCGGGATGCGATCTCCGTCAACGAGACGGAATTCGACACCGTCGAGGCTATCGCCGAACTGGAGCGTCAGATGTTCGAAGCCGCCGAAGAGCTCGAATTCGAGAAGGCCGCCCGCCTCCGCGACAAGGTCGCCCAGATGAAACTGGCCTTTCCGCCGACGCCCGGCGCCGAGTAGGGGGCTTTCCTTTTGACTCCATCTGGTGTATCCTCACCGGCTCGGAGTAGAAGTGATGAGCGAGAATACGACAAACACAATCGACGACGTCCGCGTGCGTCCGACCCAGGCCGAGCGTCAGAACCTGTGGCGATTGCTGGCGATGGCGCGCGATGAGGACCTCGGATCCGGCGATCTGACCGGGTCGCTGCTGGGTAATGACGTGCAGGCGGAGGCGAAGTTTGTCCCGCGGCAACCGATGGCCGCGTGCGGGGTCGAACTGCTCGAGGCGATCGCGGTGATGTACAGCGGCGATCTGTATACCGAGGTGCTGGTCCACGACGGCCAGTACGTGCAGGCGGGAACTCCGCTGGCGATTTGGACCGGTTCGGCCAAGGCGGCGCTGGCCGCCGAGCGCGTGGCGCTGAATTTCCTACAGCGGCTCTCCGGCGTAGCTACGCTGACGCGTCGGTATGTCGACGCCGTGGACGGCTTCAAGGCCGAGATCTACGACACCCGCAAGACCATCCCCGGCTGGCGCGAGTTGGCCAAGTACGCCGTCCGCTGCGGCGGCGGCGCCAACCACCGCAAGGGGCTGTGGGACGCCGTGCTGATTAAGGATAACCATCTGGCCATCATGGCCCGGGCCGAGGGGCAGGACCCGATCAAAGCCATGGGGCGCGAGTTGGATCGCGTGCGTCCGTACATCCGCGGCACCGCGTTCGTCATGCTTGAGGTCGACACGCTGGAGCAACTCGCCGAGGCGCTGAATCTTAACGTCGATATTGTCATGCTCGACAATATGACCGTCGAGCAGATGATCGAAGCGGTCGCCATGCGGGACGCCTCGGTCATGGGCAAGCGGATCGAGCTGGAAGCCTCCGGCGGAATCACCCTCGACACCGTCGCCGCGGTCGCCGCCACGGGCGTCGAGCGTATCTCCGTCGGCGCGATTACGCATTCGGCCGAAAGCATCGATATCGGCCTCGATATCCAGATTTAGCTTGGCTTTGTGAGGACCATCGCTTGGGTTCTGACGACTCGCCAACCCTTGACGCTTCCCTGATCCAACGCGACCTGTCCACGCGCCGGGTGGGTCGCAACGTGATCTGCTTCGGGACGCTGGATTCGACCAACGACACCGCCGCCGAGGCGGCCCGCCAGCCCGGCAGCGACGGCCTTGTGGTGGCGGCCGACGTCCAGCGAAAAGGCCGCGGCCGTCACGGTCGCGTGTGGCGCAGCGAGGCGGGGGCCAATGTACTGATGAGCGTCGTACTGAAGGATCCCGATCGGCGCCTTGAGATCGAAGGGGTCACCGTGGCGACGGGGCTGGCGGTGGCCGAGGCGATTGACGAGATCGGATCGGGCCGGGCGGCTGTTGGCCCAGCCGTGCGGCCAGCCGTTCGCTTAAAATGGCCGAACGATGTGTTGGTGGACGGGCGCAAGGTCGCCGGGGTGCTGGTGGAGCATCGGACGGTGGCGAGCGAGCGAACGCTGCTGCTGGGGGTGGGGGTCAACGTGAATTCACATCCGGCGGATGAGGCCGTCGACCGTCCGGCGACGAGCTTGGCCGCGTGCTATGGCGGGCCGATCGACCGGGTGGCCGTGATTCGCGCTCTGTTGATTCGACTGGACGAATGGGTCCGGCGGCTGGCCGACGATCCCCAGGCCGCGGCCGGGCGGCTGCGGAGCGAATGGTCGAAGCGGTGCGGGATGCTGAACCAGCGACACACCATCAGCGACCGAGGCCGACGATTCACCGGGCGCGTTGTCGATATCGATCCATTGGAAGGGCTGGTCCTGTTGACCGACAACGGAACCCAGATACGGATTCCCGCCCAAGGCGCGAGCGTGGAGTAGACGCCTCCCGCCGGGGCCGCCAG
Organism: uncultured bacterium; assembly: GCA_965372365.1. Taxonomy (GTDB): domain Bacteria; phylum Planctomycetota; class Phycisphaerae; order SM23-33; family FEN-1343; genus CBDVCA01. The sequence goes on from CBDVCA010000097.1 coordinate 11,695, forward strand.
GACGGCTGCAAATCCGGCTCATGTCGGATGAGCGGCGAGTGGGTCGGATGCGTGCTTGCCGTTACTAGTACTGCGTCACATCAAAACCTGCTAAGTCCGCGCCGTGCCGGATGGTCAGATGCAAGGAAGAAAGACG
>CBDVCA010000098.1:0-11654 GCA_965372365.1 uncultured bacterium
TCACGCCGGGGAAGATCTCGGCCTCGGAGCCGGGGGTGTTCTGGAGGATCTGGAACTTCGTTCGGTGTCCCGGTCTGAAGGAGACGTTCTTGAACTCGACCCACTCGTAGGGACGGGTCTGAAACTGGAAGGCTGTGATCCTCTCCAACGGCTGATCGAAGGACGCCGTATGCATGGCCAGCAGTTTGTCTGTGGAACCCCCCAGCGATCCGGAGATCAGTTCGTCATCGGTCGTAACAGCGACGATGCGCACAGCCGGTCCCTCTATGCCAGGCGCAAGCGCCACGGTCAAGCGGGTCCTTCCGCCAGCTTCCCTCGGCGGGCTGAACCCGGCGGCGTGCTCCACTCGATTGGCGTCGTTCCATCGCTTCTGAAAGCCAACCGAGCGAAAGCGGTGTCTGGGGTACTCCGCCTTGGTTTCCCAGGGACCCGTGGCGACTCCGTACCGAAGGTTCTGGCTGTCAGGCGTGGGCATGGGAGTCGTCCTCAGCCCAACCAGACGAATCTCGCTGCGGACATCGATGCCGACGCCGCTGACGTTGTCGATCTCCCACCTGTCCGAAGGATTGGCCGGAGCTTTCAGCCTGACAACCAATCCGTATTCATTTTGGCGCCAGCGGATCTCCTCCTGCGTAGGCGCATGGGCGAGGATTGTCCCATCCGGGCGCCACCATTGCCTTCGCCCGCCTTTCGAATGCGATACCGCAAGCAGTTCCGCGGTCGCCCCGCCGGAGAAGATGGCCGTGAAGTCCCCGGCGCCGGCCGGCTTCGCCGGAGCCGGCGCGGCCTTGGCGGCTCGCACTGTGAGGGTGAGGGCTGTGGGAACCAGTAATGCGGCCGCGGCCAGTACGGTCGCCGCGGCCAACATTGAGGGACGTCGGTGGAACGTTTTTCTGTGCATCATCGTCCTGATCCTTTCTTCGATGTTCTTGGCAGGCCCGGCGATGGCCAGCGAAGGGAGGGGGTGTCGAGACTGATGCTCGACGATTAACGTATTGACGATCGCCTCGCCCAGGCGGGCGGGGGTGTCATGCGAGACGGCCACGGCGACTTCGTCGCAGCATTTTTCGCGCTCTTGTCGCAGCTTCCTGTTGAGCCACCACACCAGCGGGTGGAAGAACAGAAGCGATTGGACGACGATCTGCAGTACGTTGACCGCCGCGTCACAGCGGGCGACGTGGGCCAACTCGTGCAGCAGGATGCAGCGGCGATGCGCCGCCGGCAGTTGTCCGAAGGTCGACGGCAGAAACACGTCGCCGCGCCACCAGCCCCATACGAACGGCTGACAGATCCCGTCGATTTGCCACACCCGCGGGGGTTTGGCCATGCCGAGAAGATCGGCGGCGTCTTTCACTTCGGCCGCCAGGGCCGGGTCAGCGTCGCGGCGGGTTCGGCGGAGGCGGCGCCGGAGCACAACGGCCGCGGCGGCGGCGTGCAGTCCGAACAGAGCCGCGGCGGCGATCCACGCCAGCGGAGCCCATGACAGAATTCGTGTCGCGATCGGTTCGGCTGGGGCCATCGGTGCGGCAACGATCGCCGCCGCGGGCGGAGCCGTCGCCGCAAGACGGCCGGCGCCGGCGGGGGCGGCCGTGGGCGTTGGGATCCAGGCGGCCGGAAACTCATCCAGCGCGGCTGTCGGCGCCGCGACATGGGGGGTCGCCATCGCGGCTGGTTGCGTCGGCGTCGGCAGAACCGCCAGGGGCACCGTAACGATTGGGGGTACGATGCACTTGACCAGTACGACCAGCCACAAAAGATATCGCCAATGGGCGCTGGCCTTGCGACCGGCCATGCACAGCCCCGCCACCACGACGAACACCGCGGCGATCTGCCACGTGTGAGTAAGAAGCATATCCGACATCGGCGTCAGGGTCGATTCCATCACAGTTCCTCCCCGGATTCGTTCCTGCCCTTGGCGATCAGTTTCCTCAGGCGTTCGATGTCGGCGGCCCCGAGGCCGCTATGATCGGCCAGATGCAGCATCAGCCCGGCCCGGTCGCCGCCGAAGAGCCGATCGACGAAGTCGCCGACCGTCCGCGTGACGACCTCTTCGCGGCCGGCCGCGGGACGGAAGATGTGGGCCTTGCCGCGGGAGGTGTGGGTGATGTACCCCTTGCTCTCCAGCCGTCGCAACAACGTCTGCACCGTGGCGTACGCTACGGTCCGCTCCGGCGGCAGCCGGTCGCATACGTCCTGAACCGCCCCGGAATGAAGCTCCCATAGAATGCGAAGCACCCGGGTCTCCGAAGGACTCAACGCCGGTAGCTGATGGTCGACCATCGCAACACTCCTTGTACATGTGTACAAGCAGTATCGTACATTTGTACAACATGACAAAGGGAAAACCACAAATGTCGGTAAAAAAGTCAGGAGCGCCTGCGTACAAACCCTGATGCCGGCGGCGCGATTACGGAGCAGAAGGGGTCCAAAGCGGCGCCGATGACCGTTGTTCTAATCGCGATCGGGATTCGGAAGCCAAGTGGTTATCGACTTTTATATTCATCTAAGTCCCTTGACCAACGGCTCGATCGCCGAGGCGACATCCCCATGACGGATCGTAACCGTTCACAGTGTATTTCGGTTCTCTCCTCCCATTAGGGTGGCTTGCCTAGCGGCGTGTTTCACACCATGTCGGGCAAGCCCCGTCAGGGGCGAAAGATTTGTAGCTCGCCGCCGCGAGCTACAAATCTTTCGGCCCCGCGGGCCTCAACGGCAGATTCACTTGAGCGATCAGACCCAATTCCAAGCACGATCTAGCATCATGGCCGAACGAATATCCGCCACCGGTTCGGGAGGAGAGCCTGATTATTGAAGAGAAACTGTGAACGGTTACCTATTCTATTACGACATGTTACGACAGATGTCTTGACAAAAAGGGTATCATCTACTATACTAGAATGGGTCCAAATCGGCTTCTCGGAGATATGAGCGACTGGAGCGTTTCATCGCTATTCTCTGGGTGTCCACGGATGTATAAGGGACGGCGGACTCATGTCCTGCCAAAGAGTACCGGGTTCCCTTATCGTTTCCAACAAAATGGTGGGAACAGCCCAATCTGCATTGTTGTGTAGATCAACTAGAACAACCATTGTTCAAAGGCGAAGAGAGGAGCAAGGGAAAATGAGAAGTATGAATGTGCTATGGGTTCTCATATTTGCCGCGTCTGCACAGGCGGCGGTTACTTGGTCTGGCGATGTTATTCCGGAGGATCCGACCCTCTGGACATCCGCAACCGAAGCATATGTCGGCAAGTCGTCGCCAACGGCGTCGTTGACGGTAAACGGCGGCAGCGACATCGTGTCCGGTCTTACCAACATCGCTCGATACTATATCTCGAACGCCGCGGCCAGTGTGGACGGCGTTGGCTCGACCTGGACAACCGGCGACCTCTATGTCGGCAACAACGGTTACGGAACGCTGAGTATCACCAGCGGGGGGGCCGTCAGCAGTGTCAATGGTGATATCGGCCATGTAGGAGCCGGCCCGACAAGGATAAGCGAGGTTAACGTGGATGGCCAAGGCAGTATCTGGGCCAACAGCGGCAACCTCATGGTTGGTTATGGTGGCAACAGCATGCTGAGCATATCAGATGGTGGGTTGGTAAGTGCGGGCGGCACTTTAACGATTGACTATAATGAATCCGGCGACGACAACGTTGTCAGAATCACTTCCGGCGGGATGCTGGCGTTGCATGACGGCGGCTGGGCCGTCGGTGATGACTTGACGGACTTCCTTGCTCTTATCGATGGCGCCGGTCCGATTCAATACTGGAATGGTTCTGGGTGGGCCAATATCACTGACGCAACATACGGCGCCGATTATACACTTGCCCATAGGATCACAGGCGATCTGGCGGGGTATACGCTCCTGAGCGTACCCGAACCGGCATCCATGACGCTCCTGGCGGCAGGAGGCTTGTTACTACTGCGCAGGCGTCACAAGCAGTAGCACAAAGCGACACACAACTGTATTGGTCTGGCGGGATTGCAGTCAAGTAGGAGATGTGGGCCAACAAGGGCGCCTGGCCAGTCGGGGGTCCGGGGACACCGGGGTCCGGGGGTCCGGGGTCCGGGGTCCGGGGACACCATGGGTCCGGGGACACCATACTCAATTGCTGCTGCTTGACGGCGGGCGGAAATTGTAGTAACATGCTGTGATGGCAAGGGTAGTACTCGCGGCAGTGCCGATCAAACGTGACGCCAGAGGCGAAGTAGGGATGGTGTCCCCGGACCGCCGGCTCATGCCGGGTGCGAGTCGGTGTGGTTCGCGTGAAAGGTGATTAACAATGGCAAGAACCTTGGTGGTTCCAGTACAATTACTGATTGGTGGTCTTGCATGGTTTGTAGTATTTGGAATTACCTACCATTCCGTGGCGTGGTCAAGAAATGAATGCCTTGCGATCTTCTTCGCTGTATCCGCATCCTTCATCTCTTCAGGGGGCTGGGCCTTGTCATCATCCATGCCGTTGCTGCTGCCTTCCAGTGTCTATTCTCTGGCATTCTGGGGATGGGTTCTATTGTCAACCCTAGGGGGCGTCCCATGGACATTGAATGGCATGGTGTTCTGGATCGGCCTGGCCGCCAGCGTACACCTGTCTGGCCTCTTGGGTACCTGGATAGCGTTCGGAGTGCGGGGGTCCCGTGGCGTCAGAGGGTCCGGGGGGCGTGTGCCTACCGAAAACCCTGGCCGGGACGCCACGAGCGATGATGCGGGGTAGAGTTTGGGGGCAGGCCACTGCGGGTTCGGTTGCGCCTGGCCCTCGGGAACACCCGGCAAACTCATTGTCGTAAGTCTCATTCAGGTGTGCAGGGAACATATATGAGGATAACTATGCACAAATCCGATGATGCAAGACGGTCATCTGTGAAGGAAACGTTTCATGGCCTGGATTGGAGCAATGAGGTCATTCATGATCGGCATTTCGATGGGTGTGTGTTTGAGAACTGCCGGTTCTCCGGCGCCACCTTTGCGGGGTGTCAGTTTTCTGATTGCCTCTTCAAATCATGTGATCTAGCAGCAGCACGATTTTGTGACAGCGTCCTTCTTCGGGTGGTATATGAGTCGTCGAAACTGAGTGGAATTGTGTGGGCGGAGGTTAGGCAGGCTTTGTTTTCAGTGGAATTTCGGGAGTGCATGTTGAACTATGGGTCTTTCTACGCCATGAATCTATCTAAGTCTGTATTCCTCGATTGCACTGCTATCGATGTCGATTTTCGGGAGGCTAATCTGTCCAATGTTAGTTTTGCCGGCACAGACTTACAGGATAGCACGTTCTCGGGAACCAACCTGGCGCACACTGATTTCTCTAATGCGAGATCCTATAGCATTGATCCAACCCAAAATACCTTGCATAAAACGGTGTTTTCGTGGCCAGAAGGAATGTCTTTGCTGGACTGCTTCGATATTGTCTGGAAGTAGTCGTAGCGGTGCTGAGTTCGGGGGCGCGAGTTCGGGCGAGTTCGGGGGGCGCCATACCTGAGTAGTTGACGTTCAGTGCGTAGGTCGCTGGAAACATATCTTTCGATTGTTTGAGATCTCTCTGGTCGACCGGCGAGGGACGTGGCGATCGGAGTATTCGGGGTTTTCCGGGGGTTTGAGGCCGGTGACCGGCCTCAAACCGGCCTCAACCGGCCTCAAAACGGCCTCAGACGGACTCAATGGGGCGGAGAATTCCGATATTGCTGCGGTACCTCTGAAATCGACTATTAGGGTAGAGGGAGAGGTGATTTCGGATTGCGAATTTCGGACTGCGGATTGGACGGCGATCGAGGGGCGGCGGTCGCGGCGGTCGCGGCTGTGGGGCTTGGGTTGTCATGTGGCCGCGGGACGTGACGACGGCCAGAGGGCCAGTGAGAGAGCCGACGGGGGTACGCAGGCGCGCAGCGGGCCAGGGTCGCGGCTTGTCCCTGTGCCCGGGCTGGGGGGATGGGTCGTTCGGGACGTAACCCGGCTCGGCACGCGCCGGGATAACCTGCAGTTGAGCGAAGCAAAAGGACCAAACGAACCCATTGGAGGAGTTTTTGATTGTAAGATACGCTGAGGTAAGCGGGTACGCCATGGCGGCGCGGCGCCAACTTGCGGCGATCGTGGGAGAATGGGCCGGGTACAGGCGCCTGCGGAGCCAGTCCCCTACGCCGAGTGGGCCGGGTGCAGGCGCCTGCGGAGCCAGTCCCCTACGCCGAGTGGGCCGGGTACAGGCGCCTGCGGAGCCAATCCCCTGCGATAATCCCCAAACTGGAGGGCGAGCCTGTCAATAATGCCTGTAGGGGGGTCGGGGACTGTCTAAATGACATCTGAAAGGGCGGATTCCACGCTGGCGGTGGATCCCAAGTCCCTACCAAACAGGCGACTTACCGTTCTGGCACGGCTGTTGCAACTTCTTGAGGCGGACGGGACGAGAAGCGCCCGCGAAACTTGAGCGGAACAAGCAAGACATACAGCGTCTGAGGAGTTGAATATGGCAAGCAACAAGATCATCGGCGTCGACCTGGGAACGACCAACAGCGTGGTTGCGATTATGGAAGGGGCTGCTCCTAAGGTCCTGATCAACCAGCAGGGCAGCCGCTTAACGCCTAGCGTGGTTGGCTTTACCGATAAGGGTGAGCGACTGGTCGGCCAGACGGCGCGGCACCAGCAGGTGACCAACCCGATGAACACCGTGTTCTCGATCAAGCGATTCATGGGACGACGGCATAACGAAGTGGCCTCCGAAGAGAAGATGGTCCCCTACGGCATCGTCGGCGGAACCGAAGAACTGGTCAAAGTCGAGGTCCGCGGCAAAGATTACACACCCCCGGAGATCTCGGCGATGGTTCTGGGCGATCTCAAGAAGACCGCCGAAGATTACCTCGGCGAAGAGATCACCCGAGCGGTAATTACCGTACCGGCCCACTTCAATGACTCCCAGCGCCAAGCCACCAAGGACGCCGGGCAGATCGCCGGGCTGAAGGTCGAGCGGATCATCAACGAACCGACCGCCGCGGCGTTAGCGTACGGGATGGAGAAGCAGAAGAACGAAAAGGTCGCCGTGTTCGACTTTGGCGGCGGCACCTTCGATGTCTCCATCATGGACATCGGCGACGGCGTCTTCGAAGTGCTCTCCACCGACGGCGACACCCACCTCGGCGGCGACGATCTCGACGAGGTCCTCATCCACTACATCGCCGACGAGTTCAAGAAGGCCGAAGGCATCAACCTTCGCGAAGACCCGATGGCCCTGCAGCGCCTCAAGGAGGCGGCCGAGAAGGCCAAGTGCGAGCTGTCGACGGCGATGGAATCGAATATCAACCTGCCGTTCATTACCGCGACGCAGTCTGGACCGAAGCACCTGACGATGACCATTACCCGCGCCAAGTTCGAGCAACTGTGCGACGACATCTTCCAACGGCTCGTCGGGCCTTGCAAGCAGGCGATGTCGGACGCGAAGTTCACCTCCTCCGACGTTGACGAGGTCGTCCTGGTCGGCGGCTCGACGCGAATTCCCAAGGTTCGCGAGATCGTCAAGGAGATCTTCGGCAAGGAACCCAACCAGAGCATCAACCCCGACGAGGTCGTCGCGATGGGCGCGGCCGTCCAGGGCGGCATCCTGGCCGGCGAGGTCGAAGAGCAGATGGTCCTGCTGGACGTGACCCCGCTGTCGCTGGGCGTCGAGACGCTCGGCAACGTGATGACCAAGCTCATCGAGCGGAACACGACGATCCCGACCGAGAAGAAGGAAGTGTTCTCGACGGCCGCGGATAACCAGTCGGAGGTGACCATCCACGTGCTACAGGGCGAGCGGGAGTTCGCCAAAGACAACCGCACGCTCGGCCGGTTCAACCTGACGGGCATCCCCCCGGCGCCGCGAGGGGCGCCGCAGGTGGAGGTGACGTTCAACATCGACGCCAACGGCATTCTCAGCGTGGCCGCCAAGGACACGGCGACCGGCGTGGAGCAGTCGATCGAGATCAAGGGCTCGTCGGGGCTTTCCGACGAGGAGATCGAGCAGATGAAGAAGGACGCCGAAGCCCACGCAGCCGAGGATAAGAGCCGGCGTGAGGTGGTGGACTTGAAGAATCAAGCCGATCAACTCGCCTTCGCCGCCGAGAAGACGCTCACCGAACACGGCGAAAAGGTCTCCGGCGAAGACCGCTCCAACATCGAATCGGCCGTAAGTGCTCTTCGCGAAGCGGTCAAGGGCGATGACGCCGAAGTGATCAAACGTGCGATGGAGACGCTGGAGCAGGCCTCCCACAAGCTGGCCGAGGTGATGTACGAGCAAGCCCAGGCCCAGGCCGGCGGCGGCGATGCGGCCCCCGAGCCCCCCGGCGACGACAGCCCTCAAGGCGGCGACGACGTGATCGACGCCGAGTATGAAGTGAAAGAATAGACGCCACGTTGCGGAATGTGGAATCACAAGCGGCCCATCCGTCGTAGCTTACGGCGATGGGCCGCTTTGACGTTTCGCGGAGAGCGCCGCAGGTCGATTCGCCGGGGAACTGTCGCGTAATCGCCGCCGGCATCTAAAGCAGGCTGCATATATCACCGATAGCAAAAGCATGAGGTCGGATTCGGATGACCTGATTCATTAAGGACGGACCAACTATGCATAACCGCTTCAGTGGTTTTACGTTGGTGGAAATCCTGATTGTCGTGCTGCTGTTGAGCATTGTGGCGATGATCGTCATTCCCCAGGTTACATCGGCTTCCGATGAGGCCCGGCGCAGTGCGCTGGAGAACGACCTGGTCGGAATCCGCAAGGCGATCGAGCTGTACAAGACCGAGCATTCCGGTCGCCCGCCGCATCTGGACGAGTCGGGGGTCGCGGCTCACGGCGATTTGGTCGCCCGGATGACTGGCAAGACCGATCCGGACGGAAAACTCAACGCTTCGGGTCCTTGCGGGCCTTATCTGGTCGATTGGCCGTCCAACTCGTTCGTCGCCACCAATAACCAGAAAGTCGGCTGCGGCTCCGCAATCCCGGCCCGGGACGATTCATCGGGCTGGTACTACTGCACCGCCACGGGCATCATGCACGTCAACTCCGCCCAAGGCGCCTTGGGTATTGATCCGCCCCAGTCGTAATCGTTGCACATGTCGGCGCACGCCGGCACACGTCGTCTCAATCTTTCGCCGCTCTACCCCGTGTACATCGCAGCCTCTGCGCGTATAACTACTCCCATGCCGGATCCGTCGCGGCCTGCGCGAAATCGCGCTCGCTCGGCCGGTCCCCGGGAACTCCCGAGTGAGTGAGGTGTGGAAGAATGCTGCCGGCGTGGGATTACAAGATACTGTGGTCGTATTCGATGATGCATAACCCCCTGTGGAAGTGGGCGGCCATGCTGGGGGTGTTGCTGGCCAGCTTCGCCGTCGGCAAGATAATCAGCTTCTTCCTCGATCGTCACAGCCGCCGCCTCATCGATCGCGGCAAGGACGGCGCGATCGCGGCGCTGTGGGGCGCATTCGCCAAGCCTGTCCAGACGGCCGCGCTGGCGGTGGGGATGTACTTCTGCCAGTCGTTCCTGGTTCTCGATGTCCACGAGGAAACCGGTGCGCTGCCGACCGGCCCCATTCGTGAGATGTGGGTTCAGGCCGCCAACGGCCTGGTCGCCCTGTCGGTGGCGTGGGCGTTCTACCGCCTCGTGACCGTCTTGGAGCACGTGCTGGGCAGCCTGACGTCCAGGACCGAAACGAAGCTCGACGACCAGTTGGTGCCGCTGATCCGAAAATCGCTTCGCGTGTTCATCGTCATCATCGCCGGACTGTTCATCGCCGACAACGTATTCAGATGGAACATCGGAGCCCTGGTCGCCGGGCTCGGGATCGGCGGCCTGGCGTTCGCCTTGGCGGCCAAAGACTCCATCGCCAACCTCTTCGGCTCGGCGGTGATCTTCGCCGACCAGCCGTTCGCCCTCGGGGAGCGGATCAAGATAAACGGTCGCGACGGAGCCGTCGAAGAAGTGGGGTTCCGCTCGACGAAGATCCGCACCCTCGACGGCAACCTGGTGGTCATTCCCAACAGCACCGTGGCCAACGAGATGATCGAGAACGTGGGCCGGCGCGAGATCATCAAGCGCGTGCTGAACGTGGGGCTGACGTACGACACGCCGCCGGCGAGAATGCAGCGCGCGGTCGACATTCTCCGCGACATGCTCGACGCCCGGGCCGCCAACTTCCCCGCCGACCAGCAGGGGCGAGTATTCTTCACCGAGTTCAATGCTGACAATCTGAACATTGTCGTGTACTACTGGTTCACTCCCCCCGACTGGTGGGACTACCTCCAGTTCACCCACGATTTCAATATGGAACTGTTGCGTCGATTCAACGAAGAAGGCCTCGAGTTCGCCTTCCCGACCCAAACCCTGTACGTGCGGCCCGAGGGAGCACCCCCCGCCGACGGCGCGTCGAAACCCGGAGCATCGAAATGAGTATCCTCGATGGAATTGCAGAGCTGTCGCACGAATTTGGAACCCCCGACTACGTCAAGGGCGGCGGCGGCAACACCTCGGTCAAAGACGACGCCACGCTGTGGGTGAAGCCCTCGGGGACGACGCTAGCCGGCATGACCGGCGAATCGTTCGTGGCGATGGATCGGGCGAAGATCGACAAGCTCTTTGAAGTCGACACCCCCGACGACGCTTCCGCTCGCGAGGTGCTGGTCAAAGACATCATGGCCGCGGCCGTTATGCCGGGCGGGGCGGGCCGGCCGTCGGTCGAGGCGCCGCTGCACCATACCTTCAGCGCCACCTACGTCGTCCACACCCACCCCACGCTGGTTAACGGCCTCACCTGCGCCGTCGGCGGAGCCGCCGCGTGCGCCCAACTGTTCCCCGAGGCGATGTGGGTCGACTACATCGACCCCGGCTACACGCTGTGCATGCAGGTTCGCAAAGAGATCCAGGCCTTCGCCGCCGCCAAAGGTCGCCAGCCGGACATGCTTTTTCTGAAGAACCACGGCCTGTTCGTCGCAGCCGACACCCCCGAGGCGATTCGCCAAGCGTACGATACGGTGATGACCCGACTGGCCGAGTGCTACGCCGCCGCCGGCGTGTCGACCGAATTGACCGTCGGTCCCGCCCCCGATGCGAGGGCCGTCGCGGCGATGACCGCCAGGATCCGGACCGCCGTCGCCACCTCCGACGCCGCGGCCGTCGCCGCTTCCGGGGCGTTCGCGATGACCAACGGCCCGGTCACCCCCGACCATATCGTCTACGCCAAAGCCTACCCCTTCATGGGCTCGCCCTGCGAAGAGGCCGTGGGCGATTACGTCGCCCGTCACGGCTACCCCCCCCGCGTGTTCGTCACCCACAATGCCGTCTACGGCGTCGGGACCAGCCCGACGCGAGCGGCCCTGGCCCTGGAACTGGCCCAAGACGGCGCCCTCGTCCACCAACTCGCCGCGGCCTTCGGGGGCATGAACTACATGACGCCCGCCGCACTCGACTTCATCGATAACTGGGAAGTGGAGTCGTACCGGCAGAAGCAAGTCGAGTGATTTGATTGCGAATTGCGGATTGCGAATTGCGGATTGAACGGCGAACGGCGGCTGGTGCTCCGTCCCGGAAATAATGTGGTTCATGCCGGATTAGCGGGGAGTTCTCGTAGCCAAGAGTCTGCTGTGACTAGTACTGCGTCACACCAAAACCTGCTAAGTCCGCGCCGTGCCGGATGGTCAG
>CBDVCA010000099.1:0-11540 GCA_965372365.1 uncultured bacterium
CCTCCGCCCCGGCGACGCCACCCCACGCATGACGCCGGCGCAGGCGGCGGAACTACTATCGCTCAGCAAGCGGTTGTCGCGGCGGGGCATAGGCAACCAGGAGTGCGAGCCGGCCGTCATCGTTGCATTCTTCCGCAATGGCGGACTGGTCAAATACGTAGCCAACGCGGACGAGGCCGCCGACACGATCGCCGCCATGCGCGAGGCCCTGACGAAGCTGGAGCCGCCGGATCCGCTTTCGAAATGCCCCCACGTCGGCGTCGTCAGGGCGTGCAGCTATCGAGTCGGGGGCCGCTGCCAACGCACCGACCGCAAGCGGTCGCGGATCCCCACCGGAGAGCCCCCGCCATGACCAGGCCCGACTACAGCGGCATGCTCGACGAGATCCTGGCCCTGGACGAGGGCCTCACCGATTGGGAGATGGAATTCGCCGAGGATCTGGCGATCGCACGGAAACGGCACGGCCGTAATTGGCGATTGTCGGGGCCGCAAACGGCCGTTATGGATCGGATCTACAACGACCGCGTCAGGTGACGCGATGGGATAAGGAGCCCGGACGATGCGACACAAACTAACGACTGAGCAGATCGGGCAGTTGTAGGCGTGGATCCTCCACCACGACGCGGCGATGTATGAGGTGGCCGCGATGTACAAGACCGCCGCGGATTTCGCAAGCTGCGAACTCGGATTCGGCGTGACCACACAGCGGATGGCCGCCTGTGCCCGCCGTATGCGGGAACGCTCGCCGGCGATGCGATGGCGAGGCCGCGACCGGCGCCTGATCTACTCGCCGCGGGCGTACGCGACCCGAACGTGGCGGAGGCTGGAGAAGGTTCTCCTGGGCCGGCGGGATCTCGCCGGTAAGCACCCGGCGGTGGCCGCCCGGATCCTGCTCGGCGAGGGTCGGCGGTTCGCGATTCCGGCGATCGGCGAGATGATGCGGCTGCTGGATATGGGCAGGCAGGAGGCCAAGCAATGAAGATCCTCGCGGTCCTGCAAAACCAATGGCTCCGCGACCCGGCCTCCATGGCCGACGAGATCCTCAAGACAATAGGCAATGGCGATGGCCAAGCGATCCAGCAAGCAAGATGACCGGCGGCTGCGCGATAGCGTCGCGACCGCTCTTAGCCGATTCGGCTTCGGCCCCGAGTGTAGTTGGGCGCGGTCGCCGGAACTGATCGCGACGGTCGTTAAGATCGTAGAGGCCGACCGGCGACGCCGGCCGGCGGGCAAGGCGATGCGAGAATGACCCACAACGAAGGAGCCGAAACATGAACGCGGTATACAAGCACTGTAGCTTATCCTTAGATGACCTGGCTGACCCGACCGCCGTGATCGATGAGGTCGCCAGCCAACTGGAGGAACTGGCCCACCCCGCCGGCGCATGCGTCAGCGTTCTGTGCCGCGTCCGGGCGGGACGAAAGGTTCTGGATCAACTTCGGGACTTGCGGGATGTCGTTCGCGACCATCGCCGCCTGCGTTCGGTCGTCACTCGACAATTGGAGCAGGGCAATGACCAGACGAGGTAGCTCAATCAGAGCTTGTGGTAGGTCGCACCTACCCATACGCCGGATCGTTGGTTGCGGGTTCAAGTCCCGCCCTCGCCTGTCGCCCTGTCAACAAGGCGAACTGTCTGCCGTTGGCCGTTGCTGTACCAATCTACAATCCGCAATCCGCAATCCGCAATCGCCGGAGGCGCCCCATGCCGCTGACTAATCGACAGAAAATGGCGATCCACTCGGCCGCCCGCCAGGCGGGCGTTAACGATGAGCAGCGGCGGATCGTTCAATACAACCTCGGCGGCTTCTGGTCGGCGGCCGATACGCACGCCAGCCACGAAGGATTCGTCGCGGCCATGGCCCATTTTGAGCGGACCGCCGGCGGGACTCTACGCGGCAACACGGCCGGGTATTGGGCCGAGCAAGACCAGAAGAAGAACTCGACGAGGCGACTGCTATGGAAGGTTCGCGAACTGGCCAAGCCCCTGCACTTCACCGAGCAACAACTGGATCAACTGGTCGCCGGGCCCCACGGCACAAAGGGCGTGTATCAGCATCTGAACGAACTGCCTGCGTGCTGGCTGCGGAACATCATCGAAGCTCTGAAGGCGATCGCCAAGCGCAAGGGGGCGGCGAGGTGATGAGCGACATCAAGGCCGCCCGAGCGGTGGCGGTGACCTGCGCGCACAGTTGCGCTGACCTCAACGTCGCGACGCGCAGGTACGCCGGACGAAACATCCCGATCATGTGCGTCAAGTTCACCTGCCATCACCCCGATAGCAGCGGCAGCCCGCGACGGTGCCTGCTGCTGTCGGGTCGCAATTGTCGACGCTATCAACCGTGGACCGGGCCGGAGGCGATCCGGCCGCCGATTGAAATGGATTGAGGAGATCATCATGAGCATGGACGCCCACCAGGTCACACTGAAGGACACGCCGTCGCTACCCAACACCGCCGCATCGTATCGCCGCGGCATCATGCACCGCCGGCCGGGCGATCCAATCGGCCGCGACTCGATCGGCGACACGCGAGAGCAAGTCAACGCCAAGCTGCTGAGGCTGTGTGAGATGCTCATCGCCGCCGGCGGCCGGATGATCGGCGGCGACCAGTTGACCCGCGATCTTCACCTGGCTACCAAGCGATCGGTGCGCCGCCTCACCGCCTACGGTCGCGTCCATCACCAGATCCGCCAGATTGTCGGCCTCGAAGGCGGCGACGGTTACTTCTGGGGCGACGCCAACCCCGACGCCGTCGCCGACGCCGTCGCGATCTCGCGGCGCAAGGCCGCGTGCTCACTCTACAACGCCAGCTTGTACGGCTCGAGGCCGGCCGTCATGGAGGTGGTGCAGCTGGTGCTGGACTTCGGCTCTCCCGACCGGCTCGCCGCCAAGAATGATGAGCTCGGCCTCTACCTAGCCGCCGAGAATCTTCGTGTCGGCGACATCCTCGACGCCCTGGTCAGCAAGCTCGCCGAGACATCCTCCGGCCGCGATGCGCTCGCGCAGGTCGGCCGCCGCCACGCCGAGGTTCTTGTCACCGCCGACACCATCCGCGACCTCGTCGGCCAGTTGGACACCATGCGCGCCCGCCTGATGGGCGCCGTCTCGCCTAAGGAGCTAGCGCAGCAACCCGCGCAGGATCCGCGCAGAACCCGCGCATCGGGCGATTAAACACCCCTTACCAGCACCCCCTCGGACCCGCCCTTAACTCCCGCCCGTGTCGCCCGTTGCGGCCCGCCGGCCCCTCGTCGCCCCCTCGCGGCCCCAAACACCGCTTGGCCACAATTCAATATCCGCCGTTTTTCGTCGTAACCCCCGCCCGTCCCGTCATTTCCCGCCATTTCCCGGCTTGTCCCACTTCAATTGCGCGGCGTAAATTCCCAGCAGATTTCACTGGACAGATGCTCGAAGCCGCATAAGATAGTGAATGTTCACTCACTAACGAGTGGCTATCGGGAGATTTGTTATGGCCGGCGTGGGCAATAATGGTGTTAACGGGCAAGCGAACGGGGGTGTCGGTGTCGGGGGCGGAGCTGTCGCTCGCGCGTGCGGATGCAGCCTGTTGCCGTTGTGGCTGCTGGCGGCGGCGTTTCTTCTGCCGGCGGTTGAGACGGCGGTTGCGGTGTATTTTGAGATCGCTCCGGCGTTGACGTATCCGCTGTTGAAGGGGGCGATGATTTTGCTGCCGATTCTGGTGTGGCGCCGACGGCGGTGGTCGCCGCGAGTGGTTGGCGAGGTGGTGGGGCTGAAGAGGCCGACGCGGTGGGGGGTTGGGATGGGCGTGCTGATGGCGGGGGTGATCCTGGCCGGGTACTACTTCGTTCTGGCCGGTGTTCTGGCCGGAGGCCTGATCGTGGCCAAAGTGACTTCGCTTGGCCTTGACGGATGGCGGTATGTGGTGATGGCGCTGTTCATCTCGCTGGGTAACTCGCTGTTCGAAGAGTACTACTGGCGGGGGTTTCTGTTGAGCGAACTGAGAATGAGGGTCGCCCGCCCGGCCGCGGCGTGTTTGATCGCCGGGGCGGTGTTCGGGCTGCACCACGTGTTCGCCCTGGCGCCGCTGTTCTCGCCGGCGTTTGCGGCGGCGTTTGCGGTCGGCACGATGCTGGCCGGGGGCGTGTGGGCGTGGATGCGTGTGCGGGGGATGTCGATTCTCGACTGCTTCGTCAGTCATATCTTCGCCGATTTCGCAATCATGTGGGTCGGGTGGGATCTGATCGCCAAGGCGGGCGGGTAAGCAGATACGGATAACCCTCGACGGCGCCGGAGCGCCAAACGAGCACCCGGGCAGGAGAAATGCAATGGCCAGACCGGCGGTCAAGAAGGAACGGATCGAGTGGGCGGCGATGGAACTGTTCGCCGGCAAGGGCTTGGCGCGGACGACGGTTCGTGACATCGCCGAGCGCGCTGGCGTGGCCGAGGGGGCGTTGTATCGGCATTGGCCGGGCAAGAACGACATGGCGTGGGATTTGTACAAGCGAGAGATCGCCGCGTTCGTGGCGATGCTGGCCCCGCTGCTGGCGGCGTCGGATGATTCGTTGGAGCGGCGGCTCACCGAGGCGGTCCGATTCATCTACGGGTACTACCACGACGAGCCGGTTCGCTTCGCGTTCATCCTGTTGACTCAGCACGGGTTCCCCGCCGAGCGGCTGCTGGGGGAGGGCATTGACGTGACGGCGGCCGTGGCGGCGTTCATCCAGCGAGAGATGCGAGGCGGGCGGATCGCCCCGGCCGACCCCGACATTCTTACTGCACTTGTGATGGGAGCGGTGCTGCAACCGCTGATTATGTATGGGTACGGACGAATCACCTGCGAGCCGGTCAAGATGGCCGACCAAGTGGCCGGTCGGATCGCATGCCTACTGGGCTGTTGGGAGCAAGATCAATGAACACGTTGAAGAAAATGCATCTGCTGATTGCACTGGTTCCACTTGTGAGCGTCGGACTGCTGACCGGCTGCGGCGGCGCAGAATCGTCGGTTGTCGGGGCGTCGGCGATTCGGGTCGGGACGTACAATTCACAAGCTGTCGCCTTAGCGTACGGCAGGTCGAGGCCGTTTCTTGAGCGGGTGGAGCGTATGGGTGAGCAACGCAAACAGGCCCAAGCGGCAGGCGACCAAGCACGGGTCGACGAACTGGAGGCCGCGGGGAAGGCGCTGCAGAAGCGGCTTCATCAGCAAGTCTTCTCCGGCGCTGCCATTGACGAGGTCGTGGCGATGATCGCCGATGATCTGGCCCGGATCGCCGATGAGTGGGATTTGGCCGAAATCGTGGCCGAAGGCGCCTATGACGGCCCGGAGGCGCAGTTTGTGGACGTGACGGGCCCTATCGTAAATCTGTTCGACCCGACGGCCAAGACTCGCCGGTACGTCGAGCAGATTCTCAAGTCTACCCCAACCAAGCACGGAAGCGTCAAATGCGAGTGACCCATCGCCATGTTTACCGAACATGCAACGATCGACACTTACGACACCAAGCGGATGCCCGTGTGGCTGCTGGTCGCCATGTGCCTGCTGCCGGCTACGCAGGCGCTGGTGGCCGAGTTCCTCCATTACCATCCGGTGTGGACGTACCCGATACTCAAGGGCATGATGATCGCTGTTCCGATCGCCGTGTGGCGGGCGCGGCATTGGTCGCTGCGGTCGGTGGGGGCGGCGCTGGGGGTGAAGAAGGCGCGATGGGGTTGGGGGCGGTTCGTGGGTGCGGTGATGTCGGCGACGATTCTGGGGGGGTATTACCTGTTCTTCTTTCGAAGGCTGGACGGGGGGCCGTTGATGGCCGAGATCGAGTCGGTCGGTTTCGGGCCTTGGCATTTCATTCTGATGGCGATGCTCATATCCTTGTGGAACTCGCTGTTCGAGGAGTACTATTGGCGCGGGTTTATTCTCAGCGAGCTGCGGACCTGGATACCCAAGGCCGCGACGGTGTGGTGTGTCGGGGCGGGGGCGTTCGGCCTGCACCACATTTTCGCGTTGGCGCCGCTGTTCTCGTGGCCGCATGTGATTCTGTTTACGGCCGGTACGATGGTCGGCGGGGGCGTGTGGACGTGGATGCGGCTTCGGGGCGATTCGCTTATCGATTGCTACGTGAGTCACATCATGGCGGACCTGTCGATCATGTGGATCGGCTGGGACTTATTGACCAGCGCTTGAGGACGGTATGAAGTACGATCCCCACACGCTCGCGCAGATCAAGCGCGGCCGCGGCAATTTTATAGCTATGGTCGCCACGTACGGTCTGGGCGTCTTCAACGACAGCTTTTTTCGGCAGTCGGCGATTCTGATGGCCTTGGCTATTGGGCGCGAGCATCTGCAGGGGTGGATCATGTCGGTGTTCGCGCTTCCGTACCTGATCTTCGCCTCCCCGGCCGGGTGGCTGGCCGATCGTTTCGCCAAGCGAAAGGTTGTAATCGCCGCCAAGGCCCTCGAAGTGGTGGCGATGGTGCTGGGGGCGTTCGGGGTTTGCACGCTGCAGTGGGGGTTCATCCTGGCGATGGTTTTCATGATGGGGCTCCAGTCGTGCATGTTCTCGCCGGCGTTGAACGGATCGATCCCCGAGTTGTATCCGCCGGTCTACGTCACCAAGGCCAACGCGTCGCTTCGCGTGGCGGTGACGGCGATGATCCTGGCGGGCATCTCGATGTCGGGACTGGCGATGGACCGTGACGGCGTGGGATGGTGGGGCGTTCCGATGGGCCGGGCGGTGGTGGCCATTGGCGTCGCGGCCATTGCAATGGCCGGGCTGATGCTCAGCTTCGGCGTACCGAACCGAGCCGCGGCCAATCCGCGAGCGCCTTTCCCCTGGGACGGGCCGCTGAACACGGTCCGTCAGTTCGTCCGCCTCCGCTCGGATCGGCTGTTGGCCAAGATCGTCGCGGCCGATATCTTCATCTGGTTCTCCGGGTCGATGCTGATCCAGTTCATCAATGTGATGGCGGCGAAACAGTTCGATTGGAGCAAGACCGTCGCCGGGTACCTGGTGGCCGCGGAGTTGACGGGGCTGGCGGTCGGAGGCGTTCTGGTCAGTCGTATCGTCGACGGGGCGCGGTGGTATCGCATCCTGCCGTTTGCGGTGGCGGGCATGGGGATTCCGTTGGCGGCGATGATGGCGGTGCCGTCGCTTCCGGAGGCGTATCGAATGGGCGCGTCGTTTGCGTTGCTGGCGGTCACCGGCTTGATGGGCGGAATGGTGCTGATCCCCTCTGAGGCGTTCGTTCAGACCCGTCCGCCGGCCGAGCGAAGGGGTTCGGTCCTGGCGTCGGTGAACTTCGGCGTCTTCGCCGGAATCCTGGTCTCGGGCCCCTTGGCCAACGCCATGGGCCGGCTGCTTGTCCCCACCGGTTCCCTGGCGGTGCTGGGGGTCGCGGCGATCGTGATGGGTGCGTGGCTGCACGTGGCCCTGGCCAAGGAGGGCTCCCGATGATTACACGTGCATGGATCCTTCTGTTCCGATTCCTGCTGTGGCTGCGGTATCGGGTGCGCCTACGCGGCGCCGGGGCCGTCGCGGCCAAGGGGCGGACGGGGATTCTGTTTTTGCCGAACCACCCGGCGCTGATCGATCCGGTGATCCTGACGTCACAGTTCTACAGCCGCTTCGGCGCCCGACCGCTGGCCGATCGCGATCAAATCGGCCGGTTCGGGATCCGCTATCTTGCCAAGCGGGTCGGGGCGATTCCGATACCCGACCTGGCGAAAGCCGGAGCCGCGACCGCCGCGGAGGTGAAGGCGGTGGTGGGCGAGTGCGTCGAGGCGTTACGGCGGGGCGATAACCTGATTGTGTACCCGGCGGGGCGGATCTACCGCAGTCGCTTCGAGGACATCGGCGGCGCCAGCGCGGTCGAGACCATCTGCCGCGAGGTGCCCGGCGTTCGCATCGTGCTGGTGCGGACGCGAGGGCTGTGGGGCAGCAGTTCGTCCCGTGCTTCGGGGGAGCCGCCGCGAGTGGGGAACGTGTTGAAACTGGCCGCCAAGACGCTGGCGGCCAATGGGCTGCTGTTCGCGCCTCGTCGGACCGTCGACATCGAGATGATCGAACCGGCCGACCTGCCCCTGGACGCCGGCCGCGGCGTGCTGAACCGAACGCTGGAGGCGTTTTACAACGCCGACGCTCCCGCCAATACGTACGTGCCCTACAGCCATTGGGAAACCGGCGGCGTTCGGGAACTTCCCGATCCGACGCCCCCGCGTGTCGAAGGCGACCTGCAAACCGTTCCGCCCGAGACGCGGAAACTGGTCATCGACTACCTGCATACGATCACCGGCTGTGACAAGACGGTGGCCGACGACGCCCGGCTGGCGCACGAGTTGGGTATGGATTCGCTCTGCCGGTCCGATCTGCTGCTATGGCTTCAATCGGAGTTCGGCTTCCCGACCGGGGATACCGATTCGGTCCAGACCGTCGGCGACGTGATGCTGGCCGCGTGCGGGGTGTCGACCGCCGCCGGCGTCAAGACGCTCAAGGCGGTCCCCCGGACCTGGTTCACCACGATAATAAAGCCCCCCAAGCGCCCGCCGGCTCTGGGGTCGATGACGATCGCCGAAGCCTTCCTCCTCCAGGCCCGACGGTCGCCCGACAAGGTCATCATGGCCGATCAGACCAGCGGCGTGCGGACCTATCGCGAGGTGGTGACCGGCATACTGGCGTTGCAGGGCAGCATCGCCGATCTTCCCGGCGAACACGTCGGGATTATGATGCCGGCGTCGGTGGGTGCGTCGATTCTGTACCTGGCGACGATGTTCGCCGGCAAGACGCCGGTGATGGTGAACTGGACGGCGGGGCGAAAGAACGTCAAACACGGCCTCGACGCCGTCGGGGTCGAGGTGGTGCTGACCGCCCGGGCGGTGGTGACCCAATTGCAATCGCAGGGCGTGGACCTCGGCGACGTCGTCGAACGGTTCGTCTGTCTGGAGGATATCGCCTCGCGATTGACGCGGCGGGCCAAACTGGCCGCGTGGGTGCGGGGGAGATTGTCGTGGCGAAGGCTCACCGACGCGTCCCTGTCGCCGATCGCGGCGGTCCTGTTCACCAGCGGCTCCGAGAGCCTCCCCAAGACCGTTCCGCTGACCCATCGCAACATACTGACCAACGTGTCGGACGCGTGGGACTGCTTCGACGCACGCGCCGACGAACGCATTCTTTGCATTCTGCCGCCGTTCCATTCCTTCGGACTTACCGCGTCGATGATATTGCCGCTGTGTACCGGCATTCGCGTGGTGTTCTATCCCAACCCGACCGACGCCGGGCCGCTGGGGCAGATCATCGAAGCGTACCAGGTCAGCATGCTGTTCGGCACGCCGACCTTCCTGCACGGGATCGTTCGGGCCTCGCGAGCCGAGCAGCTTCGGTCGCTGCAACTGGTCGTCTCGGGGGCCGAGAAGTGCACCGAAAGGGTCTACCGGGCCGTGGCCAAGCGATGTCCGCAGACGACCATCGCCGAAGGCTACGGCGTCACCGAGTGTTCGCCGGTGGTGACGTGCAACCACGAAAGCGACCCCCGCCCCGGAACCATCGGCCGGCTCATGGGCGCGCTGACGTCCGCGGTCGTCGACCCCGACAGCGGTCGGCGCGTCGAACGCGGCTCGCGCGGGATGTTGCTGGTCCGCGGACCCAGCGTGTTCGATGGGTATGCCGACCACGACGGGCCGTCGCCGTTTGTTCAGTGGGAGGGCCGCAGTTGGTATCGAACCGGCGACCTGGTCGTCCAAGACGGCGACGGCGTGTTCACCTTCGCCGGTCGTATGAAGCGTTTCGTCAAACTCGGCGGCGAAATGATCTCGCTGCCGGCGATCGAGGCGGTGCTGGATTCGGCCTACGACCCGACCCACGCCGACGGACCGGTGCTGGCGGTGGCCGCCGATGGCGACGAGCAGCGGCCCGAGTTGGTGCTGTTCGCGTCGATCGACGTCGATCGCAAGGACGCCAATGCGACCCTGCGGACGGCGGGGCTATCGCCGTTGCACAATATTCGACGCGTGATACGAATCGACGAACTGCCCGTCCTGGGGACCGGCAAGACCGACTACCGAAGCTTGAACCGGCGATTGGCCGAGGAGGCCGACCGGGCGGCCGGCGACCGACCATGAACTCCGCTACGGGGGCAGGTATGAAGAATAGACCCATGCTGGTCACACTCGGCCTCATCGCCTTGATGGCGACGGCGACCGGCTGCATGGACTGCCAGGAGTATTTCGCCAAGCGACTGTTGGTCCATACGGCGTGGTCGGGGCGGCTTCGCGCCGCGGCTCTGGGTTCGGAGGAGGATCTGCTGGCCAACGGTCAAATCGACGCCTCGCTGAGGATCGCCGCTTCCGACGGCGTGGAGATCGCCGTGTGGCTGATCAAGGCCACCGGGCCCGTATCGCCGCGAGGGACGGTGCTGCTGATTCACGGCCTGTCCGATTCGGGGGCTCGAATGTTCCCGGTCGCCCAGCATCTGGCGGAGTTGGGGTTCGACGCCGTCGTGCCCGATCTTCGCGCCCACGGCCGCTCGGGCGGGCGATACTCCAGCTTCGGCGGCCGGGAGACCCCCGACTTGCGAGAGGTGATGGACCGATTGCGGACCGACGGGTTTATCGCCGGCCCCATCTACGTCGTCGGGTTCTCGATGGGCGGCGGCATCGCCGTCCAGTACGCCGCCGGCGAACCGCAATGCCGCGGCGTGGTCGCTATGGCCCCGGTGGGCGACGTTCGCCACACCATGCGACGGATGCTGTTGCTGGCGGCCCCCCTGATGGACGATGCGACGGCCGACGGCGTTATCGACCGGGCCGGGGCGATCGTGGGTTGCGATATTGACGAGATTTCGGCCGTACGGGCGGCCGCGAAGCTCACATGCCCGATCCTGGTCGTGCACGGCGCCCTCGATACCGTCGTACCGGTCGGCGAGGGCAAGGCGATTTACGAAGCCGCGGCCGGGCCGAAGAAGCTTGAAATCGTTCACTGGGCCGGGCACACTTCTCTGTTGATGGGCCGGGCCGCGTGGATTGCCGACAAAGTCGATCGCATGGCCCACAGTGAATTTCCCGGCGGCCTGACCGCCCAGGGCGAACCGGCATTGGAGCAATGGTTTGAATGACACGACGCCGTCAGAGCAGACGTGTGGCCAGGACCCGTCCCATGATCGAGTCGTTCGTCCTCGCCGGCGAGGCTGATCCTCGAATCGTCGTTCTCCTCGGCCGCCGACGTCGCCAGAGTCCATTACCCGTTCCTTCCGGTCAGCTTGATCCTGCGTTACGACTACGACACCCAAGAGTACGTCAGCAAGGTCACCGCTCCGGTCCTGGTTATTCACAGCCGCGACGACCAAATCGTGCCGTTCGCTCTCGGTCGCAAGGTGTTCGACGCGGCCAACGAGCCCAAGACCTTCCTGGCGATCGATGGCGACCACAACAGCGGGTACTTCGTCGATAGCCGCCGCTATCTACAAGGGTTAGGCGAGTTTCTCGACGAGAGAATCGTCAAAGGCGAGTAAGCTTTGGGTCAATTGCCGGCGTGAGCAACCTTTTTTAGTGGCGCTCTCTTAGTCTAGTGTTTACAATGACTTA
>CBDVCA010000100.1:0-11504 GCA_965372365.1 uncultured bacterium
CACAAGCTCCACTTCCGCCTGCGGCGTTCGTTTCTCTTGAAGGCGCCACCCAACAGCATTGCTTGGACAGGGCACTCGGAATACTGTGCGTTCGGTCTATCCGCGATCGAGATCCGTCGCACACCAAGTCGTTGAACCTTCGCCAAGATGATAGACGCCGGCTGGTCAAATGCGCACAATGGGGGCCTATCTGCTGATGCTCGCAGTGCGGATGCGGGGTTGGCGTGTTCATGGATCGAACTGGAGATGGGTTGACGGCGTGAAGCGATTTGCTCAGATGATTGAGGCCGCGGGTATCGACGTACTCGATGGTCGAGGCGAGGCCGAGGTTGTCGGCGTGGCGACCGATTCACGCCGGATCGGTCCGGGGGGGTGCTTCATCGCCGTTCGCGGCACGACTGTGGATCGGCATGCGTATATCGCCGCCGCGGCCGACGCTGGGGCCACGGCGGTTGTGTGCGAGGATCCGTCGAACGTCCCGGCGGGCGTCGCGTGGGTCCGCGTTGGGGATTGCCGGGCCGCGACCGGGGCCGTCGCTCAAGCTTTCCATGGCTGGCCCGCTCGCAAGTTGACGCTCCTGGGGGTCACCGGCACCAACGGTAAGACGACGTTCGCCTATATCGTGCGTCATATTCTTCGGTTCGCCCAACGCCCGACCGGGATGATCGGGACGATTTGTCACGATGTCGGATCGCGAAGCATTGCGGCCGCCAACACTACCCCCGGCCCAGTCGAACTGGCCGAACTGATGGCCGAGATGGTCGGCGCGGGTCTGACCCACGCGGTGATGGAAGTCTCCAGTCACGCGCTGGATCAGGACCGGACGGCCGGGCTGGACTTCGCGGCCGCGACGTTCACCAATCTTACTGGCGATCACCTCGACTATCACAAGACCTCCGAGGCCTACCTGTCGGCGAAGGCGAAGCTGTTTCGGTCGCTGGCGCCGTCGGCGGTGGCGGTGCTGAATCGGGACGACCCGGCCGCGGCGAGGATCGCCGAAATGACGGCGGCGCGCGTGCTGGGATACAGCGTGGAAGGGCCGGCCGATCTTCATGCTCGCATTTGCCGGATCGACGCGGCCGGTACGGCGTTCGATCTGATCGGACCCGACGGAGCCGCGACGGTTCACTCGAATCTGGTCGGCCGGCACAACGTGTCGAATTGCTTGGCCGCGGCCGGCGCCGCCATGGCGGTCGGCGCGCCCTTCGATACGGTCATCGCGGCTCTGAACGAACCGATCCGCGTGCCGGGACGTTGTCAACGCGTTCGATCGGCGGCGCCCTTCGAGGTGATGGTCGACTACGCCCATACCCACGACGCTCTCGACAACGCCTTGGGCGCCCTGCGACCGCTGGCCGCCGGCAAACTGATCGTCCTGTTCGGCTGCGGCGGCGACCGCGACCGAACCAAACGCTCCCCCATGGCGGCGGCCGTTCAGCGCTGGGCCGACCGGATCGTGCTGACTCAGGACAACCCCCGAACGGAAGATCCGCAACAGATCATTGACGACGTCATGATCGGTTTCGATGATGGAGGGCGAGCGAAGTTGACTATCCAGCCCGACCGGCGGGCCGCTATTGCCGAGGCCTTGGCCGCGGCCGGGCCCACCGACGTAGTCGTGCTGGCCGGCAAAGGACACGAGGATTATCAGATGATCGGGTCGATCAAACACCATTTCGACGATGTCCAAATCGCCGAGGCGCTCTTGGCCCAACGGTACGGTCCAAAGGAGGGGAGCCGATGAGGGCGACGCCTCTTGATGAGATTCGCCAGGCCATTCACGGCCGATGGCTCAGCGCGTCGAGTCTGTCGCCGGTGAACGTCGAACAGGCCACGATCGACACGCGAACCGCCCAGGCGGGCGAGCTGTACTTCGCCATCTCCGGGGCCAGGCACGACGGGCACGATTTTCTCGCCGAAGCCGCGGCCGCCGGCTGCGTTTCGGCGGTGGTGAGGATGGAGACGCCAATCCATCCCGATCTGGCCGGTCGTTTCGGCGGCGGTATCATCGGCGTCGCCGACACCACGGCCGCCCTGGGCGAACTGGCCCGGATGCACCGGAAGCGATTCGCCGGGCAGGTGATTGCCGTGACCGGGTCGGTCGGCAAGACGACCGTCAAGCGAATGATCCATCACATTCTATCCAGCGAGTATACCGGGACCGCCTCCCCGGCCAGTTTCAACAACAGCATCGGGGTGCCCCTGACGCTTCTGGCGGCGGCCGGCTCGGACGATTACGTCGTGTGCGAGTTGGGGGCCAGTTCCCCCGGCGAGATCGCGGCTCTGGCCCGCATCGCCCGCCCCGATCTGGCGGTGATTACCGGGGCGGGTCCGAGCCATCTTCAGAACCTCCAGTCCGTCGAGCGGGTGGCCGTGGAGAAGGCGTCGATACTCTCGGGTATCAACGACCGGGCCGTGGCGATCGTTAACGCCGACTGCGAGCCCCTGGCGACGGCGCTATGTGTGTACGACGTGCGGACGATCACGTTTGGCGAGTCCGATCAGGCCCAGCTTCGCATCACCGGCTGGGAGACCGACGGGCTCACACAGCGATTCCAGATCAACGATCGGCTCTGGGTCGACCTGCCGATGCCCGGCCGACACAACGCCGCCAATGCGATGGCGGCTCTGGCCGTCGCGCTTCGGTTCGGCCTCGACCAGACCCGGGCGGCCGCGGCGCTGGCCGATTTCCGCGGACCGACGATGCGAATGCAGGGCCTGCGAATCGGCTCGGTGACGCTGCTCAACGATGCGTACAACGCCAATCCCATGAGTATGGCCGCCGGGTTGGCGGCGCTGTTGGAACTGAACGTGCGTCGGCGGGTCTTCGTCGCCGGCGACATGCTCGAACTGGGCGATGCGTCCGCCGAGTATCATCGCCAACTGGGTCGGCAGATTGCTCTGGCCGGCGTGAACGTGCTGGTCGCCGTCGGGCCGATGGCCGCGAACATCGCCGATGCGGCCGCGGACGCCGGGTTGGCGGCCGGGAGCGTGCATCGATTCGACACGGCCGCCGAGGCCGCCGAGGACGTTGGCTCCTGGCTAGGCGCCGGCGACGGCGTCCTGGTGAAGGCCTCTCGCGGAGTCGGCGCCGAGTGTATCGCCGAGAAGATTATCACGGTGGCCTCGGAGTTGAGTGAACTATGATCCAACTGTGGGTTGAAAAACAACTGATCCTCCGAATGGTCGGCGCGGCCACGCTCAGCTTCATTGTTGTCGTGCTGCTCGCCCCCCGGGTCATCCGGTTCCTGGTCCGCAAGAAGGTGGGCGATCGGCCGGAATTCGACCACGCCGACCTCAACGAGCTCACCCGTCACAAGTCCAATACGCCCACCATGGGCGGCGTGCTGATCGCGTTGGCGATTCTTGTCAGCACGCTGATGTGGGCCGATTTGGGAAGTTTCTACGTCCGCATGGCGCTGTTCTGCCTGATCTGGCTGGCCGGCCTCGGCGGTATTGACGACTGGATGAAACTGCACGCCAAGCCGGATCAGTCGCGCGACGGGCTCAGGAGTTCCGAGAAGATTCTTTTCCAAATCGCACTGGCCATGCTGCTGGCGATTTTCGTATACGGTCACGGCGCCGAGAGTACGTACCTCGATTACAACGATCAGCCCATCAACGCCGTGCGGCATTTCTATCTGCCGTTCAGGGCCAGCCCGATCCCCATGATGGGCCTGGGGTTCATCCTGGTGACGATCATCACCATGGTGGGCTCTTCCAACGCCGTCAATCTCACCGACGGCATGGACGGCCTGGCCTCCGGGTGCATGGTCATCGTCGCCGGCGTGTTCCTGGTGCTTGCCTGGGTGGCCGGCAACAACGATTGGGCCAACTTCCTGCACTTGCCCTTTGTCCCCGAAGCGGCCGAGCTGACCGTGGTGTGTGCGTCGATCATGGGGGCGTGTCTGGGGTTCCTGTGGTACAACTGTAGCCCCGCCCAGGTCTTCATGGGCGACACCGGCTCGCTGCCGCTGGGGGGGCTGATCGGCTACGTGGCCGTGGTGACCCGACAGGAAGTGATGCTGCTGATCGCCGGGGGCGTGTTCGTGATGGAGGTCGTCAGCGTCATGATCCAGGTCGTCTATTACAGAACTTCCGGCGGCAAGCGAGTGTTCCGCTGTGCGCCGATTCACCATCACTTTCACCTCAACGGCTGGCCCGAGCCCAAGGTGGTTGTACGGTTCTGGCTGCTGGCGTTGATTTTCGCCGCGATCGCCCTGGCCACACTGAAGTTGCGTTAACCGATGACCAAGCCCGCCCACAGACTGCCGCTGACCGACAACGCCGCCGGCGGGGGGCTGCTGCTGACCGCCGGAGCCCTGTTGGGGATGGGGGCGGTGATGGTGTACTCCGCTTCGGCCGGAACCGGGGCCGGGACCGCCGCCTTGGCCCGCCCGGAGGTCCGCCATCTGTTCTATGCGGCTATGGCCGCGGCGACGGTGGCCTTGCTGTGGCGTGTCGATTATCGGGTGCTCACCGCCGGCCACGGAGCCGGTACGGTGGCCACGATCCTGCTGGCTGTCGCCGTGATCCTGTCGGTGCTGGTGCTGATCCCCGGCGTCGGAGCCGAGATCAACGGAGCCCGGCGGTGGATTCGAATTCCTCTCGGCAGTTTCGTATTGACCTTCCAACCCAGCGAAGTACTCAAACTCGCCCTGGTCGTCTACCTTGCCTGCCGGCTTGGCCGGACCGATCGGGACGTTCGCAGCTTCAGGCATACTTTCCTTCCGGCCGCGGCGTTGCTTGGTGTGTGCGTCGGCCTGGTGGCGATCGAGGACTTCGGCACGGGCGCGATTATCGCAGCCGCGGCCATCGGTGTGATGGCGGTGGCGGGCGTGCGGTGGTATTACCTGCTGACGCTCGCGGCTCCGGCGGCGGGGGCGTTTTACGCCCTGGTCGTGTGCAACCCCCGTCGATGGTCGCGGATCGTCGCATTCACCGATCCCTGGGACGAGGCCAACGGGTTCACCTGGCAACTGCGGCAATCGCTGATCGCCATCGGCTCGGGGGGGATATGGGGCAAGGGGCTTGGCAACGGGTCGATCAAGCTGGGGTTCCTGCCCGAGGATCGGACCGACTTCATCTTCGCGATCATCTGCGAGGAACTCGGTTTTATTGGAGCCGCGATGGTGTTGGCGCTGTTCATGACGCTGCTGATTCTCTGCTGGCGTATCGGCGTACGCACACGCTGTGCGGTGGGGCGGCTGCTGGCGTCGGGGATTGGCGTGCTCATCGGCATTCAGGTCTTGCTGCACGTGGCTGTCAATATTGGCTGGGCGCCGCCGACGGGGATGAACCTGCCCCTGGTCGGAGCCGGCGGCACGGCGCTGCTGCTGGTGGCGGCGGCTGTGGCCTTGGTCGTCAGCGTGGCCGCTCATCCTCACGATACTACCGGGCTACAGAAATGACCCATCTCCCGTCGACCTACATCTTCGCCGGCGGCGGCACCGGCGGGCATCTGGCCCCGGCCGTGGCGGTCGCCGAACGGATCACCGAACTGGACGCAACGGCTCGCGTGCTGTTCCTGTGTACCGAGCGAGCCATCGACCGGCGCTTCCTGGCGCCGACGTCGTACGGGACCGTCGCCCAGCCGATCCGCCCGATGCCGGGGAAGAACCTGGCGGCGTGGCCGGCCTTTCTGCTGCGATGGCGCCGTAGCTTGAAAATGGCCCGCCGCATCCTCCGGGATGTCCGACCCGCAGCGGTGCTGGGGTTGGGCGGGTTCGCCGCCGGGCCGATGGCGAGAGTCGCCTCGGGTCGCGTTCGCACGGGCCTTCTGAATCCCGACGCGATCCCCGGCAAGGCGAATCGCTACCTGGCCGGTCGTGTGGACGCGATCTTCACGCAGTTCGACATCTCCGCCGAGCGGTTCGGGGACTCGGTGGGATCGAAGATTCGCCGCGTCGGCTGCCCGGTTCGCCGGGCGATGGTGGGTGTCGATCGCGCCGCGGCTGTCAAGTCGCTCGCCCTGGACCCGAACCGTCGCACGCTGGCGGTCATGGGCGGCTCGCTTGGCGCCGAATCGGTCAACAAGGCGGTGCCGGCCGCCATGGACATGCTTTCGGCTCGGGCGGATCGCTGGCAGGTTCTGCACATCACCGGGCCCGGCAAGGCCGCCGAGACCGAGCAGGTCTATCGCGCCGCCGGCGTGGGTTGTGTGGTGATGGACTTTTGCGACGAGATGGGGTCAGTCTACGCCGCCGCCGATATCCTGATTGGTAGGGGCGGGGCGAATACGGTCGCTGAACTGACCGCCACCGGTACGCCGGGGGTGCTGATGCCGTACCCGTGGCACGCCGACCGGCACCAGGCGTATAACGCCGCCGCGATGGTCGACGCCGGAGCCGCGATCCTCATCGACGACGCCGTCGATCCGGTCGTCAACGCCGGTCGGCTCACCGAAGCTCTCTCGGGTGTGCTTGACGACGAAGCCGCCCTCGGCCGCATGGCCGCCGCGGCCGCCGCCGAGGGCGCCGGCGACGCCGCCGAAGCCGTCGCGCGATGGTTGATGGGCGACGACGTCTGATACTACGGTGAATCCAAGGGGACTGGCTCCGTA
Organism: uncultured bacterium; assembly: GCA_965372365.1. GTDB lineage: Bacteria > Planctomycetota > Phycisphaerae > SM23-33 > FEN-1343 > CBDVCA01. The sequence continues at coordinate 6,563 of CBDVCA010000100.1, forward strand.
GCGCAGCGTAGCGAAAGCGAAGGTGCCTGTACCCGAGGGCGTGGCGGGCGGCCTTCTACCGGGGGGCGTGGTGTGCCGCCGTCCAGCGGGGGGCGTGGCGGACCGTGGGGCTGGCTGGCCGCCGTGCTACCGGGTACAGGCACCTGCGCTACGCTACGCTCTGCTACGCTGCGCTGCGGAGCCAGTCCCCTTGGTCTTTCCCCCCTTGGTCTTTGCCCCCTGGTCTTTCCCCGTTGGCCTAAAGAAAATCCTTTCCTCCGGGCGATACATCCAAGGTACGGGCCACCGTTGTGTGCACGCGTCGCCTGTTCAGGTGGTCGGCGGATTCGGCCGAAGGTTCGGGTCATTGGTAGGAATTGCTTTCGACCAAGGAAGGGTCTAGTATGCGACACACGCTGCTGCTGTCACGCCACGCCCAATGGAGAGCTGAGTTCGTGGAACAAACGTACGCCGACCAACGAATTCACCTGATCGGCATCGGCGGCGCCGGCATGCGGGCGCTGGCCGACATGCTTCTCCAGCGTGGGGCGACGATCAGCGGCAGCGACCTGGTCGGCTCGGCCGCTACCGAACGGCTCACCGAAGCCGGGGCCGACGTACGCGTCGGTCAGCAGGGGGCGAATATTCCCGAGCCGTGCGACCGGGTCGTCTACTCGGCGGCGATCCATGCCGAGAACCCCGAGAGGGTCGCCGCGGCCGAGCGAGGCCTCCAACAGATCAAGTACAGCCAGATGCTGGGCGAACTGATGGCCGCCCAGTGCGGGGTCGGTATCGCCGGCACCCACGGCAAGAGCACCACCACGGCGATGATCGCCCACACGATGGTCCAGGCGGGACAGGACCCCAGCTTCGTTATCGGCGCCACGGCGGCGCAACTGGGCGGACCCAGCCGGGCCGGCAGCGGGCGGTTCTTCGTCGCCGAGGCCTGCGAGTTCGACCGAAGCTTCCTGAACCTCCAGCCGATGCTGGCGGCGGTGCTGAATATCGAGGAAGACCACCTCGACTGCTACCGCGACCTCGGCGCCATTATCGAAGCGTTCCGCAGCTACATCGCCCGAGTTCCGGTCGACGGCATCGCCATCGTTAACGGCGAGGACCGCAACGTCGCCGCGGCCGTTCGCTCGGCGGCCTGCGAAGTGCAAACCTTCGGCGTGCGCGATGGCTGCATGTGGCGGGCCGTCGATCTGGAAGCTGCCGACGGGCTGTATCGGTTCACGGTGGAGTTCACCGGCCGGACGTTCGCTCGGATCGAGTTGAGCCAGCCGGGCCTGCACAACGTCTACAACGCCCTGGCCGCCTGCGCCATTTGCCATCACGCCGGCCTGGCGCCGCGGCAGATTTCCGAGGGGCTCGGAAGCTTCGCCGGTACGCACCGACGCATGACCGTCAAGGGCGAGGCCGCCGGCGTTACCGTGGTCGACGACTACGCCCACCACCCCACAGAAGTCCAGGTGACCCTTCGCGCCCTGCACGATCGATACTCGCCCAAGCGGCTGGTGTGCGTGTTCCAGCCGCACCAGCATTCGCGGACGCGGTTCCTGCTGAACGATTTCGCCCGGAGTTTTTCGGCCGCCGACGTTGTGATTGTGCCGGATATCTATTTCGTGCGCGACAGCGTGCGCGAGATGGACTATATTTCATCAGAAGACCTGGCCAGCCAGATCCGCCTTCTGGGCGGCCAGGCGTTGTACTTCAAAACGTTTGAAGAAATCATAGATCATTTGAACCAGTTCCTGGCCCCCGGCGATCTGCTGGTCACCATGGGCGCCGGGAACGTTTGGGAAATCGCCGATGAAATTATTTGCGGGTTTGGAGTCGATCGTCCGCAAGGATGAGCCTTTGGCCGATCGTACATGGTTCAACATCGGCGGCGGCGCCGAGTACTTCGTTGAGCCGACCAACGTGGAACAACTCGGTGAGGTGTTGCGACGCTGTCGCCACGAGGACGTGCCGGTCCGCGTCCTCGGCGGCGGGGCCAATCTGCTGATCGACGACGCCGGCGTCAAGGGCGTGGTGATTCAGTTGTCGGGCGATGCGTTCTGCGACCTGACCTACGTTGACGGCGTTTTGACCGTCGGCGCCGGGCGCGATCTGCCCAAGCTGATTCTGCATTGCGTTCGACAGGGCTGGACGGGGCTGGAATGCCTGACCGGCATCCCCGGCTCAGTGGGCGGATGCGTTCGGATGAACGCCGGCGGCGTCTTCGGCGACATCGGCTCGGTGGTCGATACGGTCGAAGTGATGGACGACGATGGCGTCGTTTTCACGCGGACGCACGACGATCTCGTATTCGGCTATCGCAGCACGAACATCTCCTCGACGGTGATCCTGGCCGCGTCGTTCCGGTTGACCGAGGACGACCCGCACCGGATCTTGCGGCAGGTGAAGGAGATCTGGTTCTACAAGAAGAACTCCCAGCCGCTGGGGCACGCCAACGCCGGGTGCATTTTCAAGAACCCCCGAGGGATGTCGGCCGGGGCCTTGATCGACCAGTCGGGGATGAAGGGCCACCGCATCGGCGGCGCCCACGTCAGTGAAAAGCACGCCAACTTCATTCTGGCCGATAGCGACGCGAGGGCGTCGGATGTGCTCAAGCTGATCAACGATATTCGCGAGGCGGTCTACAAGAAGTTCGAAGTCTACCTGGAATTGGAGTTGGAGGTCTGGTAGGCGCCGGTCGACGCGGCAGACGGAACTGCACGCAGGTCGCAACGGAGAGAACCGGGGGAGCGGAACGATGATGACGCCAAGCCAATCGGGCCACGACAGCCTGTTCGACGAACCTTTGGACATTCTTGTCCTGATGGGCGGTCCGTCGGATGAGCGGGAGGTCTCGCTGGCGAGCGGGACCGCCATCGCCGACGCCCTCACTCTTCGAGGTCACAACGTTCGCCGGGCCGATATCGGCCCGTTGCATACCGAGGCGCTCGACGCCGAGGGGATCGACGTGGTCTTTATCGCCTTGCATGGCGAGTTCGGCGAGGACGGACAGATTCAGCGCCTTTGCGAGCAGCGGGGCCTTGCGTATGTGGGGTCGCCGCCGCACGCCAGTGAGTTGGCGTTGGACAAGGCGGCCTCCAAGCAGGTGTATCGCAAGGTCGGGATCGACACGCCGGAGTGGGTCGTGGTCGAGGAGTTCGACCGTCCGACCAAGCAGGCGGCGCTCATCGACCGGGTCGGCCTGCCGTGCGTACTCAAGCCGGTCGCCGGCGGGTCCAGCATCGACATCACCATCGCCCGTTCGGCCGACGAACGCCATAGCGCGTTGGAGTATCTGCTGGACAAGTACACCCGGGCGATGGTCGAGCAGTACGTCGAGGGCCGCGAGTTCACCGTGGGCGTCATTGACACGCGGGCGCTGCCGGTGATGGAGATCCGCTCGCGGCGTGATTTCTACGATTACACCGCCAAGTACAGCGACGACGCCACCGAGTACATCGCCGACCACGGGCTGGACGATGCGTCGGTCAAGGCGATGCAGAACGCGGCGCTGGGAGCCCATGGGGCGCTGGGGTGCCGGGACTTGTCCCGCAGCGATTTTCTCACCGATAACGACGGACGGTGCTGGATGATCGAGATCAACACCATTCCCGGCTTCACGAGCCATTCTCTGCTCCCCAAAGCCGCGGCTGTGGCGGGAATCGACTTCGCCACGCTGTGCGAGATGCTCGTGAAGATGGCCGTCGACCGGCATGTACTGGCCGAGTCGCGATTGTCGCCGAGCGTTGACGCAGATTGAGTGGGATGTAGATGGCCAAGCGAAAAACGACGACCCGCAGAAGCAAGACCAAGGTCAAACGCCCGACGACCCGACCGATCCGCAAGCCCAAGCCGCCGAGACCTGGACCCCTGAAGCGGTGGTGGACCGGTCTGGCCGACGATGGCCGCCGTCGGGTGAAGGCGACGGTGGCGAAGGCCGTGCTGCTGATCGTCTTGGTCGGAGGCGCCGGGGTGGGGATGTACTACCTTCGCGACTACGTGATGGCGATGCCCGTGTACGCCGACAACGAAGCGACGATCGATCTGGCCGGTCGCCCCGAGTGGATGAGCGATCGATTGGCTGGGGAGATTCGCTATGAACTGATGACGCGCCAAGGCCCTGACGCCCGTACGTTTGACCCGAACTTGACCGGTCGCGTGTACGAGGCCGCCCGGATGTGCCCGTGGATACGCGAGGTTCGCGATGTTCGCATTCAACGCGCCCCGGCGGCCGGCGACGGGGGGCTGTACGGCGCGGGTCGCGTCATCGTCGACGCCGAGTACCGGCGCCCCGCGGCGATCGTAGCCTCCAATGGCGGCCGGGCGGAGTTCGTCGACGATCACGGCGTCGTACTGCCGCATCTACAGGCGTCGCAATTGGCCGTCGCGGCCGACCTGGCCCGGATCGTGGGGGTCGCTCAGACCGCGCCGGCCGAAGGGCGCCCGTGGGCCGGGGCCGACCTGACGGCCGGGTTGACCATGCTCAAACTGCTGCGGCCGAAGCCGTATTTCGCCGAGATCGCCGTCGTCGACGTGACCAATTTCCAGCGTCGCCAAAGCATGACCGACCCGGCGATGTCGATGGTCGCCGTCGCCGAAGATCGGGTTACCGAGATTCGCTTCGGTCAACTCCCCCTCGACGGTCGCCCGCCCATCAGCGAACCCAGCCTTCAGCGGAAGCTCGCCTACCTCGACAGTTGGTACCGCAGCAATCACTCGCATCTGGCCGGTCCGGCCTATCTCGATCTTCGCTACAGCGACCAGATCACCTATTCGGCCGAATACGCGGTCACGCCCGAATAGAGCACTGACGATTGAGATGTCGGTAACCGTTCACAGTTTCTTTTCAATAATCGGGCTCTCATTCCGAACCGGTGGTGGGTATTCGTTCGGCCATGATGCAAGAGTGTGCTTGGAATTGGGTCTGATCGCTCAAGTGAATCTGCCGTTGAGGCCCGTAGGG
>CBDVCA010000101.1:0-11440 GCA_965372365.1 uncultured bacterium
GCCGCGAGCGTCTGGACTGCAACCGGAGCCGGGGCCGATACGGGCCGAACCCTCACGGGCGCCGCGGCCGGGGGAGGAAGAATCCTCACCGGCGCCGCGTAGGTCCTCACGGGCACCGCAGCCGGGGCAGGAGCCACTGTTGCGACGGTCGGAACCGCCGGCGCGACGGCCGCGGCGGGGACGGTGAAGGCTGCCGAGGGGCGAGCTGTGCCGTCGACAGGTACGCGGACCCACTGGTCGTTCTTGTACATCCAGACGAATCTGCCGACAGCGTCGGCCGACACGTTCGAAGGGCCGGCGAAGGAGGAGTTTTCAGACAAGTGAAGCACCGACGGCTTGACCGGCCGTGTCGACGGGGCCGGGGCGGCCGGGGTCATCAAGCCTTCCAGTCGCCGCATTTCGTCTTCGATCGGCGAGCGCGGCTCCACCGCTGCGGGCCTGGCCGGAGCGACGCCGGGAGCATTGGTCGCCGGAACCGCTGGGGCCGCCGGGGCCGCCGGGGCCGCCGGGGCCGCCGGAACCGCCGGGGGTTGCACACCGGCGCCGGGCATGTATTTCTGGAGTTCGGCTTCCAATCCGCTGACCGGTCGGTCGGGCTGCGGGGGTGCGGCCGGAGTCATCTCAGGGGGGGCCGTCCCGGGCAATGGAGGCAACGCGTCGGGGCTCGACGGCGCCCGTGGTCGCGGCTCGCTGCCTGTCGGCCGGCGAAGGGCTTCGAACGCCTCGGTCTTGCGGATCACGTACACGTGCTCCAGATTGATCTGGTTCAGATTAACGTCACCGGCAAGGGCGATCGCCTCCAGCAAACGGAAGTCCGGTCGTGCCAGAGAGTAACGCCCCGGACGACTGATCGCACCGGCGATACTGAAGATGTTCTGGCTCTTCTGGACGATCTCCACGTTCACAACGGGGTCGAGCAGAAAATCGCCTTGGTAGCGATTGGAGATCAGCTCGCCGACTTGGTAAGCCGTAAGACCTTTCACATACAGACGTTCGTGAATGTAAGGAACCGATATGTAACCTTCATTGCTGACCGACCGCTGCAGGGGAGCTTCCAGGTTCTCGGTGTACAGGTCCATCACGCCGATGTTCATGACATCGCTGGGGCCAAGACGGTAATCCCTCTCCACCCATTCGAGATCCTCACGCGTCGGGGGCTCGGCGTTCGGATAGGCGCTGTACTGATCTTCCATCGGATCGACGTGGTCGAAGATGGCGATGAGTTCGCGCTCGTCGTCGGAGACATTGATGGTCTTGCTGGGATCCAACCAAGCGTGCAACGTCAGAGGATTCCACAGATTCCGGCACCCGCCCAATCCCACGATCATCGCGAGAAGGACGGCGCTGAGCCTCAGATGTCGATTTCCATTGATTCTCACTGCCTTACCTCAGATCTGCATACACTGCGTCCAGCGAAGTTGCATTTCATACTCACGTTCACTTATCTCAGTTCGCGCCAAACTCATGGGCCACCGATATCGCATCAAATAAGATGGTTTTGGGTCCGACGCCCGGTTCTCGGTTGTTCCCGGCACACCCCACAGCCCGAATGTAGCGACGGTATATGCATGCTACCAACTCCGACACCCTCAACAAAGCACAATACCACCCGCGGGGGGGACCAGTACTACATGGATCATATAAGTGTTTTACCTAGAATGGGTTGCAATTGCCAAATACGGCATGGTTGTCATACAAGAGCCTTGACTTCAGATGCTTCGACAGCTATCAACACACGGGCCAAACAGAAAAGGCCGGCGACGTGCGCCTGGCGTTGCATCACGCCCGACGACGACCGGCCCCCCAAAAAACGTCTTCTCCCGAGCAGAAGCCGGCTCTGAAGTCCACAATGGAGTATCGGTCATACGTGGCCGCATCTTCATTCAAACTAACAGGATACGGTGGGGTGTTCGCCCCGGTTCGCAGGTGGGTTGCGCTAAAGGATTTTTCACTCAATGTCCGATAACTACTTGCGGGACCGGGTGTCCGCAAGATGACGGAAGGACCATAATGGGCACAATTATAGTCGGGGCAGGTGGTCACGGGCGGGTCGTGCTGGATATCTTCCGACAAGCACACGAGGTGGACCCCGTCGGGTTCCTCGACGCCAATCCCCTCTTGGCCGGAACCGAAGTCGACGGCGTCAGAGTCCTCGGCAGCATCGTCGACCCGGCGTTACTGGCCGATCACGACATCGATTCGGCCATTGTCGCCATTGGCGATAATCCCACGCGTCACATGTACGCCCAGGCGCTGCTGTCCAACGGCCTGCATCTCCTGAACGCGATCCACCCCAAAGCGTCGGTCGCTGATACCGCCAAACTGGGCAATAATGTCGTAGTTGCTGCTGGAGCAGTTATTTGCGCACATTGTCGTATCGGAGAAAGCTGCATCATCAATACGGCCAGCATCGTTGATCACGAATCCTACATCGGTCGTGCGGTCCATATCTGCCCCGGAGCCCGTCTGGCAGGGCGGGTCACGGTTGAGGATTTCGCCTTCGTCGGCATCGGCGCCACAGTTGTCCAATGCCTGTCCATCGGTCGGGGCGGCGTCGTGGGAGCCGGAGCGGTGGTCTTGCAAAACGTCGATCCGTTCACGACGGTCGTCGGCGTCCCCGCACGATGCGTGAAGGAACCCGCCGACCATCGCCGGAAACCCACAGACGCCCAAAGGGCCTAAGCTCTCACAAGTCCTGGTGTCTACAACGGCTACCGGCACAGGCCTCTGACCAGTTCAAACACCTCGCGACAATCACTGATGATCTTCTCGATCTCAGCGAGCGGGATCTGGCTGGCCGCGTCGGACAGGGCGTTGTCGGGGTCGGGGTGGGTCTCGATGAACAGGGCGTCGGCGCCGACGGCCATCGCGGCCATCGCCAACGGAGCGGCGAACTCCCGCCGACCGCCGGAGGCGCCGCCGAGACCGCCGGGCTCCTGAACGCTATGGGTCGCATCGAAGCAGACCGGCGCGGCCTCTCGCATCTGGATCAGCCCCCGAAAATCGGTAATCAGGCGGTTGTAGCCGAAGCTCGTCCCCCGCTCGGTGAGCAGGACGTTGTCGTTGCCGGCGGCGCGGACCTTCTCGACGGCGTTGGGCATGTCCCAGGGGGCCATGAACTGCCCTTTCTTGATATTGACGCACTTGCCCGTCGCGGCCGCCGCTTCCAGCAAGTCGGTCTGCCGACACAGAAAGGCCGGAATCTGCAGGCAATCGAGCACCTCGGCGGCCGGGGCGCACTGATCGACTTCATGAATATCGCTGAGAACCGGGCAGCCCACCTCGCTGCGAATCTCGGCGAACCACTCCAGACCCCGTGCGAGGCCGGGGCCTCGATACGACGATCCCGACGTTCGGTTGGCCTTGTCGAAACTGGCCTTGAACACGAATCCGACGTCCAGCGCCCGGCAGATGTCGGCCAGGCGGCTCGCGACGTCCAGGCACAGTTGGCGGCTCTCGGCCATGCAAGGCCCGGCGATCACCACCAAGCGGCTTCCGTCAATGGCGACCGGACCGATGGTGCATGTGTGCGTCAGCGTCATAGAGACGATCCTTTCCAAGGCCACTGGCTCCGACCCTCGTCGTCGGGGACGAACAACCTGACCTTCTGATCCAGTACTTCTACGTCCAGCGGAAGGTCGGGACCCACGTCGCCGTCGATCTGGCTGGGCGTGGGCCTGTCCGCTTCGATACGCAACTTCTTGAACTGTCGATACACGACATCGCCTTTGAGCGGATGCAGCCGCAGCAGCGTCCACGCGGCGTGCAGAACCAACCGGGCCGGCCGCCGGCAACCGAAGACCACCAGATCGAGAAGCCCGTCGTCGTACCGGGCGTCGCGGCAAATTCGTAAACCCACTGCATACCTACTGATATTGCCGATGAAGGCCAAGCCGAGATCGTTGAAAATCTCCTCCCCGTCAGCAATCACACGAAGTCGCGGGAAGTCATGCTCCCAGAACGTACGCCATATCGGCCAGAAATAGCTCAGGTGGCTGATGTGGCCCGTCCGGATGTTCGACAATCGGCGGACGACCTCCCCGTCGAAGCCGATCCCGGCGATCAGCAGGAAATTTCGGCCGTTAATGCGGCCCACATCGCACTGGACAATCTTGCGGCGGCGTAAAATCTCCACCAGACGGGCCGGATGGGCCGAAATCCGCAGTTCCTTGGCCAGTAGATTCTCCGTCCCCACCGGGCACGGCAAAATCGGGATCTCCGAACCGGCCAGGGCGTTGACGACCTCGTTCACGGTGCCGTCACCGCCGACGATGACCACACCGGGAGTCCCGGCGGGAATCGTCCGGGCGTAGCGTGTGGCGTCGGCCGGGCCGGTCGTGGTGTACTCCACCGGAGGCATGCCGGCGTCGCGCAAAGCGGCGCGGAGGTCGGGCAAAAGGTGCCGCTGACGACCATACCCACTGTGGGGGTTGACAATCATGTGGATTGGAAGCATAATTCATCACCTTAGCCGGAACCAGCCGAGCCGACACCGGGTCCGACGGTCCGACTATGATACTGTTATTCCGCCGACAAGAAAGGCCACGCTTTTCCGGACATACGCGAACCGCCTTGTTCGGACTCGCAAGCCGGGACGGCCGGACCTTACTAGGAGACACCGAACCGATGGAAACCGCCACTGGAGTCACCGTTGATTCTGCCGTCGCTGACAGCGCCCTTGTCGAAGAAATCTTCGCCAAAGATACGTGGACCCAGGATGATTGTCGGCAGTTGTACGCCGCCTTGTTCAACGTAACGAACGGCGCCGACAAATTCCGAGGCTTCGCCAATCGCGCCTTGGCCGCCGCCCCCGACCCTTCCGGAGCCGCGGCCGTCAAGGCAGGCCTGATCCACTACATGCTCGGCAACTTCGCCGAGGCCGCCTCCGCCTTCGCCGCCGGAACCGATAATCGCGACCGACGCTGGTATCAGGGCCTGTGCTATCGGAAGATGGAACTGTACGACAAGGCCATCGCCGAGTTCACACTGGCCGCCGATCGTGGTTGGGACGAGGCCGAGACGAAAGTGGCCGTCGCCCAGTGCCAATGCCTCGCCGGCGACACGGCCGCGGCCGAGAAAGCCGTGGAGCAGCTGGCCTCCAACACCGGCCTCAGCGAGTACTACGTGCTTCGCGGACTGGTGGCCGAGGCCGCCAGCGACTATGATAGCGCCGAAGAAGCCTACGGCGAGGCGCTGGAACTGGACCCAAAAAGCCAGTCGGCGTTGTTCCGTCTGGCGTTCCTGTACGACATGCACGGCGACGAAGACCAGGCTGTCGACCTGTACGCCCAGTGCTTGGAAACGCCGCCGGTCAACACCCATGCGGCGATCAACCTTTCGGTGCTCTACGAAGACGCCGGTCGCTGGGACGACGCCGAGCACGCCCTCACCTCGGTACTGTCGGTCCAGCCCAATCACGAGCGAGCGAAGCTGTACGACCGCGACGTCACCGGCTCCCGTTCGATGTACTACGACGAAGACCAGGAACGCCGCACCGTCCAGCACAACGCCGTGCTCGATATCCCCGTCACCGACTTCGAATTGAGTGTTCGGGCTCGCAACTGCCTTAAGAAGATGGATATCCACACGCTTGGCGACCTTCTCCGGGTCACCGAAGCCGATCTGCTGGGCTCGAAGAATTTCGGCGAAACGTCCCTGATCGAGATCAAGACCATGCTCTCCCAGAAGGGCCTGCAACTCGGCCAGGAGGTCGACCCGACCCCCTCGCTGCCCTCGGCCATCATTCCCGCCGAAGGCCAAGCCGCCTCCGACGGCCATGGTATTCTCGGCAAGCCGGTCGCCGAGTTGGAACTGTCGGTGCGAGCACGCAAAACGCTCGAACGGCTCGGCCTCGCCACGGTCGGCGATCTGACCTCCAAGGCCGAATCGGAACTGCTCACCTGCAAGAATTTCGGCCAGACCAGTCTCAACGAGATCAAGCAGCGACTGGGCGAACTGGGCCTCAGCCTTCGCGGCCGCTGATAGACGCGAGCATCGTCCAATGCAAAAAGAGCCCGCTCTCACCCCGAGAGCGGGCTCTTTCTGCTTCGCCCATGATGGATTCGCAGGGAATTCCACCGATAAGCGCCTTTGTCATCTGAACAGCCTGCGCGTCCTCTACTCGATCACCCGCACGCTCTTGATCTCGACGGTCTCGACGGGCATGTCGTCGTAGCCCCCCTGCCTGCCAGTCTTCACGCCGCCAATCGCCTTGACCACGTCCAAGCCATCGGTGACTTTGCCGAAAACGCAGTAGCCGAACTCGTCGGGGGCCTTGCTGCGATGATTGAGGAAGTCATTGTCGGCAAGGTTGATGAAGAACTGGGCCGTCGCGCTGTCGACGTCGCTGGTCCGAGCCATCGCCAGGGTTCCGGTCAGGTTCGGCGCATCGGCGCTGGCTTCGTTCACCAACGACTCGTGCGTCGGCTTCTGCGTCATGTCGGGGGCGAAGCCGCCGCCTTGGATCATGAAGCCGGGGATAACGCGATGGAAGATGGTCCCATCGAAGAAACCCTCTTGGGCGTAGCGAAGAAAATTGGCCACCGTCTTGGGGGCGATGTCGGCGGACAATTCGGCCTCTATGACGCCCATGCTGGTTTCGATGCTGATGCGAGGGTTGGCTGTAGCCACTGCGTCTCCTTCGTGTACCCGGGTTTCGGGTTCGTGTACCCGGCTTGAGGGCCGGCTTTCTAACTGCGGCGCCGGTAGCAGCCGCCGTCCGACGAGAAAACCCGTCGCTGCAACGATCAACGTCGCCATGATCAATATGACCCTGACGCCGGTTCGCTTCCTTCGTGCTCGTTCGGTTTCATCCATAGTCTCGGCTGATTATGCCCAACGCGTCGGCACAATGCAATCGATCCGCCAGATTCATCGGTACGTATCGACCAGCGATCGAACCAGGAGTTTCCGTCGCAGATCGGTTGCGGTCATCGATTCGACCGGTGCGACCGTGTCGAGGCTTTCGCAACGAAGCAGGATCTTCCGAATGGAGTAGCCGATGTGCCCACCGAACTTCCGGAGGTACTCGTTCAGCCGATGCCGCAGATTGCACGTACCCAGAATCCGGCCGTCGCGAACCAGCCAGTACGTACTCGCCGGAACCCACTCCTTCTTGAAGCCGATCCCTTTGGCGTGATCCTGCAAACGTTCCACCGCCGCGGCCAACTCGGTGCGGGTCGCGCATCCGCCGTCCATCGACCCGATGCCGCAGATGTCTTCTTCTCCGACCGCGTGATAATCCGCCACGAAGTCTCGCCACGTGTCGAACAGTTCCACCGTCGCCTCAATCAATCCGATCTCGTTGTCAGCCATCATTCAATCTCCCACAGTCAATACGTCCAGCAGTCCTTGTAACTCATCCGCCATGAAATCCGGTTTCGCCTGCCCCACCGGCGTAGACCGACCCTTTCGATGGATCCAGAGAACGGGAATCCCCATCGCCTGGGCGCCGCGAACGTCGCTGCCGAAGGAGTCGCCTACCTGAAGCACTTCGTCGGGGCGAAGACCCAGTGCTTCCAGGCCGCGATCGAACATCTCCGCCCGCGGCTTGTAGGATCGACAGTCCTCGCTCGTGACGATTCGCTCGAAGGCGAAGCCGCAAAACTCGACCGCCGCGGCCAGGTCGGCGTTGTCTACATTGGAAACGACACACACGGGTACGTCGCATCGCGACAACACCGAAGCGACCTCCGAATGCATCGGCGGAGCGACCCAATAGCTGAACAACTCTTCGCTCAACGTCGCAGCATCAAGATCGACAGCGAACCGCTCCAGAACGCGACCGAGCGAATCGGCCTCCAATTCGCGGAGCAACCGGAACGATCGGCCAAAACTCCCGATACACATCTCGGTGAACACTCGGCCCCAATAGGCGCCAATCTCGCCGGCAGTCGCGGCCGTCGGGCTCGCGGCGGCGATCCGATCGCAGATCCGACCCATAGGGACATCATCCGCGGCCACCAGTGTTCCGTAGAAGTCCAACATGACTCCACGGGGCCGCAGCCGTTGCCTATTTCGCGACTCGCTCATCTTCGTTCGCTCCACGTCCCTACAAAAAAAGCCCGCTCATCAGGAGCGGGCCGAAACAGCCATCGGATCGTCGGAAGAACTCTGCGATCACCAGCCTCCAGGCCCGCACCTCGGATTCCTACCCGAACTATGGCGGCGATTACCGCGCGTACCGGTCGCGGCGGCGGAGGCGTGATCGAAGATGTTGCTTCCCAAGTTCAACATGACGGTGGAATTCTAACACGGATTAGGGGCCAGTCAATCAGTTTCAATCACAGCAATTTTAGAAAACTGATTGACGGATCCCCAAATGCCGATTACAAGCAGTGAATCATGTTGAGAATCGCGACCGACAATTCGCTCCGCACCGAACTAGTACTCCGTCACACCAAAACCTACTAACTCCGCTTGTGGCGAACGGTCATCTGCTTCGTCAGAAAAACTCGGCATATCCTCGAATATGCCATCGTCTTTCTTCCTTGCATCTGACCATCCGGCACGGCGCGGACCTAGCAGGTTTTGGTGTGACAGAGTACTAGCCACGACGGAACATATGCGCGGCACGATGTGCGCGCCGAGCGGAAGGAACGGGCCGCGATGAGGCATTGAGATCTTAGATCGGTTTCAAAAGGCCCGTTCAAATGAACGGGCCTTTTTTTTATGGGCGGGCAACTCGAAACGGAGACGGGACCGATGAGCAAGTGGGACGGCAAACAAGATGGATTTGGTAAGGGAATCTGGGACTACCACAACGGCTCCGCCGGCGTGGAACTGGGCGAACGCGATGACGGCCATATATGCCCTACCGGCGGACCGGGGGTCTATTTCCGCGAATACGGCGACTGGCCGCAAGTCGAGAAAGACGCCATCACACTCGCCCGGGGCCGCGTCCTAGACATCGGCTGCGGCGCCGGACGTGTCAGCCTGTACCTACAGAGCAAAGGTCTGCGGGTCGTGGGTATCGACAATTCGCCACTGGCGGCGAAGGTATCGCGGCAACGCGGCGCGACGAGCATCAAGGTCATGTCGATCACCGAGATCAGCCGCGACCTAGGCGACGCTGCGCCAGCACGCGTACGTCGATGGATCGTTCGAGGACGATGGGGCCTACGCGATATTGCGAGAAGATTTCGACAAGAGTAAAGGATATGAATCATGAGTACAGCACTGCCAACACTGACCACCGACCGACTGATCGTCCGCCCATTCACACAGGCCGACGCCAAAGACGTCCAGCGACTCGCCGGAGCGGACGAGATCGCCGCGACCACGACGAATATCCCCCATCCTTATGAAGATGGAATGGCCGAGACCTGGATCGAGACGCACCGGTCGCGATTCGACGAACGCCGGGGGATAGACCTGGCCATCACGATGGCCGCGACGGGCGACCTTGTGGGAGCGATCGGCTTTGCAACTGCGAGCGAAGTACACCGTCGAGCAGAAATGGGATGGTGGGTCGGCGTACCATACTGGCGTCAAGGCATTTGCACCGAAGCGGCGGCCGCGTTGGCGGCGTATTCCTTCGACGAGTTGGAACTCCATCGCCTGACAGCCCATCATCTGACCCGCAACCCGGCGTCCGGGCGGGTGATGCAGAAAATCGGCATGAGCCATGAAGGTACGTTGCGCCAGCACATCGTCAAGTCCGGCGTATTCGAGGATATCGAAGTGTACGGCCTTCTCGCGACTGAATTCACAGGCGCCTGACCGCTGCATCGCCATCAGGAGGCGACAATGACTATCGACATCACGATGATGAACATGGCCGACTACGATGACATGATCGCTCTCTGGCAAGCGACCGAAGGCGTCGACGTGGGCGAGTCGGACGCGCCGGAGAAGGTGTCGGCCTTCTGGAGCGAAACCCGACGACCTGCTTTGTCGCACGAGACAACAGCGTCCTGATCGGCACGCTGCAATGCGGCTACGACGGCCGTCGGGGCTACCTGAACCACATGGCCGTCGCGGACAGTCACCGCCGCCTGGGAATCGGCAAGGCCTTGGAGAGCAAAGCCATGGAGGCGCTGACCGAACTGGGCGTCACCAAGTGTATCCTGTTCGTGTACGAATCCAACGTCAACGGCATGGCCTTCAGGCGCAAGCTCGGATGGCGATGCGGGGATGAACTCGGGGTGAAGGTAATGACCCGCCGGCAATGAATCGTCAGCAGAGATAATTGCCAACGGGCACAGATCGCGTACACTCATTCATCGTTGCTGGAATTGATAACGTGTTCAACCACCGGAGATCATCATGCCTCTGACGTTCGACATGCCGCTGGAGAAACTCAAGACGTACCAGGGAAGCAGCCCCAAACCGGAAGATTTCGACGCTTTTTGGGACGCCGGGCTTGCCGAGATGCGAGCAATCGACCCGGCGGTGGAGATCAAACCCGCCGATTTCCAGGCTCCGTTCGCCGAATGCTCCAACATGTTCTTCACCAGCGTGGGCGGCGCCCGGATCCACGCCAAACTGACCCGGCCCAAGGGAGCCGACGGCCCGCATCCGGCAGTGCTCATGTTTCACGGCTACAGCGGCAATAGCGGCGATTGGATCGGATCGCTGCCCTACGCCGCCGCCGGTTACACCATCGCGGCCCTCGACTGCCGCGGGCAGGGCGGACTCTCCGAAGACGTCGGCGGCGTCGTCGGCAACACACTTCGCGGCCACATTATTCGCGGGCTTGACGATTCCCCCGAAAAACTGCTATTCCGCCAGATCTTTCTCGATACCGCTATGCTGGCCCGCATCGTGATGGATATGTCCGACGTGGACGAAACCCGCGTCGGCGCCACCGGCGGCAGCCAAGGCGGTGGGCTTACCCTGGCCTGCGCCGCCCTCACCCCCCAGATCAAACTCGCGGCGCCCACGTTTCCGTTCCTGACCGACTACCGACGCGTGTGGGAAATGGACCAGGCCAAGGACGCCTACGCCGAATTGCAGGAGTTTTTCCGCAAATTCGATCCTCGCCACGAGCGAGAGGACGAGATTTTCACCCGCCTCGGCTATATCGACGTGCAAAACCTCGCGCCCCGGATCAAAGCAACGACAAGCATGGCCCTCGGCCTGATGGATCAGATCTGCCCGCCCTCGACGCAGTTCGCCGCGTACAACAAGATCACGGCGCCCAAGTCGTTGATTCTGTACCCCGATTACGGCCATGAAGGTCTGCCCGGCCTCTCGGACGACATTTTTCAGTACATGACCGGCCTCTGAGAGTAGCTCAATCTTCGATGGTCGACAGCCGGCACACGTATCGGCCCTGACACATGTGAACCACGACTTTCGAAATACCAAACAAGCACGTAACCGTTCACAGTCTATTTCGGTTCTCCTCCCATTATGGTGGTTTGCTTGGCCTCGTGTTTCACGCCATGGCGGGCCGGCCCCGTTAGGGGCGAAAGATTTGTAGCTCGCCGCGGCGAGA
>CBDVCA010000102.1:0-11432 GCA_965372365.1 uncultured bacterium
GTGCGATGACCACCGGAGCGAGACGATGAACGCCGATCAGACCCGCACCTCTGCACTCACGACGTGGGTGCGGGCCGTCCGCCCGTTCGCGTTCACGGGCGTCTTGGTCCCCGTTCTGCTGGGCGCCGCGATGGCCGCCGGCGGCGACGGGCCGGTGCGATGGGGGCTGTTGCCCCTGGTGGTCCTCGGGACGCTGCTGTTCCACGCCGGGACCAACCTCGTCAGCGACGCCGGCGACTACGTTCGAGGCATCGATCGCGAAGGTAAACTCGGCGGCAGCGGGGTGCTCGTAGCCGGGCTACTCACAACGCGCCAGGTCTTTTTCGCCGGCGTCGGCGCCTTCGCCGCCGGGTCGGTGCTGGGGATGATCCTCGCGTGGGTCTGCGGACCGGTCGTGCTCGCCCTCGGTCTGATCGGCCTGATCGGCGGCGCCCTCTACGGTGGCGAACGATTCGGATACAAGTATCTCGGGCTGGGGGATCTGGCCGTGTTTGTGCTGATGGGGCCGCTGACGGCCGTCGGGTCGTACTACGTTCTCACCGGAACGTTCGCCGGGGAGGTCGTTCTCGCTTCGATCCCCGTAGCCTGCCTCGTCGCGGCCATCCTCAGCGGGAACAACTATCGCGACGCCGAAAGCGACGCCGCGGCCAACAGCCGAACGATGGCGACCCTCCTGGGGGTCAAGGGCGCCCGGGTCCACTACTGCCTGCTGGTCGGGTCGGCCTACCTCGTCGTCGTCGGAGCGGTCGTCGCCGGGCTCCTGACGCCCTGGAGCCTCCTGGTTCTGATCACTGCACCCCTGTCGGCCAAGACCACCGCCACCGTACTGAAGACCGAACCGGGAGCCGCCGAACTGGCCCCCATCGACGTGAACACCGCCAAGCTTCACTTCGCCTTCGGGCTCATCCTCTGCGCCGCCATCCTCGTAACGCGACTGGTCTGATCGCCGAACTTCACCTGGCGCCGCAGGCGGTCACACGGTTCGCGATCAGAAGCGGTTGCGATTGCAGGCTTCCCAATCGATCGCGTTGACGCTGTCGCGGCAGTCGCCGATCGCCCGGGCCAGCGACTGGAAATGGGCGGCCAGTCCAAGCTCACTCGCGGATAAGGCGGCGGAACCCTCCGTGCGGACCTTCGATTCCAAGTCGCGAATGGGTCTTTCTACATCGGCCGGATCGGGCGCGGGTCTCCGGTCGGCCAGGGACTGCTCGATCCGCTGAAATGATTCGGCGCAGGCGTCGTACAAATGATCCAACGCCGGCGGGGAATGCTCGGCGGAGCCGTCGAAGTACTCGCCTCGGGCCTGCTCGGCGACCGCCAGATGTAAGGCCGCGTGCTCCATCGATTCGATCAGACGCCGGGTTGCCTGTCGATCGATCCGAAGCGTTCTGTTGTAATTGATTGCGCCGGCCCACATCTGCAACTGCTTGCGAAACGCCCGCCATCGTCGGCGGTTGGCCCTGATTCCGGCCGCGGCTTCACCAAAATCCCTCCGACCGCTTCGGGTGTCTCGCATCGACTCGCCGCACCAAGCGAAGAACGAATGAACCTGGCTGAAGAACTCTCGTCGGGCCGCCAAAGTGGATAAGAGCCCAAGGACGAGCATTGTGACGCCGAACCCGCCGCACAGCCCGATCCAGTTGTTGATGAACGAGGCGAACGAGTACGACTGCTCTTCATTCAAGGATAGGAGCGTGATCGCGAAGATGGCCGACGCCATGGTCAGCAGGCTGGTTCTCGGGTTGGGGCTGCTCATCAGATAGAGCAGCGGAAAGAACACCACGACCAGCCACGGCGCCAGTTGTGCGTATTGGCTGGTGGTCCGCATGATGCCGAAATAGAAGATCGCGGCGATCGCCGGACCGATCAACAGGCTCAGAAGGATCTTCCGCTCGATCACCAGTAGCGGATCCATCGCACTGAGTAGAACGGCCACCGCCACGAAGATCATCGATAGCTGCAATCCATGGGGCCAGTTGACCAGGATGAACAATGAGGTGACCGTCAACGTCGCCAAGCCGGCGGTCGCGGCCGTCCGGAACCTCACGCTCTTGAAACGGAAACCCTCCGACGGCGGCGTCGGCAGAGGCGTCGGGGTATGGCCGGGATCCTCCACTTTCGAGATCATCCCGCCGACTTGGGCCACCCGAGAAGCCAGACGGTTGGTGGTGTCCAGCAGCATCGCCGCCAGAGCGACCGGCGCCAGGCCGATGTCACCGGGGTCGGGCGCAGGGAATACCCGGGTCGACGGCGGCGGCCTCGTACCGTCACGAGGGCGGGCGAGGTCATCTTTGAGTTGGTCAATGTCGCCTTCAAGGGTCTTCAGGGCTGCCGGCAGATTGCCCGTGTCTGTGGCCCCGGCCGTCGCACCCGAATGACGCAGGCATGTTCCGACCGCCTCGTGCAATGTCAGAATCGCCAGCAGAAGGCCGTATAGCTGATCGATCAACTCTTGATACCCGGCCTGGAATCGTTTGAATCGATTGGTATCCCCCGCAGCCGCGGCCAAGGAGGCCCCGAGCCGGTCAATCGCCTTTCCCATGGCCGTTTCATCGGCGGTGGCGGCGCCGGGGTCGGAAGGCTCCCCCGCCAGGTTTCGCCTCGCGCGGGCCACCAAGTCGCGGCAGCCGTCGAGGACCTCGGGCAGTTGACGCTCGAACGCCTTGCCGGCTCGAATGGGCCACAGCACCGCATGCACCAGAACGGTCACGGCCACGGCCAGGCAAATGGTTGAGGCTCGCATGACGGCGGTCTCAAAGGCGTTTGGCGTGTTCTGCGCCGACAGCCAGCCCACCAACACTGAGGTGATGAGGAAGATCATCCACGCATACCGACGCCGACTCCCCAGCATCGCGTAGACGCCCAACCCGGTCAGCACGGTCATGCCCAGGACGAACAGCCTCCGATCATGGGCAAGCAGACCGACCATCGCCAGTCCCATCAGGGCGCCGGTCAGCGTGCCGGCGATATACAGCAGGCCCTTGGTCAGCGTCGAGCCCAACGCGGCGGTTTGCAGCACGACGATGACGATGCCCATGTACGAAAGATGCCAATCGAGCCAGAGCCCGATTCCCAGGCCAAGCACCAGCGCCAAGCAGGTCTTGCCGGCGATCAACGCCCGTGTGGCGTCCAGCGCGGTGGGCCATCGGGTCACGAGTCAGTCCCTCCGCGACGGGCGGATCGCCACCGACGCCGTCGTGCCGGAGATCAGTTGGAGATTGTCAGGGATGTCGATCAGGCGGATTCGCACCGGCACGCGCTGGGGCAGGCGGACCCAGTCGAACGTCGGTTGCACTTGCGGAACAAGGTACTCCATGCCTTCGGTGTTGGCGATGTCGGGCGGGTTGACGGCGTAGCCGATGCTCTCGACCACGCCGCGGAGTTGCTTGCCCGGATGACTCATCAAGGTGATCGTCGCAGTGTCGCCCGGGGCGATGTGCCTGAGCTTGGTCTCTTGGAAGTAACCATCCACGCGGAACGAGCGGCTGTCGACGAAGGCCGCGATGGGGATCCCGGGCAGAGCGAACGCGCCCTCTTCAACGGTCAGGTTGGTGGTGTACCCGTCGGTTGGCGCATAGATCGACGTCCAACTCAGTTTGAGTTCCGCCTGCTCGAGTTGCACCTTCGCCCCCCGAACCCGGACGTTGGCCTCGCCCGGTTCGCCCAGTTGCCTTCGAGCCGTTTCCAGATTCGCCCGGGCCGTACCCAGGGCGGCCCGCGCCTGCGCCAGAGAGTCTTGCGCGATGGCCACGTCGGCTTGCGATTTCATCAATCGTCCGGCAATGGCCTGTTCCAATTGAGCCTTCGCCTCATTCAGCCCGGCGTTGGCGCTGTCGAGCTGGGCCTGCTTGGCGACCGCCGAGGCGGCCTTCTTCTCGGCGTTCTCCACAGAGGCGGCCTTCTGCTTGAGAAGGCGCTGGGCTCGATCGGATTCTTTCCGGGACTCTTCCAGCTCCGCCTTGCGTTGGCGGATCATCGCCCGCGCCGCGGCAACACCCGCCTGGCTTTGGGCGACATCGGCCTTGGCCGAGACGACCCCCACCTCCGCGGCCGCGACTTGCCCAACGGCTGTCGAGACGCCGGCGGTCGCCTCGGCGACCATCGCTTGGGAGGCCTTTGCGGCCGCTTCCAGGGAGGCCACGTCTTCGAAGGCTTGATCCAACTCGACCTTCGCTTCGGCCACCGCCAACTGATAGGAACTGGGGTCGATCTCAAACAGCAGATCGCCCTTGCGAACGAACTGGTTGTCCTCAACGGCGATGTGGACGACATAGCCCATCACGCGCGGCGCGACCTTGACGACATCGGCCCGCACCTGGCCGTCACGTGTCCAGGGCTTGTGCGTCCAGCGGAGGTAGAGGGCGTAGGCCGCCAGCAGCGCAATCGCCACCAGGACGGGCGTAAGCACCTTCGGTGCAATCCTCTTGATCATTACCGAAATGTCCATCGACTACTCCCCATGGCTCCTACGGTGCGATGATAATCAACCCGATCAGCGACGTCGCAAGAACCCACAACGCCGCGAACGCCAGCGGCGGATGCCAGAAGAATCGGCTCAGCCCCGTTTGGTTCAAACCCTTGGCGACGCCGATCGCGCACAGCAATCCCAACGCCGCCGCCAGGAAGAACGGAGGAACATACACCCCCAAGAGCACGTATTCAGCAGGTATGTGATTGTGCATGGCAAACGGCGTCGGTCGCCAAGACAGCCTTCGACGCCGGAATCCCCCCAGTCAGATTCGCTTGATGCTTGTTCCGCCCCCTTGATGATTCTATCCCTGTCCGGCGCTTCGGCAAAGCCTCTCTGTGCATATCGGCAGGCGCGTTGGGCTCAATAAGTACGCCGGCGCCGGAGAAAGGATTCATTGCCGGACGAATGTGGACGATTAACACGATGATGATGGGGTGTCCGTGAAGCATGAGGGGCTGTCGAACCGAATCTCGTTTCAGGCGTGAGGGTGAGGGAGTGGCCGCGAGGGGATCAACTGGGGTGCGTTATCGGTGCGGAGCCGCGTTCGCCGCCGGCGGCGGTCTGGGTCGGCTGGCGCGATTGTTCGTCTTAGCGGCGATGCCGTCCCTGATAGGCGGCTGCGGTCTTTCGCAATGGATCGACAACGGTTTCAAGCTCGGCCCCCGGTACAGTCCCCCCACAACGTCGGTCGCTGACGAATGGATCGATCGTGACGCTCCCGGCGTACTCGCCCAGCCGCCTCGGTATGACTCGTGGTGGTCGGTGTTTGACGATCCGGTGCTCAACGATCTGATCAAGACGGCGCATCGACAGAACCTTACGCTTCGGGAAGCCGGCTTCCGCGTTCTGGGCGCGCGAGCCCAGCGCGCCATAGCGGTGGGGAACCTGTTCCCGCAGACTCAGCAGGCCTTTGGCGAGTTCGAGCGTATTTGGGAAAGTCGCAATACCGCCGCCGCGGCTCCGCTTCGGTCGCTGGACCAGTGGACGACGGGATTCAACCTGTCATGGGAACTGGACATCTGGGGCCGATTCCGCCGGGCGATTGAATCGGCCGACGCGAGCCTCGAGGCTTCGGTCTTCCAATACGACGCGATTCTCGTCAGTCTGATCGCCGAGGTGGCCACCGCCTATGTGGACATTCGAGTGTTCCAGCAGCGCCTGCGGTACGCCCGGGCCAACGTCGAGACCCAACGCCGCTCCCTCGCTCTGACCGAAGCCCGCGCTCAGGCGGGCAAGACCGACGACGTGGGCGTTCATCTGTCCCGATCGAACCTCGCGACCACCGAAGCGTCCATCCCGCCCTTGGAGGCCGGTCTACGCCAGGCGAACAACCGGCTGTGCACGCTGCTCGGCAGGCCGCCGACGGATCTGATCGAGACCCTCGGCGACGAACGCGGCGTCCCCTCCGCCCCGGCGGAGATATCGATCGGAATCCCCGCCGATCTGGTGCGTCGTCGGCCCGACGTACGAGCCGCCGAACGGGCGGTCGCCGCACAGAGCGCACAGATCGGGATCGCCGCGTCTGATCTCTATCCGAGTATCGCCGTCACCGGCGAGGTGTTCGTTCAATCGGGGCAGTTCCCCAAACTGTTCAATGCCGACAGCATTGCCGGATCCGTGGGGCCGTCGTTTCGATGGGACATCCTGAACTACGGGCGATTGGTCAACAACCTCCGAGCCCAGGAAGCCGGGTTCAACGAGCTAGTCGCCCAATACCAGAACACCGTCCTGGAGGCGAATCAGGAAGTCGAAGATCAACTGACGGCCTTTCTCAACGCTACCGAGCAAGTGCGGTTCCTGGCCTCCGGCGTTGAACAGACCAAGGCCGCGTTGGAGCTTCTGCTGATTCAGTATACCGAGGGCGAGATCGACTTCAGCCCCGTCTTCATTCTGCAAACGAGCGTAACGCAACTCGATGACCAACTGGCCGTCGCCCGGGGATCGATCGCCGCCGGCCTGATCGGCGTCTACAAGGCCCTGGGAGGCGGATGGGAGATACGGACCCTCACCCCCGGTCCCCCTCAAGCGGCCCCACCGCCGCTGCACGATCTCCCTCAAGCGTCGAGCCGCCCTTCTCCGGCGGCAAGCTTCGATCGCCGCCCGTAGGCGCTCGCCCACGGATTGGCGGTCATTCCGTGGGCCAGAATGCTGAGGATCACCGTCGAGGTGACAACCGCCGCGAGTGTCTGGCCGTGCGGCAGGTTTGCGTCCAGCACGATGACGATGAACACGATGCTCGCCAGTCCGCGAGGTCCGAACCATCCGATAAAGAGCTTGCCCTCGGTGCTCACCTTCAGCCCGGTAAGTACGAGCATCACCGGCGCCATACGTATGACCGTCAAGCTCAACGCGGCGTACAGCACAATACGCCAACTAAGATGCCCGATCGCCCCACCCACGACGGCCGCGCCGAACAGAACCCACGTAAGAAGCGCGAACGTGTCGCCAATACCCTCGGCCGCCCCGAGTAGTTTGTCGCGGTGCGGCGCCATGAGCCCCCCGAACAGCAGGCCGCCGGAGAACGAGGCGATAAACCCGCTGCCGCCGAGGGCCTGAGCGGCGCCGAAACAGGTGAAGGCAAGCGCGATGACCGGGATTTGAATCCAGGTGGGCGATACCCACTTGTGCCGCTTACTGAGCCGCAGCAGTCCCGTCGCCAGGCCCGTCAGCACCAACCCGGTCGCCAGGCCGATCCCCACTTCTGTCACGAACAGCCTCAACCCCTGGCGCCACACGCCCTCCCCGCCCCCGGACCCCTGGATCAGCGCAAGGAACAGGAACAGGATCGGCACGCAGATTCCGTCGTTGAGACCGCTCTCGACGTTGAGCCCCTGGCGGACCGACGCCGGAACCGCCTCGTTGGCGATCACGCCCTTGCCGAGGTCGGCGTCGGTCGGAGCCAGCATCGTCGCCAGCAGGGCGATCTCCAAGACCGACAGTTCGACAAAGAGCAACTCGCCGCCGACGTACCCCAGCCCGATGGTCAACGGCAAGCCGATAAACAGCAGCCGCACCGGAAGCTTCTCGACCCTTCGCAACACCCCCAAGTCGGCCCCGGCGGCGTCGGTGAACAGCACCAGCGCCAAGGTCAGCTCGGCCAGCGACTTGAGCGTTTCAGCGTCGGGCGTCAGCGTCAGCAGCCCCAGTCCCCGGGGGCCGACCAGGCAACCGAACCCAATGAACACCATCGGGCCGCTGATCCAGGTGCGTTCGACGCGGCCGGCGAGGACGCTGTACACCAAAGCGAACGCCGCCAGGATGGCAAGAGGCTCATACATGGTTTCGATTCCTCGACCGAACAGTTCTGACGCGTTGGCGGGTCATCGGAACCGTCCATCCGATGCCTTGTCGAAATAGACCCGATGCACCGTGGCGAAGAGCAAAGCTGTCGTCCATCCGAACATGATGGTTCCGTTGGCCGCCTGGATTGCCGACAGCAGGCGCCAGGGCGTCGTCAAGACCACGTCGCCGAACCCGAGGGTCGTGTAGGTAACGGTGGAGAAATACATCGCCTGCTCGACACCCGAGATCGCACCCAGAGCCAAGTAGGTCGCCGCCCACAGTCCGGCTTCGACCATCGAGGCAAGGCCCATGACCAACGCCACAGACCCCACGACCGTCACTCTCGCCAGTGGCGACTGCCGGTCCCATCGCTCCACGTGTGCGAGTCTGAACACGCGGATCAAGCCGATCATGCCGCCAGTGTGGACGACGGTCGTCGTGATGACCAAGACGGCCCCCAACAAGAAGCTCAGCGCCATGGCGTCAGCCCTTCCCCGATCATCCGGATTGCCCCTTACCCGACCCCCTTCGCATCGGCGGCGCGCGGTCCTCGGTCGCGCCGGCGCGAACGCCGAAGGTCAACATTCATTCTATTCGCCTCCAAGCCCGAGACCCACTCGGAGGATCCTGCCGGGACGCTGATCCCCCGCGAATCCGTCATGAACCTGTTGATACGGTCCCACATGAGTCCGGGGACAGCAGGGGCGCTGAGAAAGCCTCCTGTCAGCCCGCCCAAAAGGCTGTTCCTGCCGCGATCGGCTCCATTGCCTGTGCGTCTGCGCCGCCAGGCAGCATCCCCTACGACCGGGGCTTCTGTTGCAGGCTGCTCACAACGCTCTGGAGCAGGCCGGTCAGCGATTGCACGGCGTCGCCCCGCGGCAGCGGCAGCCTCAGGTAGGTCTGACCGGTAGTCTCGTCGCGTTCGATCAACCGACTTGCAGTCGGGGAAGCGGAGCCGGGCGTGTCGGCATTGGCTTGGCGAAGCGATTGACCCAGTTCGTTCAGGAATGCAGCCCCCGCGGTGAGCAGATTACCCAAGGTATCCCCCTGCACACCGAGCGAACCCTCCGACGGGTCCGGCGCCGTCGGCCCCGGGGTCGCGACGGAGTTCACTTGCGCGGACGTGGAACCGCCCCCCTCGCCGGCGCCAGGGGCGTCGCGGCCTTCAGCATCCGGCGCCTGAATCGGGCTCGCCGTCGTCGTCGTGGCCGTCTCGACGGAGTCCATGAACTTCTTCAGCCGCGTGCCGCCGAGGAACACCTCGTTCTTGCCGCCGTCCAGCACGCCGGTGAACATGGACTTCTTGAACGACAGCAACCCGAGCATGCCTTCTTCGATCGTGCCTTGGGCGACGAAGTGAACGACCCGCACCGGCTGACGCTGGCCCAGACGATGCACACGTCCGACCCGCTGCTCCAGCACGGCCGGGTTCCAGGGCATGTCCATGTTGACCACGACGCTGGCGTGCTGAAGGTTCAGCCCGACCCCGCCGGCGTCCGTCGAGAGGAACAGTCGGCAATCGGGATCCTCGCGGAAGCGGCTCACCAGCCCCTTACGCTTGGCGCTGGGAACGCCGCCGTGGAACAGCACGTGTCCCAGCTTGCGCCGCTCCAGACGCCGAACGATCAACTCATGCATACGCAGCCATTGGCTGAAGACGACGACCTTGGCGCCCGGGTCGACCAGGATGTCATCCAGCAGAGCCGCCAGCTCGTCGGCTTTGCAGCCGTGATCGGTCTGCTTGTCCAGCAGGTAGGTGCTGTCGCAGCTCATCCGCATGTTCTGGAGAGCACAGGTCAGCCGCCTCTGGTCGATCTCCGAGAGGTAGCCGCGTCGTCGCCACTTGTGGACGATCTTGGCAACGATCTCACGGTTCTCCTCGTGGTGGGCCATTTGCTGATCGGTCATGGGCACGAAGAACCGCTTCTCCAGCCGCTCGGGGAGTTCGGTGAGCACCGCTTCCTTCGTTCGCCGCACCAGGATAGGCGCCAGTGTTCGGGAGATGTCGTTCAGTTCCCGATAGCCCACCACCCGTCCGGTCTCGTCGAGGTGCTGGTGTGTCGCCAGGAAGCGGAACATCGGCCCCAGGCGGTGGCGGTCCAGGAACTCGACGATCGAGTGCAGTTCCTCCAGCCGATTCTCCAGAGGCGTACCTGTCAATACGAAGGCGTAGTCGGAATCGAGTTGCTTGACGGACTTGGCGGTGCGAGTCTTCCAGTTCTTGATCCGCTGGGCCTCATCGAGAATGAGCAGGTCGTATCGGGCTTCCTCGATGGCGTCCAGATCGCGATGCACCACGTCGTAGTTGACGATCTGGTAGAACGCCTCGGTGGCGTACAGTTTCTGCCGCGTCTTGATCGAGCCCTCGATCACGCAGGCAGTGTGGGCGGAGAACTTCTCGATCTCTTGCTTCCATTGGTGCTTCAGCGAGGTCGGGCAGATGATCAGCACGCGGCGGATATCGGCGTGGCGGGCGAGGATCTCCGCGGCCGCGATGGCCTGAATGGTCTTACCGAGGCCCATGTCGTCAGCGATGAGGCATCGCCCGGCCTTGGCTGCGAACAATGCTCCCTGGCATTGATACGTGTACAACCGAGCCTTCAGAAGCGATTCAAGCTTTTTGTCCTCGGCCCCGTCCGGGAAGGCCGCATCGATACGACGCGCCAGTTCCGCCCGATCGCGGATCTGCGAAGCGAACTCCAGGGCGTCATCGTAGCACCGAACTTCATGGCCGTCATGCTCCTCCGCTGTCGCCTTGGCCAGGAAGGTGTGGAACCGGCTGTACGCATTCTCACGGAGAACCCCGTCGGGTGTGAAGAACCGGCGGGCGGATCTCCGAAGCGAATCGGGGCATGTCGTTCCGGGTCGGAAGATGACGTCCCTCTTGGCTCCGTACCGTAGGAAGACCTCACTGTAGGTCGGCTCAAAGCCCTTGGCGAAGGCGGCCTTCGCCCCTCGTCGGCGCCGAAGTTTGGCCAACGTGGACTCGATATGCTTGCACGTGCCCAGCGTGTTGACGGTGAAATCGGGGCAGGAGCAGTAGTTGACGCCAAGGCTCTCGCCGCGAATGGCGACGCGGTAGGTGCGCTTGGTTTGGGGATTCTTCACCTCGAACTCCGAGAAAATCGGCTCTGCGCCAACGTTCTTGAGCCGGAACGCCTGCTCGGCGGCGAATTGCCTCCGCAGCACCACCTGCCAAGCCTCCAGGCTGAGATCCTCCGGCTTCCGCACCCGTGACACCTTGCGCTTCTTCGACGCAGCCTTCTTTGCCGTTTTGCGAGCCATTGTTGTCCTTGCCCAGTTGTCCGTGGCTTCTCATTCGGGGCGTCGCGCCCCCATGGCGCGGCCATTGGAATTGCATTGCCGCGAGTATACCACGACAATACCGTATCGGGTAGGGTGTGAGGAATCGTGTTGCAGCACAGCGAAGGGGCGAACCGGAGATGCGACCATGAATGTTAACGCAAGGAATGTCGAGAGTCTTGCTCGAAAGAAAGAGGATGAGAACTACGACCTGCGGCAGTACCTCAAGTGGCAGGATGAGCTGTCGGAACAGGAACTCGATCAACGGGTGTTCGAGCTTGCCGATCGGTAACCGTTCACAGTTTCTTTTCAATAATGGGACTCTCATCCCGAACCGGTGGCGGGTATTCGTTCGGCCATGATGCAAGAGCGTGCT
>CBDVCA010000103.1:0-11303 GCA_965372365.1 uncultured bacterium
GCGGCCGCGCGACGAGTGTTTCCGATACAACGCCTCGTCGCGCAGCAGCCCGGACGCCGCGGCTTACTTCTTCTTTTCGCCTGAATCGCCGCCGATGTTCTCTCGCATGCCGGTATCGGCCTGGATGTTCCGCAGGCGGTAGTAGTCCATAATGCCCAAGTTCCCCTCGCGGAACGACTGGGCGATCGCCATGGGAATCTCCGCCTCCGCCAGCACCACCTTCGCCCGGTTCTCGCGGACCTGAGCCTGCATTTCCTGCTCGCGGGCCATCGCCATCGCGCGGCGCTTCTCGGCCTCGGCCTGGAACCGGCGCTTGTCCGCCTCGGCCTGATCGGCCTGGAGCTTGGCGCCAATGTTCTCTCCGACGTCCACGTCAGCAATGTCGATCGACAGAATCTCAAACGCCGTCCCGGCGTCCAGACCCTTGGCCAACACCTTCTGGCTGATCGCGTCGGGGTTCTCCAGCACGGCCTTGTAAGATTCGCTTGAGCCGATCGTCGTGACGATACCCTCGCCGACTCGGGCGATAATCGTCTCTTCGGTGGCTCCGCCCACCAGGCGGTCAATGTTGGCTCGCACCGTCACACGCGCCTTGGCCTTCACCTGGATGCCGTCCCGGGCCACCGCGTCGATGGTCTGCTTGCCGGAGGCGGGGTTGGGGCAATCGATCACCTTCGGGTTCACAGACGTCTGCACCGCCTCGAGAATATCCCGGCCGGCCAAGTCGATCGCCGTCGCCGTCATCCACGTCAGCGTAATATTGGCCCGGTTGGCCGCGATCAGCGCCGTCACCACGTTGGGCACGCGGCCGCCGGAAAGATAGTGGCTTTCCATCTCGGCGGTATCCACCTTCAGGCCGGCTCGGCCGGCGCGAATCATGCTCAGCACGATGACCCGGACATTCACCTTCCGCAAACGCATGCCGATCAGGTCGAAGAAGGTCACCCTCACACGACTCATCTTCGCCTGCAGCCACAGCGTAAAGAAACTGCCGGCCAGCCAGATGAACATGATCGCGACAAGAACAAGTACGCCAATGCCTACAAAGCCCACTACTCTACTGTCTATCGCGAGGGTCATCATTTCGTGTCCTTCCCCGTTAAGGTCAATATGTTGTACAGACGGAAATGCCGCTGAATTATAGCTCCTTATAGCCCCGAAAGCTCGCATCTGCAAGAAGCTTCAACAACAACGAAGGCCACAGGAACAACAGAAGACCACAGGCTTCAGGCCTCGGGCTTCAGGTACGGCGAACGGCCAACAGCCAACGGCAGACGGCGAGCCGAAGGTTCCAATCCCCCGCAACTGTTGTTGGGGCCGTGGTTGTGACCGTACCTGAAGCCCGAGACCTGAAACCTGTGGCTTTCGGCGCCGTTTGAAGCCTTCGGCAATACCCCTGACATCGGCCCTTGGGCGCGGTAGAATCCGCGCGTTATGACCACAGAACCGAACAAGCACGAGTATTACGAGTCTCCCCTTCAAGGCCGATACGCCAGCGAGTCGATGCGACGGCTGTTCGGCGACCAGCGCCGCTTCGGTACGTGGCGACGCATCTGGCTGGCGCTGGCCACGGCCCAGAAGCAACTGGGCCTGGACATCTCCGACACCCAACTCAACCAGATGGCCGCCCACCTCGACGATATCGACTTCGAGGCCGCCGCCGCGTACGAGCGCGAGTTCCACCACGACGTGATGGCGCACATTCACGCCTTCGGCGATGTCGCCCCCGACGCTCGGCCGCTGATCCACCTCGGGGCCACGAGCCAGTTCGTCAACTGCAATTACGACCTGCTGACGATGCGCGACGGGCTCGACCTGATCATCGGCTACCTGGTCAACATCATCGACCGGCTCGGCGCCTTCGCGGCCACCTATCGCGCGCTGCCGACGCTGGGGTTCACCCACTACCAGCCGGCGCAGTTGACCACCGTGGGCAAGCGAGCGGCGTTGTGGTGCTACGAATTCGTGATGGACCTGGAAGAATTGGAGCACCGCCGCGACAGCATCCGCCTTCGCGGGGTCAAAGGCGCCACCGGCACGCAGGCGAGCTACCTGGCGCTGTTCGGCGGCGATCACGAAAAGGTCAAAGCCCTCGACCGGGAAGTGGCCCGACAGTTGGGACTGCCGACGACCTACACCGTCACCGGCCAAACCTACAGCCGCAAAGTAGACGCGGCCGTCGCGGCCTCGCTGGCCGGCGTGGCGGCCTCGGTGCACAAAACCTGCAACGACATCCGCCTGCTGGCCAACCTCAAGGAAATGGAAGAGCCGTTCGCCGCCAAGCAGGTGGGCTCCTCGGCGATGGCCTACAAGCGCAACCCCATGCGGTGCGAGCGCGCCACCGGCCTGGCCCGCTGGCTGATGGATGTGTCGGTAAGCCCGCTGCATACCGCCGCCGAGCAGTGGTTCGAGCGCACGCTGGACGATTCGGCCAACAAACGCATGGCGATCCCCGAAGTGTTCCTGACGGCCGATTCGATTCTCCAGATCGTCCTGAACGTCGTCAGCGGACTGGTGGTCTACCCCAAGAGCATCGCCGCTCGCGTCGGGGCCGAACTGCCGTTCATGGCCACCGAGAATATTCTCATGGCCGCGGTCACCGCCGGGGGCGATCGCCAGGATCTGCACGAGCGGATCCGCACCCATAGCATGGCCGCCGCGTCCGAGGTGAAGAACGAAGGCCGACCGAATGATCTGATCGCCCGCCTCAAAGGCGACGACGCCTTCGCCGCCGTCGACGTCGACGCGCTGCTGGAGCCGTCGGCCTTCATCGGTCGGGCGCCCGAGCAGGTGGACGAGTTCATCGCCGCCCACGTCGAGCCGGTTCGCGCCAAGTACGCCCACCAGTTGGGCCAGACCGCCGAGTTGAAGGTGTAGTCATACGAAAGGCGAATGATGCGATTCAGACCGTGCATAGATCTGCGGGGCGGGCGAGTGGTCCAGATAGTAGGCGGGTCGCTGCAGGACGCCGGCGACCAGACGGTCACGAATTTTCAGACCGATCGATCCTCCGCTGACTTCGCACGAATGTACCGGGCCGACGAACTGACCGGCGGACACGTGATCTCCCTGGGCCCCGGCAACCAGGACGCGGCCATCGCGGCTCTGCGCGCCTACCCCGGCGGCCTCCAATACGGCGGCGGCGTCACCGCCGACAACGCCCGGACCTACCTCGACGCCGGCGCCAGCCATGTAATCGCCACGTCCTTCGTCTTCGGCGACGGCCGCATCGACGCCGAACGGCTGGCGGCCCTGGTCGCTGCGGTGGGCGCCGAGCGCCTGGTGTTGGATTTGAGCTGCCGCATGCGCGGGGGCCGGTACTGGGTCGTCACCGACCGGTGGCAGACCTTCACCGATACGCCCGTCAGCCCCGAAACGCTGACCCGACTGGCCGAACACTGCGACGAGTTCCTCGTCCACGGCGTCGACGTCGAAGGTCTCCGGGCGGGTATCGAGGCCGACCTCGTCGAGATGCTGGGCGCCGCGTCCCCGATCCCGGTCACTTACGCCGGCGGCGCCAAGGGCCTCGCCGACCTGGACCGCGTGTGCGAACTGGGCGACGGCCGCGTCGACCTCACCATCGGCAGCGCCCTGGATATCTTCGGCGGCGACGTCAGCTACCGGGACGTCGTCGACTGGCGGCCGCGGCAAGGGTGATACCGCACGGGCGGAAATACGAAGCACGAATCTCGAAATACGAAACAAATACGAATACGGAAAACGGCAAATGACCGAAACGACGATGGCGGGCGAGAACCGTGAGGTATCCCCCC
Source organism: uncultured bacterium (assembly GCA_965372365.1). Taxonomy (GTDB): domain Bacteria; phylum Planctomycetota; class Phycisphaerae; order SM23-33; family FEN-1343; genus CBDVCA01. The sequence goes on from CBDVCA010000103.1 coordinate 3,774, forward strand.
CCCGATACAAACTCCGACAGGGGCGACACATAGGCCGTATGGCCACGGGGTGTCGCCCCTATCGGGGCTTGGGGCGCTAGGGGGCGGACCCTACCCCGGCCCTTACGGACCGGGCTACAAATCTGTCGGCCCTGCGGGCCTCAACGGCAGATTCACTTGAGCGATCAGACCCCATTCCAAGCACGCTCTTGCATCATGGCCGAACGAATACCCGCCACCGGTTCGGGATGAGTGCCCGAAAATAGAAAAGCCCACGCGGCCGGGCCGCGCGGGCTTGGAGGGTCTGCTTGTCGCCGGAAACTCTAGAATTCCGGCGGGATGTCGATACTCAGTCGTCCGGCCTTGGCCTCATTGGCCATTTCGTAGGCCTGGTAGTACTGGCCGGCGACGATTTCCCAACTCACGACGCTGTCGAGGTATCGCTTGAGGTTCTCGCCAAGCTTCCAACGCGCTCGCTCGCTGGTGGCCAGACGCATGACCGACCGGCGAAGGGTGGCCTTGTCGGTGAACAGCAACCCGCCTTCGCTGCTGACGGTCTGGCTGGAGAGCCCTTCCATCGGAGTGGTGGTGATGTACGGCTTGTTCAGTGCGATAATCCGCGCCAGCGTGCCGGACTGCGTCTCGTCGATACTGGGCAGAATCACGAAATCGCAGATCGCCATCACCTTGTAGTAGATGTCGCCGCGAGGGATGAACGGGAAGAACCGGGCGATGTTTCGCTCTTCGAGCCGTTTGATGAGCGACACGTAGAGATCGTAGTCCTTCTTGTGGTTGGGGTCGCGCCATTCGCCCGCGGCAAACAGCAGCCACGAGTCGCCGGTGGCCTCGTAAATCCGCTCGTGCAGCTCCTGCCACATCTCGGTGACGATGTCCCAGCGTTTGTTGTTCTGAATCCAGCCGACCAGCCCGACCATCTGGTGTCCGATGAGATCGCTGAGGCCCAACTCCTCCTTCAGCGCGTCGATCTCGTGGGCGCCCCATCGCTTGTCCGACCGGGCCCCGTGGGGCACGATCATGATATTGCGGGGCAGGTCCCACTTATGGGCCGAGAAGTTCCAATCCAAGCGCCATTTCTGGTACTCGCACTTGAACAGCAGCACCGTACACAGCTCGGCCAGTTGCTTGACGAACTGCTCCTCCTCGTCTTTCATCCGCCCGTGGACGGTATGGGGCTCGACGATGGTGGGCACGTCCGACAGTTCGCGCAACATCTGGAGGAAGCCGGAGTTGTTGTCGCTGACGCCGTCGGCGTCGATGTAGTTGTACAGCCCGTACTCGTGCTGAATATGCACGGCGAACGGATCCAGCTTGTGGATCTGCTCGACGACGGGCTTGTACCAGAGCGGGTCCGACAGATCTATGATCGGAAAGACGTTCTCGCCTTCGCCATCGGTATGGCAGATGACGTACGTCGGGCGGTCGGGGTCGTGGGCCTGGATGAACTCCAACGCCTCTTCGGCGAAGGTTCCGATCCCGCACAGCCGCGGCGGCCAGCTTCCGACCATCACAATAGGCTTCTTGGCGGTTCCTCCCGAGAGCGAACCGGCGTTGCGAGCATCAGCGGTCGTATCTAATCGCATGGCGTGGTTTTCACTTCAAACATGGGTAGTATCTATTGCTGTTTCATCGGGCACACAGAGGCATATCTACAGCAAAACACGCCGATCATTTGAATCACTTCGGGAATCACACCAGGCGAGCGTTGGTGGGATCGACCATTAGACTGATCGCGCGCAGGCAGCACAGCGTGCTCTCGGCGCCCTGGTTGAGACTCACGCCAACCGCCGTAAGGCCGTCGCTGCAGCCGCCGTTGCCGAAATCGTAGAGCCGCATTCGTAAGTCGTTGGCTCCCAAGAACCAATCGAGCGCCTTGTGGGCGAGTTTGAGGTATTGGTCGTCCTGGAGAATCATCGCCGCCGCTCGATACGCCGACACCATGGCCGACGCGTCAATCGGTTGCTGGTCGAACGGGGCCTTGGTCTTGTCGGCGGTCAGCCAGCCCTGGTTCCCGATCAGACTGAAGTGATCGCCCTCGAGAACCTGATCGGTCAGGAACAGCAGGCTGCTCTCGCCGATGGAACGATACTCGTCGTTCTCCAGCATCGCCCCGGCCAGGAGCATCGCCTCGGGCAATTTGGCGTTGGCGTAGGTCAAGACATCCTCGTACCACAACCACCCGGTCCGCTGGCTGCGTTTGTACGCCTCGACCAACCCGGCGGCGTGCTCGGCCAGCAGCCGTCGAACTTCGGCATTCTCCGGACACGTCTGTAGATACGCCGCCAGACCGAGCATGGCGTACGCCCGAGATCTCGGGGAACCGATTCGACGGAGAATCGGCATCGCCCGATCGAACAGTTGCTTGGCCAGCAGCCGATCCAGTGGATCTCGCATCGCCGTCACCGCCGACCCCAGCGCCCAGATCGCCCGGCCCTGGCAATCTTCGCTGCCGATGTCGTCCAGCCATCGACGTTGGTAGTCCATGAAATTGTGGAACCAACCGTCCTCGCGCTGGGCGAAATGCATGAAGCTCAAGTACCGACTGGTCAAGTGCCCGATTCCCAGGCCGTCCAGAGCGTCCTGGTTGATCAGCGCCACCTGCAGGGCTCGGGCGTTATCGTCAAGGCAGTAGCCGTGGAAGCGATTGGGCATTCGATACACGGCGTGCTGAAGGATGCCCGTATCGTCGGTGAGCCGGCGCATGTGCGAAAACACCGGCTGGACGGCCGTCTCGGCGGTGGCGATCGGCTTGGCCGCCTGCTCCACGCGAATGGTTTCGTTGAACACCTCGTGCACGCGGGAAAACAGCCCGGCGTAGCGCTTGCCGGTTTCCGGCCATGTGGTGGTTCGCCCGAACTCGAATGCCTTCTCGCGAAGCACCGCCATCCGGTCGCCATCTTCCAGCAGCCCGACCAGCGCATCGCCCATCGACGCGGGATCGTTCGGCTCCACCAGCACGCCGCGACCGTCGTCGAGCACCTCTTTGGCGTGCAGGAACGGCGTCGACACCACCGCGCACCCCTGGGTCATCGCGTAGCTCAGCGTGCCGCTGACCGACTGGTTCAGGTTCGGATACGGCACCAGATAGATGTCGCACATCCGAAGAAAATCGACCAGCTTGGCCTTGCTGACATATTGATTGTAGAACGCCACATTATCGCAAATGCCTCGCTCGGAGACCCTTCGCTGCAGTTTCAGCCGGTAATCTTCGCCCTGACGGCGCTTCACTTCCGGGTGCGTGGCGCCCACGATCAGGTAGGTGATGTCCGGGTGACGCTCGACGGCCAGGGCGATCGCCTCGATCGCGTTCTCGATTCCCTTGCCGGGGCCCAGCAGGCCGAAGGTCAGCACCACATGCCGGCCGCTCAGGTCGTAGCGGCTCTTGAGATCCTTCGCTCCGGTCGTCGGAACCGGCGGCGCCCCGTGCGGAATCACCTCGATCCGGCTGGGATCGATCCCATAGTTTTCGATCAGCACCTGACGGCTGTGCTGGGTCATGGTGACCAGCACATTGGACCAATTCGCCACGCCCATCATGCCTCGTCGATAGTGAGGCTCAGGGTCGGTTAACACGGTATGCAACGTTGTAATCACCGGCTTGCGAAGGTTGCGAAGCAGTTGCATCAGGTGCATGCCGCCATCGCCGCCGAAGATGCCGAACTCGTGCTGAACGCAGACGACTTCGACATCGCTGAAGTTAATGAAATCGGCCGCCCGGCGGTAGTCGTCGGGGCGGTCGCGATGGACTTCAAATCGAACTTCCTCGGGATACTCGAATCGATCCGAGCCCGGACCGTTCATCGCCACAATAACGTGGCCATCGGTGGCCGTCGCGCCGTGGACGGCGCCGTACAGATCTTGCGCGAACGTGGCTATGCCGCACTGGCGAGGAACATACGTAGAGATGAAGGCGACCGACACCCCGGACTCGCGGACAGAGGATACGTCCGGAGAAGGAACAGATTCGGTACTGGTGTGATCCATGGACGTCACATACCTTTCTGCTAGAGATCCAGTTGACCACCCCTTGTAGCATATTCAAGAGGCGGACACAAACCCGTCGCGCCGGCGACGCGCGCCGAGCGAGATTGGGAACAACTCACGATCGCGACGTTGGCAACACTCGATGTGTCGCGGCGCGGCGCCTCGCCGCTCCCCTTAATGCGACCCCATCGCCCTCACTGGCGACTTCTTCCGGGTCCTTTCTACCTTATCAGGATCGGCTTATCCAGCCCTCCGGTTGCATCCCAATCGGCAAGAATCTCATCGCAAGCCGTCGAGCGGTTGTCTATATCGCAGCCGCGGCGGCCGCGACCGGCTTGGTCGACTCGCCAATGTGAGCGATGGAACCTACCATGAAAGAGCTGAACCGCGAGTCGATGGCCGATCTCGCCGATGAGGTACTGGGGGTTGTGCTCGACGTCGCTTCCGGCAGAATCGCCGCCGCCAACGAACGCAGCGGGTTTCGCCAGATCGCCATCTTCACCGACGGCGTCACCCTCTGAGCGGAACGAACCGCCGTTTGCCGTTGCCGTGCCTGAAGTCTGAGGGCCGAGGTCTGAAACCTGCTGTTCTGTCGGCTCTTGCCGAAGGGCGTAGGGGGCGATAGAATCCCGGTAGTCATCTTTGATCCTTATAGGAAGGGGCGTTATGAAGCGCAAAGTCGCAACGACCCGTCGTCAATGGCCGGCGTGGGGCCTCACACTGACGCTGAGCCTGTTGGCCGTCACGCTCGCGATGGGCGCAGCGCCGACCACCAAGCCAACAACAAAGCCCGCCGCGGCTGAGCCCATCGCCCAGCCAATCGCGGCCGCGGCCGCCGATCCGACCGCCGCCGATCCGGCCACACAGCCGGCCGCCAAGGCCGATAGCGTGCAATCGCGGCTGACCAAGCTGACGCCCTCGCGCCCGCGCCCGGAACTGCCGGCCGAGGTGACCCAGGCGTACATCATCCCGATCCGCGACGATATCATGCCCTCGATGCTCGACGCCATCCGACGCAAGCTGGTCACCGTCAAGGGCCAGGGCGCCGAGTTGATCATCTTCGATTTCAACACCAACGGCGGCCGCGTCGACACCGCCGATGAAATCGCCAAGCTGATCCGCGAAGAGCTGGGCGATATTCGAACGGTGGCCTGGGTCAACAGCAAGGCCATCTCCGCCGGCGCCTGGCTGGCGCTGACCTGCGACGAAATGGTCATGGTCCCTCACGGCAAGATCGGCGACTGCGCCCCGATCGCCATGGGCGGCGAACTGAAGGGCGTTCAGCGAGAGAAGGTCGAGAGCTACATCACCGCCGATTTCCGCCTGGCCGCCGAAGCCAACGGGTATCCGGTCGCCGTGCTCAAGTCGATGGTGCGAATGGATATGGAGGTCTGGCTGGTCGAGAGCATCGACACCGGCCACCTGCGTTACGTCGACGCAGGCGTGTGGCGCAGTCGCATTGACGGCGCCCCGGGGGCCACAACGCAACCGACCGTCGCCAAGGCCGAATGGCGGTTCGTCAAGGTGGCGGTGCCCAAGGGCGAACTGTTGACCGCCACAACGAGCGAGGCGCGGGAGTTCGGCTTGGTGAAGGCCATTGTCGGCGATATGGCCGAGTTGCAGAAGCTCTACAATATCACCGTCACCCCGACGGTCCTCAGCGACAACTGGGGCGAGAATATCGCCGCGTTCATGACCTCGCCCCTGGTCACCGGCCTGCTGGTGATGCTGGCGATGTTCTTCGGGTATATCGAGATCAACACCCCCGGCTTCGGCATCGGCGGCATGATGGCGCTGATCTGCCTGGCGATTCTGTTCGCCAGCCGATACCTGACCGGCCTAGCCCAATGGTGGGAAATCGCCGTGTTCGTTGTTGGCGTCATCCTGCTTATGTTAGAGGTTTTCGTCACCCCGGGATTCGGTGTTCTGGGCATTTCCGGAGGCTTCCTCTGCGTGGTGGGGCTGCTGGCGATGTTGATCGCCAACCCGCCGGAGAAGCTACCGATCCCGGCGCCTGGGCTGATGCGCGAAATGTTCGTCGACGGCCTGTTCGGCCTCGCCTCGGGCTTCCTGGCCGGATGCGCGTTGTGCGTTGTCGTCGGGCGGTATCTACCCAAACTCCCCATCGCCAGCCGCCTCGTCCTGGCCGACGTTCCTACCGACGACGCTTTGCCGGCCGACCCGGCTTCGACCATTCGACGAATCGCCCAAGGCGACACCGGCATTACCGAAACCGCGTGCCGGCCGGCCGGCAAAGCGCGATTCGACGACGAACTGATCGACGTCATGACCGAGGGCGGGTTCCTGACAGCCGGGACGACCATTGTCGTGATGCGAAATGAAGGCAACCGGCTGGTGGTGGAACCCGCCGAACCGACGGCCTAACCGGAGATACGCCTGTGAATAATGTCCTCCTGATCCTGATCCTCCTGGTCGGCGGCATGCTGCTGATCCTGGCCGAAATCTGCACGCCGGCGTTTGGTGTGCTCGCCGTCGCGGCCATCGCCTGCTTCGTTGTGGTGATCTACCAGTGCTTCCTGGTCTCGCCGGTGCTCGGGTTCATCGGGGCCTTGGCGTTGCTGATCGGCCTGCCGGTGTACACCTACTACCTCATGCGAATCTTCCCCAAAACCCCCATGGGCAAGCGACTCATGCTCCGGGCGATCAAGGCCGATACCGGCGGCGCCGTCCCCGAAGCGGCCGAATACGAGAAACTCATCGGCGCCGAGGGCGTCGCCACCTCGGTCCTGCGACCAAGCGGAACCGTCTCGATCAACGGCCGACGCATGGTGGCCACCGCCGAAAGCGGGTTCATCGAAGAACAGACCCCCATCCGAGTGACCAAATCCTCAGCCATGAACATCGTCGTCCGCGCCATTTCACAGGCGGCCGGCAACGATGAATAGCTCCCCGGCCATGAGCATCGGCGTCCGCGCTACTTCACAGGCGGCCGCCAACGATGAATAGCCTCCTCGCCTTCGACTGGCTGCCGTGGGTCATCGCCGCCGGCGCGATGGTCGCGGTTCTGGTCATCGCCAGGGTCGGCCGCTTGGCGGTCGGATGGTGGAAACTCCGCCGCCTCGGCACGCCCATTCCCCTGCGACGGTACGTGGCGCTCCGCATGCGGGGCGTCGACGTAGAACCCATCGCCGCGGCCCACTGGGCCACCAAGGCCATGGGGGGCGAAGTGCCTGTGGAGGTATGGATCAGTTTCGGGATGCTCCACGTGGACGTCGTCAAACTGGCCGCGGCGTTGGCGGTGGCCGCCAACGACGGGCTCGACACCACCGTTGGCCAGCTTGGCGCAGCGGCCCTGACCGGATACGATCCGCTCGAAGTCGTCCAGGCCGCTCGAAGCCGAGGGATGGACCATTTCACCAACGAAGATTTGAATGAACTGAGCGAATGGGGCCTGACCCACACCGATCACCCGGCGTAACCGCCGCGAACCACCGGCAAAGAGTATGGTTCATGACGGATTAGCGGGGAGTTCTCACGGCCAACGATCTGTCGTTACTAGTACTCTGTCCCAGGGATAATGTGGTGTTA
>CBDVCA010000104.1:0-11249 GCA_965372365.1 uncultured bacterium
CCAAGCAAACCACCCTAATGGGAGGAGAACCGAAACAAACTGTGAACGGTTACCATTCAGAAATGCGGTTTCGCCTGAAAGCAGATGCTCCGCAAGAACCATGTCCGCATTGGCTTTGTCGAGCCATTCGTTGACGATTCGTTTCTTTACATCATCAGGCTGCTTCATAGATCACCTTCCCATATTTATGGGCCGGGTAGGCGATGCCGCCAATGACGTCCTTGCTCTCTTCGAACCATTGCGTAGCGATGAAGACAATATCGAAGGGGTAGTCGAAGTCCCACAGCGCCTTTCGAATGCGAACATATTCCTTGCGTTGATTGCTGGGGTCAGGCTCGACGATCAACAGGTCAATATCGCTGTCGGGTGTCATCCGGCCCGTGGCGGCGGAGCCGAAGAGGATGATCTTATCCGGCTTGGCAACGGTAAGAATCCGCTGAACGATCCCTTCAATGACCCTGTCGTCTATGCCCATGTGACGCCTCCCGAACCGACGAGTTCGATTTTACTGTGGGGTCCAAAACGGACGGAGTTGTTCACCCGGGGAGGGGGGTTCAACAGAGAGTCGGAGAGTTCGGGGCCGGATTCTCGGACACCGAGACGAAACGTGTATGCTTCGCCTTGGACCCCAGTCGGGGGCCTGCGAAACAGAGAATTCGGCGATTGTCCAAAATCGCCCATAACCCTTTGACTCCAACAGGTTACAGAAAAGCCCCGGCTCGCTAGCGACCGGGGCTTCCCTTTAACTATATCAGCGGGAAAGTTCCCCGAAAAAATCTGACCTCCCCGAGTAGGACTCGAACCTACGACCTAGCGGTTAACAGCCGCTCGCTCTACCAATTGAGCTATCGGGGATTGTACGGACTGTTCGACGTCTCGCCTAACGGATGCGAGAGGCATGATCATATAGATTCGGCGGAATCTGTCAAGGTCTTTACGTTTCTTTCTTCACAGGCGCTACGCATGTTGTTTGGCGGCAAAGCGTTGTGCCAGTTCCTCGGCGTCGGCGATGGCGGCGGTCAGGGCGGCGTTGGCGGCTTCGGGGCCGGCGGCGAGGGTGGGCTGGACGAGGATGGGGTGGATGGATTCGAAGCCGATGAATCGCATAAGGGATTCGAGGTAAGGGAGTTGCATATCTTGGTCTTCGTGGCCGGAGCCGGGGGCGAAATCTCCGCCGCGGGCGAGCATGAGGGCGAGGGGGCGGTGGGTGATGAGGCCGGAGTAGCCGCGGTCGGGGGAGAAGGCGAAGGTGAGGCCGGGCTGGGTGATGATGTCGATGTAGTGTTTGAGGCGGTAGGGGATGGAGAAGTTCCACATCGGCGACGAGATGACCACTTTGTCGGCGGCTTTGAGTTGATTGACCACTGCGATCACCTGTTGCCAGGCGATTTGGGCCTCGTCGGCCGGGTCGGCGCCGCTCATGACGGCGTATTTGGCCTTGGCGGCGGGGGCGGCGAATTCGGGCAGGTCGGCGGCGAACAGGTCGAGCGTATCGACGGACGTTTGCGGGTCCAGTTCCACGAGTTTGGTCAGGAAGGCTCGGGCGAGGCGGATGGAGAACGACTCGTCGCCGCGGGGGCTGGTCTGGATGTGTAGGATGGTCGACATTGTTCTCTCCTGTAGGTGTTGACGGCTTGGGGCGTCTTCAATACCCGGTTACCGAACGTGTTCGGTTTCATCTGGATTATATGCGGCGGTTTGGGTGTCCACCGAGGCCTCGTCGAATTCCAGCCGCGATGGGCTCGCCGGTGGCGGGGGGCGTGGACTAGTCGAAAGAGGCGTTGATTGGCCGTGGTCGAGTAAGAGGGCCTGGGAGACGGGGGAGGATGTTCCGATTGCGATACAGAGGGAGGCGCTGCCGCAGTTGATGGTGTGAATGAGGGGTGGGCGTCGGGCATGCTCACTTCCGCTTGCGGCGGCCGTGAATATGGCGCCCGCGCTGACACGCCCCTGACGATCTGATCTTGACCTACTTAATTCCGCCTTCGGCCATGAGCACACTCAGGAGTGTGCGTTGGAAGTGGAGGCGATTTTCGGCTTCGGCGAAGATGATGTCGGCGAAGCGTTCCATGACCGATGCGGTGATCTCGCTGCCGCGGTAGGCGGGCAGGCAGTGGAGGACGACGGCGTGGCCGGGGGCGGCGGCCAGGAGGTCATCGTTGATCTGGAAGGGGCCGAACGCTGCTTGCCGGGCGACCTTTTCCTCTTCCTGACCCATCGAGGTCCAGGTATCGGAGTACAGCACGTCGGCGTCGGCGGCGGCTTCCAGCGGATCGTTGGTCATGCTGAAGCGGGCGTTGGGAACGTCGGCCCGCAGGCGTTGGGCGAATTCGTTCTCCAGTTCGTACCCGACCGGGCAGGCGAGGATGAAGCCCATATCGAGCTTGGCCGCCAGGGCCGCCAGCGAGCGGGCGACGTTGTTGCCGTCGCCGATGAAGGCGAGGGTTCGCCCGGGGAGGGTGTCGGCGCCGAAATGCTCCATCAGGGTCATCACGTCGGCCATCGCCTGACAGGGGTGGCTGTAGTCGGTCAGGGCGTTGATGACGGGGACGGGGCTGTAGGCGGCGAGCGATTCGACCTTCTCGTGACTGAACGTTCGGGCCATAATCCCGTCGCACATGCGCCCGAGCACACGGGCGATGTCCTCGATGGGCTCACGCGAGCCGATGCCGATATCGGCCGGAGTGAGGTAGATCGGATGGCCGCCGAGGTGGGTCATCCCGGCGGCAAAACTGACGCGGGTCCGCAGCGAGGGCTTCTCGAAGATCATCGCCAGGGTCTTGTTGGGGAGCGATTGCACCAGCCGTCCAGCGCGGAACTCGGCCTTGTCGGCAATGGCCCGGTCCAACAGGCCGCCAAGCTGATCGGTCGAGAACTGGTCGATTGTGATGAAATCCTTGATCATAACGTCCCTTTCGGTCGCCGCGGCGTCGGTGTCTACTCGTGAATCAGCGTCCCTACGCCTCGCTCGGTGAAGATTTCCAGCAGCAGTGCGTGTGGGTAGTTGCCGTCGATGATGTGCGTCTTGCCGACCCCGGCGTCGAGGGCTTTCAGACAGGCTTCCACCTTGGGCAGCATGCCGCCGGCGATGGCTCCGCTTTCGATCAGTTCGTGGATATCGGCCTTGGAGGCTGAGGTCATCAGCGATTCGGGGTCGTCGGGGTCGCGACGGATCCCGTGGGTGTCGGAGACCACGACGAACTTCTCCGGCTTCAAGGCCGCGGCCACTTCGCCGGCGGCGGTGTCGGCGTTGCAGTTGAGCTTGCCTCCGGCGGCGTCGCGTGCGATCGGGGCGATCACCGGGATGGTGCCGGCCTCGCACAGCAGTCGCAGCAGCTCATCGTTGACCTTCGTCACGCGGCCGACGAATCCGATATCGATCTTGCGATCGGCTTCGGCGAGGAACAGTTTCTCGGCGAACAGCACGCAACTGGACAGGCTGTGCAGGCCCATGGCGTTGGCTCCGAGCGATTCGATGGTCTCGCACATCCGGTCGTTGATCGTGTGGACCAGCACATCTTCGACGATGGCCAGCGATCGGCTGTCGGTGTAACGCCGGCCCTGGACGAACTGGACTTCCAGTTGGGCCTTGGCCATCGCGGCGTTGATGGCCTTGCCGCCGCCGTGGACGATGACCGGGCGCATGCCGACGGTCTGCATAAAGACCAGATCGCGAAGCAGATCGGCGACGGCTTCCTCGTTGTCCATCATCGATCCGCCGCATTTGACCACCACGGTCTTGTTGCGGAACCGCTGAATGTACTCCAGGGCTTCGGCCAGCACAGCAGCCTTGGCGATTGCTTCTTGCACAGCATAATCTCCTGTAAGGGAAGGCAACGAAAATACGCGAAACGCTCGGGTGTGTCAAGGGCGATGCGCCGACGACGCGCCGACGATAGAGGGACGAGGATGGGGGTTACAGGCGAGAGAACGCAAACGCCCGGTCGGTTTCGCCGGCGATGGTGATGGCGACCTTCCAGGTTCCCTCCGGCAGCAGCGATTCGGCGCGTTGGGCCCATTCGAGCAGGACGACGCCGTCGGAGAGCATTTCGACGAATCCGAGGTCGGCCAACTCGGCCGCGGCGTCGGCGAGGCGGTAGGCGTCGAGGTGATAGACCGGCATTCGGGCGGGATATTCCTGCATCAGTACGAACGTGGGGCTCCGCACCATCCGCCCGTCGTCCAGACCGAGCCCCAACGCCACCCCCCGAGCGAATTGCGTCTTGCCGGCGCCGAGCTGGCCCTCCAACGCAACGCAATCGCCCACGGCAAGCCTGCCGGCGAACTCGCGGCCGAGGGCGACGGTCTCGTCCAAACTGTGTGTTTCGTGCGTTTCCATAATCGAATCGGCGCCAGCGTAGCGACGGAGCCGGGAAAATGCAATGAACGGCGAAGGGCATTCTCCTTAGACAGTGTACTACGTCCGGTGTCGAAACCCACGCGGCTGTAGAGGCAGGGTGGCGCCGTCGGCCATCTCAATCGTTGCGCCGGCGCCTTCGGTGACGATGCCGATTCGCGTGACGGGAACATCGAACGGCTGGTCTGCCAGAAGGCGATCGGCGTCTTGCGGGGCCAGAGTGAACAGCAGTTCGTAATCTTCCCCGTCGCTCAACGCCGCGGCCAGGGGGTCGGGGGTCGCGGCGGCGGTCGGGGAGATCGGGATCGTCGCGGCCGCCAGGTTCACGTGTACGCCGCTTTCGCGGCAGATGTGGTGAAGATCGGCGGCCAGACCGTCGGAGATATCGATCATGGCGGTGGGGGCGTAGCGCTCGACGAGCGTTCTCGCTTCGGCGAGTCGGGGCGTGAAGGACAGGTGGCGGCCGGAGGCCAGGCTGCCGCCGAGGGCGCCGGTGACGCAGACGACGTCGCCCGGTCGAGCGGTGGAGCGGAGGATCGGAGCGGCGACGGGGCGGCCCCACATTGTCACGGTGAGCAGCACGGGGTTGGCCCACGCGGCCACGTCGCCGCCGACGATGGGACAGCCGAAGGCGTCGCCGGCCCGGCGAAGGCCATGATAGATGGCCTTGCCGTCGGCGTCGGTCATTCCCGCGGCGACCGCCACGGTGGCGACGGCCGCGACGGGTTCGCCGCCCATCGCGGCGATGTCCGAGAGGCTGCGGGCCATCACTTTGTAGCCGGCGGCTTCGGCGCCGCAGTCGGCGAGGATGAAATGCACGCCGTCGGCGCACTGGTCGGTGGTGACCAGCAGCAGATCGCCGCCGAAGCGGACGACGGCGCAGTCGTCGCCGGGGCCGACCGGGACCGAGGCCGGGTCGAGGGCGGTTTGCGAACGGATCCAGTCGATGAAGGTGAATTCTTCCATGGGTGTCACGCGGCTATTCGGTCACGTCATCCGGCGCCGGAGCGAGAAACCCTTTCTCCACGGCGTCGCGAATGAAACTCGCGGCGTATTCCCACAACTCCGGGGCGCCTTCGGCCATGTGCCGGTTGCGGTCGATCACGCGATCGACGGTAATCCCGTGCTCCCGCCACGCGGCGCCGTCGGTATTGTAGTTGTGCAGCAGCGGCTGCAGCCGGTCCAACGCGGCGGCGAATCGGGCCTCGGGGGTTTGGCGGGCCTCGAATTCATCCCACAACGCACGCAACTCGGCCGCCTGATCGGCCGGCAAAATGGCGAAAATCCGGTCGGCCGCGGCCTGCTCGCGCTCGGCCTTGTCCTCGTGGCCGACCTCGTCGTAGCAAAAGGTATCGCCGGCGTCGATCTCGACGATATCGTGGATGAGCACCATCTTGATGACTTTCAGGATGTCGATGCCTTGTTCGGCGGCGTATTCGTTCAGCAGCATCGCCATCACCGCCAGGTGCCACGAGTGTTCGGCGTCGTTCTCGTAGCGGCTGTGGTCCATCAGATACGTTCGCCGCAAGACGTTCTTGATCTTGTCGATCTCGACAATGAAGCGGATCTGGGCGGCCAGTCGTGTAGTGGTCATCGTGTCATTCCGCCAAGCGTGAGGGTTTCAGTCCATGTCTGAGGGTCGCGTGTTTGCGTTCGCAGGCGTCCCGATTATGTGTTCCTGTCGCCCCTGGGGGGCTATCTCCAAGGGGGGAGGTTTGCCCCGGGGCTCACGCCCATGGCTACAATTCCGCCGGCCCTACGGGCCTGTCTGCATCGCCATTCGTCGTTCGCCGTCGCCGTTCGTCGTTTGCCGTCGCCGTTCGTCGTTCGCCGTCGCCGTTCGTCGTCGTCGTTCGCCGTTCGTCGTTCGCCGTTTCCGTCTGCCGTTCGCCGTTACTTCAACATTCAGAATTCCGTGTTGGATATTCGATATTCGCCGTTCTACCCAAGCCTGTCCCGCCAGTACTCGATTTGCTCGGCCAATTGGTCGGCGCCTCCTGCCCCGGCGGGCACGTAGCGTTTGACGACATTGGCGGCGCCGAGGTAGTCGACGACGTCGGAGTCGATCTTGTCGCAGGCGGCCTGCATGGTTTCGAGGGGCAGTTCGGCCAAGCTCACCTCGGCATTTTCGGCCTCCGAGACCAACTCGCCGACGATGTGATGGGCCTGTCGGAAGGGAACGCCGCGATTGACGAGGTATTCGGCGAGGGCCGTGGCGTCGAGGAACCCGGCGTCGAGGCCGGCGGCGATGCGATCGGGTCGGAAGTTGGCCGTCGCGACGATCCCGGCGGCGACGGTCAGCGATTGACGCATCGCGACGTCGGCGGCGAACACGAACCGCTTGTCGTCCTGGAGGTCGCGGTTGTACGCCAGCGGCAGGCCCTTGACGAGCGTCATCATGCCGACCAGGTGGCCGATGGCGCCGGCGGCTTTGCCGCGGATGAGTTCCAGCGTGTCGGGGTTCTTCTTCTGGGGCATCATCGAGCTGCTGGTGCAGTAGGCGTCGGAGAGGCTCAGGAACCCGAACTCGCTGGTCGCCTGGATAATCCAATCTTCGGCCCATCGGCTCAGGTGCACAGCCAGCATGGCCGAGCAGAAGCAGAATTCGCAGAGGAAGTCCCGGTCGCTGGTCGCGTCGATGCTGTTGCGGCTGATATCGGCGAAGCCGAGCAATTCGGCCGTTCGCGCCCGATCCAGCGGAATCGACGTCCCGGCCACGGCTCCGGAGCCGAGGGGATTGATGTTGACCCGCCCGAAGCACTCCCCGAGCCGTTCGTGGTCGCGGCCGAGCATCTCCACATACGCCATCAGCGTATGGCCGGAAAGAATCGGCTGAGCCCGTTGCATGTGCGTGTACGCCGGCATCACGATGCAGCCCTGCCGGCTCGCCATCTGCACGAACGCCTCCTGAAGATTGACGATCCCCGCCCGCAGGGCGTCGATGGCGTCGCGAACGTACAGCCGCAGGTCGAGAGCGACCTGATCGTTGCGGCTGCGACCGGTGTGCAGCTTCTTGCCGACTTCGCCGATCCGTTCGATCAGGGCCGCCTCGATCACCATGTGAATATCTTCCATCTCGACCGGAAGCGGAAGCTCCCCGGCTCCGATATCGGTCTCGATCGCCTTGAGCCCGTCGCGAATCTGGCGGAACTCGGCCTGTGTGATGATCTTCTGCTCGCTGAGCATTCGGGCGTGGACGATCGACCCGGCGATGTCGTAGCGGAACAGCACGTGGTCCACGTCGATGCTGGCGATGAACTCGGCCGTCGCGGCGTCAGTGTCGGCGGTCAGGCGGCCCTGCCAGCTCTTGGCCGACTGCGATGTCGATGTACGCTTGGTCATGTCGATCTCCTGTATCGCCGTGATGGTAGGTCGGACCCACCGCGATGTCAACGCGGGCGATCCGCCCGGGAGGGAGAGATCCCTTGTGCTGTTCTTGGATTTTCCGCAGAATCCTGTAGACGATCCGCCCGGCGAGGCCACTTAGTATACGACGCAGCGACAGTACGTTATCAGGAACGCTCTTGGCAGTGATGAGTAACGATTCCGAATGCGTTCGGGCGGTGCTCGCCGGCGACACCGTCGCCTATGGCGAGTTGTACGATCGGTATGCGCGCTTGGTGCGGGCGGTGTGTTTCGATTGGACGGGCGATCTGGCCGAGGCGCAGGATCTTTCCCAGGAAGCGTTCTTTCGAGCCTATCGGCGGTTGGACAGCCTCCGCGAGCCCGAACGTTTCGGCCAGTGGCTGATGGGCGTGACCCGGATGGTGTGCCGGGAATGGCGGCGCCGGCGGCTTCGGGCGCCGGTGCAGACGTATTCGCTTGATGCGACCACGACGGTCGCCGCGGAGGCCTCGCCATGTGAGAGCGAACTGGACCCGCTGTACCAGGCGCTACAGTCGCTGCCGGACCGAGAGCGATGGGCCGTGCATGCGTTCTACATTCAGGAGCAGTCCACCGAGCGGGCGATGGCGACATTGGGGCTGTCCCGGTCGGGATTGTATCGGGTGCTGCAACGCGCCCGCAAACGGCTGAAGAAGCTACTGGCCGGCCTCGGCGAGGATGGACAATGAACGATCCGCTTGGCGATAAATTGCAGCGGTATTATGACCGATTCGATCGCGACCACGATCGGCTCCGGTCCGAGATGCTCGGTTCGCTGCCCGTTCGGGCGGGAGGGTCGGATCGACGAACGACGCGGGGAGGGGCTTTGTTTGCACGCCTTGGCGCGTTGGGTGCGGGTCGTTTTGGGAAGGTCGCGGCCGCCGCTGCGGTGGTGGTCGCGGCGACGGTATGGGTGCTTTGTTGGGCGCCCATGCCCGCGATCGCCGCTCAGGCGTTCGCCGACGTACTGACGCAGGTTCGCAACGCTCGCACGGTGAGGTACTCGACCCGGTTGACGCTGGCCGGCCACGAGCCGCAGACCGCTTGTGTTCAGTTCGCCGCCGACGGGCGCGAGCGAAAGACGCTCTCCGACGGCGGGGTTCAGATCGCCGATTACGCCGCCGGGCGAGTCCTGTTTATTGCGCCGCCCGCCCAAGGGTGGTCGCTTCGGGTCGCCTGCCCTCCGACATCGACCGACGCCGATACGCCCAACCCGCTACGACGGCTGGCGACCCTGGCCGAGGGGGCCGGCCGGTTCATCGGCGTGCGAGAATACGACGATCGGACGGTCCACGTGTACGAGGTCGCCGACGGGAACCAGCGAATGACCCTCTGGGCCGACGCGAACGCCCGACCGGTTCGCATCGAGATTGTTTCGGCGACCCGAACCGCCCCCGACGCCCCCGGCGCGACTCTGGTGATGGAGCAGTTTGAATGGGACGTGGAACTGGACGAGGGGCTGTTCACCGCTCTCGACGCGCCGGCGACAGGCGAACAGTATCGTCTGACGCTGATCGATCAGACCCAACCGCCGGCCGAGGCCGATCTGGTTGCGATGCTCGCCTTATTGGCCGAGGCGGCGGGCGGGGTCTTTCCCGCCTCCATCGACGATCCCGAGTGGCTCAGCGCGGCGGCGACGGCGGGGGAGTCGGCGGTCGCGGTTTTGGATCTGGCCGCGGGGCTGGTCGTTGTCGCCGGGACCGGGCCGTCGGTCGGGCCTGAGGGCGAGCCGGCGATGGTTCAGTACCTGCGGGACCAGCAGCGAAACGTCCAACTTCGGCGGGGTCTACAGTTCATCGACCGGCTCGTTGGCGAGCAGCGTCCTTTCCGCTATGTCGGAGAGGGAGTGCGCCAGGGAGGCCCGCATCGCGTGTTCTGGTACAAGCCGCGGGGGGCGGTGACGTATCGCATGGTGCACGCCGACGGCAGCGTAACCGACGTGGCGGCCAAGAACCCGATCGAGGCCGGCAAGTGAATGATCCTTGCAAAATGGCCGGAATGCGATACAGTGGAAAGCGTAGGGTAGTTCCGATGAGGCTGTTTCTTGGGGCCGAGACCCGGCCGAGACTGGAGACTGCAATCGTGAGACGTATGTCGGCGTCATGTCCGTTGACCGAGCACCTTGAGCCGCGGCTGATGCTGTCGGCGGTCGACCTGCTCCCTGCGCCGGCGGCGCCCGATCTGTTGGCCGCCTATGACACGGGACTGTTCAACTGGGACAATATCACCGCCGCCGACAACAGTTCAGCAGCCGAGGTGCTTGGATTCGAGGTCAGCGGGCTTACCGCCGGCGCTCAAGTGGTTCTCTACTGCGACGGGACGCCCATCGGCGAGGCCGTCGCCGATGCGTCCGGGACGGCGATGGTTCTAACCGACGGAGCGACCGCACTGGCGACGGGGACGTACGAGATTACCGCGATCCAACAGGCCGATATCGGCGGCGAGCAGAGGGTGTCGGAACCTTCGGAGCCGCTGACGATCAGAATCAGCGTCGGGCTTGCGGCCACGGGCGTGATCACCGTCATCACCAACGGGAGTTGGACAACCGTCCAGACGATGTCGTGCAACAGCGATTCGGGTTGGACGTGGGGGATCCTGGGGCTGTGTCCACGCGGGTATGTCGCTGACGGCGTCATCGACCTGTCGCCGACGACGCTCCCTGATGGCGCTGTATCTGTGATCCTGGACGACACCCCCAACCTCAGCGGCTTCGTCGACCCATCCGACGCGGCCCCGTCGAGCGGTTCGGACCCCGCCCTGGAGCAGGTGCGCGTACGGCCGTTGACGCGGCCGGAAAGCACTCGCATCGTCGAGACCGGCAAGAGCGAACGCCCGGCGTTGCTGAGTAAGCCGTCGGAAGTGTTCCAACTGACCCTGCCGGCCGCGGCGTACATGGGGGGCGAATCGGCCCATCGAACAACCGAACAGACCGGAGCCGACTTGATCGGCGGCTACTCCCGACGATCCACGATTGCCGAGTATTCGTCACATGCATGGGCGCCGCCCGCCGATGGCGGACCGATCGACGTCGACAGGGCCGCAAACGCCGCGCCGCAGATGAAACTGTCGGGCGAATCAACGTCCGCCGTCAGCGCCGAGTCGGCCGAAGCCGTGGTCCCGAGGGTCGACGAAACGCCGCCCGCCGCCGAAATCGCAATACCGCCGGCCTCCCTGCAAGCCCACCGTGATCGGGATGAAGGAACGTCCGGTGCTCGCGAAGCCGTCACCGCCATGATGTTTCTCCACGGGGTCCGACGCGACGGACCCGCGGCAGAGCCGAAACGCCGTCGCTGATCTCCCCACAATTAACAATTGCAGCTATCTTTCTTCTGGTTCTCCTCCCTTCAGGGTGGTTTGCCTGGCGGCGTGTTTCACACCATGGCGGGTCAGCCCCGTCAGGGGCGAAAGATTTGTGTAACCGTTCACAGTTTGTTTCGGTTCTCCTCCCATTAGGGTGGTTTGCTTGGCCTCGTGTTTCACGCTATGGCGGGCCAGCCCCGTTAGGGGC
>CBDVCA010000105.1:0-11221 GCA_965372365.1 uncultured bacterium
ACAAAGCCGGTGGCGACGATCGCGTGGGTGACGGGGCCGAGGCGGCGGACGGCCATGTCGGCCAGCGAGCCGCGAACGCTGTCGCCGACCATCAACGCCCCGGTGACCGCGGCGGTCGCGACGGCCACGCCGGCGGCGACCAGAAGGTTGGCCGCTGCGAAGTGGCGAAGGTTCCGCCCGAGCAGGCTCCGTGGGGTCATGGTCATGCTTCCACCAGAACGCCGTCGACAAGGCGCCGGCGGTGGTCGAGCCTCTCGGCGACAGCCGCGGCGTGCGTGACGGCCAGGACAATGGCGCCGGCCTCGGCGGCCATCGACAGCAGAAGATCGGTCACCTTCTCGGAGGCGTGGCTGTCGAGGTTGCCGGTCGGCTCGTCGCACAGCAGCAGCGCCGGGCGGTTCATCATCGCCCTCGCCACGGCCACGCGCTGACGCTCTCCCCCCGACAGTTCGGCCGGCACGTGCCCGGCCCGATCGGCCAGTCCGACCCGGTCGAGCAACTCGACGGCTCGCCGGACGTGTTCGTCTCGCACCGGCCCGGCCGCCATCGCGGCCACCAGCAGGTTCTCTTCGGCGGTGCATTGGCTGAGCAGATGATGCTCCTGGAATACGAACCCCACCGATCGGCCTCGAAACGCCGCCAGTTCCGCCTCGGTCAGGGCGAACGGATCGACGCCATCGAGCCGAACCGAGCCGGAGGTGGGCACATCGAGGCCGGCGATGATGTTCAGCAGTGTGCTCTTGCCCGAGCCGCTGGGGCCGACGATCGCCATCGACTCGCCGGCCGACAGCGTCAGCGACACGCCGCCAAGCACAAGCAACGTCGCGGCCGGGGTGGGGTAGTCCTTGTAGAGATCGCGAACGCTCAATCCGGTGGTTGGCTCGTTCATAGTATAAATGTCCGTGTCGATTTTGGGGCTTGGCCCTTGACGCCGTAAGTATACATTCAGAAGTAACGCGCCGGCAAGGCCGGGCGGAGAGCTTTGCTTACGGCTGCTCGCCGAGGATGGCCGCGGCGCCGAGTCCGTAGAAGGTGTATTCGACGTCGGCTGCGGGATCGTCGGGCGCAGCGCCGAAGCCTCCGTCGTCGGCCCGGCAGGCGTGCATGAACCTTGCGGCGCCGGGCAGGTCGGCGCGGTCGGCGGCTCCCAGATCGCTCAGCGTGAGCAGGGCGGTGAAGGTGCTGAGCAGATCCGACGCCGGCACGCGGCTGCTGGCGGGCCATCCGCCGTCGGGGCGCTGGACGCCGGTGAGGAAGTCGGCTGCGTCATCGAGCAGAATCTCATCGAAATCGCCGGTGGCGGTCAGCAGAGCCGCGGCCGCGGCGGTTGGGTTCACGCTGCTGCGGGGCATCTGGGCCAGTTCGGCAAAGCCGCCGTCGTCGCGCCGGCGCGAGCGGATGAACGCGGCGATTTCGTCCGCCCCCGGAGCCGCTCGGCCCAGCAAGTCGTAGCACAGCGCCGCCAGAAACGTGTGGTAGGTGCCGGCCGAACCGCCGGGCGATTTGGCGTAACCGCCGTCGGGGGTGCGAAGGCTCTCGATACCGGCGACGACGGCCCCGGCTTGGGGCTCTTGGCGCATCACGCTCGCTCCGGTCGTCATCCATCGCGAGAACAACAGTGAGACCGCCGCGATCGTATCGCCGGCGGTTTGGGCGTGCAGGAACGTGGCCGCGGCGGCTCGGGCGCCGTCGTCGAAGGCGCCCAGCAGGGTCAGAGCCCGCAAGGCGAACGCGGTGTAATACAGGTCCGACGCGCCGGCTCGGCCGATGAATCCGCCGTCGGCGCCCATGCGAGACAGGATGAATCTCGCGTGAGGGGCGGTCGACTCGGCCGGCCATTGGGCCGCGGCCTCAGCGAGCCGTTGGTTCAGCGAAACCAGGTAGGGTAGGTGTGTTTCCATGTCCTAGCAGCCCGTTGAAAAAGCTGTTCCTGCTACGATCGGCTCAATTGCCTGTGCGTCTGCGTCAGAAATACTCGGCAATGCTACGGCATTGCCTGTGTTTTCTTCCTTGATGCTCGCCAATTCATCTCGATCTCGCGACGGAACCCATTTTTCAACGGACTGCTAACAGTCCTGGATCGCCCGCCCGACGATATCGAGCATGCGTTCGGCCATGCGTTCGGCCGACATATCGGTGAGGACCGCCTGTCGCCCGATGCGTCCCATCTGCTCGCGTTGCTTGCGATTGCCCAGCAGTTCGGCCAGACCGTCGGCCAGGGCCGCGGCGTCGCCGGGTTCTGTCAGCAGTCCGGGTCGCAGCCCGCCGGCGCCGGCGTCGTCGAGCAGCTCGCCGAAGGCGCCGTGATCGAATCCGACGAACGGCAGTCCGGCCGCCCAGCCTTCCAGGACGTACATACCCTTGGGCTCCGGTCGCGTCGCCGGCACGCACAGCACGTCGGCGCCGTTGAGCAGGTCGCGCTTGCCGGCGCGATCGACCTCACCGACGTACTCGAACGCCTCCGGCAGCAGCGCATCGGCGGCGCGGGCCGCGAGGTGGTCGAACCATTCCTTGTCGGGTCCGCTACGGGGGAGGTGGCCGGCGACGATCAGTCGAGCCTCGCCCATACCGGGCCGCTTTCGCAGGTCGATCAACGCCTTGACGAGTCGATCGAGCCCCTTCTCGGGGCAAATCCTCGCCATATACGCGATCGTCGGCGGCCGGTCCGTTCGCGTCGGGTCGGTCGCGGCCAAGTCGACGCCGGTCACCACCGGGCCGACGACGTCGATGCGGTCGGGGTCGATTTCAAGATACGCGGCCATGCGTTGGGCGTAGTAACGACTGGTCGCCACGAAACGGTCCACGTGGTCGGTCGCCGCTCGAATAAGCCGCTGGGCCTCGGTCTTGTGAGGCTCGGCGAGGGCGTCGAGGAAGACATCCTCGCCGGTCAGTTGGCACACGACGGCCGCGTTGACGCGCTTGCGGATCGTCGCGGCCATCCCCAGGAACATCACGTTAGGCAGGACGACCGCATCGGGCCGCAGCTTGCGGGCGAGATGGTTCACCAGTCGGCGCAGCTCCTTGCGCTGGCGGCCGCGTCGGCCCTTGAGGATGTTGACGGTCAGGTCCCCCAGTTCGGCTACGGGCGTTGATCCGGTGAACCGCCCGGCGAATGTCAGCAGTCGACGGCGATCGAGAATCCAATCGAGAACTCGCGGGGTGTACCGGAAGAATCGCGACGACTGCTGGAGGTACACATTCACGCCGCCGTAGAAGACCTCGCCGGTGCTGACGTCGGGTTCGTCGGTATTCAGCGGCGTGTACAGCGGAGCCAGGACGATCTTGTGGTCGCCCGGCGCGCGCATCATGGCCGCGGCTAGCGCGTTGTCTCGCAGACAACTACCGCAGTACATCCCCCCGGCTCCAGCGGCCAGCATGACAATATTCATAGACATGATCCGCCCAAGATGATGACCGCCCGGCGGTCGCATTACAAGGGCCAGTCCTTGCCAGGTCGCCGCGGTCGTTGTACGATGATCGGGCGATTCGCGCCTTGGGGAATGGACCCGCTATGAGTGAACTGCCGACGGAATTGAGAGATTCGAAGCGTTTCCTGGGCCTCGGCGAGGTCCTTCGGATGGCGCTGCCGACCAGTTTGAGCATGGTCAACATGACGTTGATGCAGTTCGTCGACGGGCTCATGGTCGCGCAGATCCGCCCCAGCGGCGCCGAGGCCCTCAGCGCCCAGTTCACCGGGGGAATGCTCAGTTTCGTACCCGTAACGTTCATGCTCGGGACCCTGGCGGTGGTCAATACGTTCGTCGCCCAGAACCTCGGCGCCCGACGTTTTAATCGTTGCGGACAATACACGTGGGGGGGGATGTACATGGCGTGGGCGTATTCGCTGGCGCTGATACCCCTTATGCTTCTGGCCCGACCGATGTTCGCCCTGCTCGAACACGCTCCGGCGGTGCAGTCGATGGAGGTGATGTACTTCAGGTACATGATCGCACTGGCGCCTGTTTTCCTATCGAGCCGCGTCTTGGAGCGGTTCTTCTACGGGGTTCAGAAGCCGGCCGTGGTGTACGTGACCAGCCTGGCCGCCAATGGGGTGAACCTTCTGGGCGATTACGTGCTGATCTTCGGCAAGTGGGGATTCCCCCGAATGGGTCTGCAAGGCGCCGCGATCGCAACGGTGATCGGCGCGATGACGGGATTCCTGATCCTGGGGGCGGTTTTCCTCGGCCGATCCTTCGCTACGACGTACCAGACGCGTAGGAGTAGGAATTTTAACCTCAGTCAAATACTACAGATATGGCGCGTCGGCTGGCCGGCGGGGATGCAGTTCTTCCTTGATATCGCCGGCTGGGGGATGTGCATTACCCTCCTGGTCGGCAGTGTCTCCACCATCGGCGGCGTCTACGATCCCGACGCCAGCACCATCCACCTCGCGGCCACCAGTGTCGTGATGCGATATCTGCGGCTCTCCTTCATGCCCGCCGTCGGCATCGGCATCGCCACAACGGCCTTGGTCGGTAACTACATCGGAGCCGGGAAGTTGCACGTGGTTCAGCGGCGAGTCTACGCGGCGTTGCTGCTGGGGGTGGCCTACATGGGCTTCTGCGGCTTGGTATTCTGGCTCGCCCGTTACCCGATGCTGCGCTATTTCCTGTCGATTACGCCTCCCAAAGACGCTATCGCCGCCGCTCGGCTCGATCAGATCGTTTCGGTCGGCTCCAAGGTGATGATCTGCGCCGCGGTCTTCCAGGTCTTCGACGCCTTCGGCATCGTCTACACCGGCGCCCTCCGCGGCGCAGGCGATACCCGCTGGCCCATGATGATGTCCGGGCTGCTGGCCGCGGTCTTCGCTCTCGGAGGCGGGCTCTTCATGGTGAACGTCTTGCCCCAACTGGAAAGCGTCGGCGTCTGGATCGCCGGAAGCGCCTTCATTATCAGCCTCGGCGTCACCATGTCGATACGGTTCCAGATGGGCCATTGGAAGAAGATCGATCTGTTGGAGACGTGATTCGGCCGGCCCCACGACTCTGATCGAGATGCAGAGCCGAGCCGCAACCAACGTTGACACCGATTCTTGACGACCTATAATACTTCGATCGTCCGCAGCGACCGGTTGGTGGCCGATGGTACAGGAGACCATGGTGCAAACGCCCCGTCACCGTGCATGTGAGTCGAGGCGCCCTCGCGGCGTCCCGGGCAGCGTTCGCGCCGGCTCCATTATCGCCCCCGCCGTCATAGAGGACTCGCCCTAGCAGTCCGTTGAAAAATGGGTTCCGTCGCGAGATCGAGTTCCATTGCCGAGCATCAAGGAAGAAAACGCAGGCAATGCCGTTGCATTGTCGAGTATTTCTGACGCGGACGCGCAGGCTATGGAGCCGATCGCAGCAGGAACAGCTTTTTCAACGGGCTGCTAGGACCGCCGGCGACAATCGTCACCACGAGATCGCGGCCCCGGGACGACGTTCGACGCCTTGGGCTTTTTGCCAATAACCAAACTGCCGTTGGAATCGACGTATCAAGAGATTCCATTGGCGATTGCCGTATATCAGGAAGGTAAGATTCGATGGCCAAAGAAGATAAGGGCAAAAGTTACAAAGCCACTCTCAACCTGCCCGCCACGACGTTCGACATGCGGGCCGGGTTGCTCAAGAAGGAACCCCTCCGCCTGGCCGCGTGGGCCGATGCGGACATGTACGGCAAGGTCCGCCAGGCTCGCAAGGGCGCCCCTCGGTACATCCTGCACGACGGCCCTCCGTACGCCAACGGCGACATCCACATGGGCCACCTTCTCAACAAGGTGCTCAAGGATATCGTCGTCCGCTACAAGACCATGACCGGCTACGACGCCCCGTATGTCCCCGGCTGGGACTGCCACGGGCTGCCGATCGAGGCGAGGGTGATGAGCGAACTGGGCGCCAACGCCGGCGACATGAGCCGCGTCGCGATCCGCCGCAAGTGCGGGGCGTATGCCGCCAAGTACATCAAGCTTCAGAGCGAGCAGTTCCAGCGGCTGGGTATCTGGGGCGAGTTCGACAACCCCTACATCACCATGGCCCCGGCGTATGAGGCCGACGTGTTGGAAGTGTTCGCACGCATGGTCGATCAGGGAATCGTGTATCGCCAGCTCAAGCCGGTGCATTGGTCGATCGAGAACCGCACCGCGTTGGCCGACGCCGAACTGGAACACCACGATCGCCAAGACACCAGCGTGTACGTATTGTTCGACGCCGTTGACCCCGAAGCGGTTCGTCGCGACCTGTTGGGCCTGGACGCCGCCGGCCCGCTGAGCCTGATGATCTGGACGACGACCCCGTGGACGCTGCCGGCCAATATGGCGGTGGCGGTGCACCCGGAAATTCAATACGCGGCCGTCAGCTACAGCGACCCGGCCGGGCGCGATCGCTGCGTCATCATCGCGGCCGACCTGGTCGAGAAGGTCTTCGCCCTCGGCGGTCGTGACCGGTCCGATCACGCGGTGGTCGCCACCGTCAGTGGGCAACAGCTAGCCGATTTCGGCGTCACATACGCCCATCCGATCACGCCCGAGAATACCTGCCCGGTCGTCATGGCCAACTATGTCACGCTCGAAGACGGCTCGGGGCTGGTGCACACCGCCCCCGGCCATGGCGTGGAGGATTACGGAACCGGCCTGAAGTACGGTCTCGATATCTACTGCCCTGTCCTGGGCGACGGGACGTTCGACGACACGGTTCCGGAGTTCCTCCGGGGCAAGCTGGTGTGGGACGCCAACGAACTGGTCTGCAAGAAGCTCGACGCCGACGGGGCGCTGTTCTACATGCACAAGTTCATGCACAGCTACCCTCACGATTGGCGCAGCAAGAAGCCGACCATTTTCCGGGCGACCGAGCAGTGGTTCATCGCCGTCGACACGCCCATGACCTCGACGAAGCGAACGCTTCGCGATATGGCGATGGACGTCGCGCGTCCGGGTTCCGATATCGGATTTATTCCCGAATGGGGCCGCAACCGGATGGCCGGCATGTTGGAAAGCCGCCCGGACTGGTGCATCAGTCGCCAGCGGTCGTGGGGGCTGCCGATTCCGGCGTTCGTCAACGCCGCCGGTGAGGTGCTGATGACCGCCGCGAGCGTTCGGGCGGTGAGCGAGCATTTTGGCGAGCACGGCTCCGACAGTTGGTTCGACCATAGCCCGGCGGAGATCCTCACCGCGTGGGACGCCGAGGCCGATCCGGACGTTGAGGACGCCGCGAAGTTCGACCCGGCGGGCCTTACGCCCCAGATGGACATCTTCGACGTGTGGTTCGAGTCGGGCAGCAGTTGGTACGCTGTGGCGATGGCGCGTGGGTTGGTCGAAAACGTTCCGGTCGACCTGTACCTCGAAGGCTCCGATCAGCATCGGGGTTGGTTCCAGCTATCGCTGCTGCCGGGGTTGGCCGCGGCCGGCGTGTGCCCGTTCAAGTCGGTGCTGACTCACGGGTTCGTCGTCGACGACAAGGGCTACAAGATGTCCAAGAGCGTGGGCAACACCGTCAACGTTCAGGAAGAACTATCCAAACGCGGCGCCGACATCATGCGGCTGTGGGTGGCCAGCGTGAATTACCAGGACGATATCCGCACCTCCGACGAACTGATCGGGCAGATCGAAGACGCCTACCGCAAGATCCGCAACACGCTGCGGTTCGCCATGGGCAGTTGCTTCGATTTCGATCCGGCCTCCGACGCCGTGGCGCCGGCGGAGCATTCGATTGATCGATGGATGCGGCTCGAACTGGATCGGCTGACCGCCGACGTGCTGGGGGCGTACGAGGCGTTCGAATTCCACAAGGTGTATCGGCTGATCTACGAATTCTGCACCGTCCAGGCCTCGAGCATCTACATGGCCGCGGTCAAGGATCGGCTGTATTGCGAATTGCCCTCCAGCGACCGCCGCCGGGCGACGCAGACGGTTCTGCACGAGATGGTGATGGCCCTGATCCCGCTGCTGGCGCCGATCATGCCGTTCACGGCCGCCGAGGCGTGGGAGAATATCCCCAACCGTCCGAAAAAGTTGTCCAACAGCGTACACTTGGTGCTGATGCCCGAGGTGAACGCCGAAACCGCCGGGGCGTATGAGATTCGCTCCGAGCTCCGCGACGAGGCCAATTGGAACGCCGATCATCTGACGGCCGGGCCGGGGATCGTGTGGCAGAGGCTGTTGGCGATCCGTGACGAGGGCCTGTTGAAGCTCGAGGCCCTCCGCGCCGGCGGCGTCAAGAACGCTATGGACGCCGAGGTCGTCTTCCGTGTGGCGCCCGACGACGACGCTCACCGTCAACTACTGGAACTGTACCTGCCGGAAATGGAAGATCTGCTCGGCGTCGGCTACGCTCGCATCGAGACCGGCGACGTCGCCGACGGCAAACGCGTCGAGATCGACGTGGTCGACTCGCGTGAGAGATACGATCGCTGCGCCCGCAGTTGGAAACGCCGGCCGGACGTGGGCCAAGATCCCGACCACCCGGATCTTTCCAAACGCGACGCCGAAGTGGTGAAGGCGTTGAATGCGTGAGTGTGTGATCCTGCTATGGGTGGCGCCCTGAATGAGGTTTGACCATGACTGATAAACCGAAGCTTCAAGTCGCACTCGACTTCCTCGACCTGGATCGGGCCATGGCGGTGGCCGAGGCCGCCGTCGCCGGCGGGGCCGATTACATCGAGGCGGGTACTCCGCTGATTAAGAGCGTCGGGCTGGACGCCGTGCGGACGCTGCGTGAGCGGTTCCCCAGCCACACGATCATCGCCGATATGAAGACGATGGACGCCGGCTGCATCGAAACCGAGGCCGCGGCCAAGGCCGGCGCCAACGTGATGACCGTCTGCGGAGCCGCGTCGATGAGCACGATCCGCGAATGCGTCGAAGCCGGCAAGCATTACGGGCTGGCGGTGGCCGTCGACCTGATGGGCGTCGCCGATCCGATCGGCCTGGCCGCCGAACTGGAGTCGACCGGCGTAGCCTGGCTTGATGTCCATTGCCCGATCGACCGGCAGATGGAAGGCGCCGACGCACTCGGGGAGCTTCGCGAGCTTCGCGGCCGCACCGAGCTGACGCTGGCCGTCGCCGGCGGGATCCACAGCGAAACCGCCGCCGACGCCGTCGCCGCCGGGGCCGACGTTGTGATCGTCGGCGGAGCCATCACCAAGGCCCAAGACCCGCGCCAGGCGACGGTCGATATTCGCACCGCCCTCGACACCGGCCAAGCGGTCGCCACCAAGCTATTCAAACGCGGCTCCGGAGCCGACATCCGCGAGATTCTCCAAACCGTCCGCACCTCGAATATTTCCGACGGCGCCCATCGGCTGCCGTGTCTGGAAGGCCTGCGACCGCTGGCGCCGGGGCAGTTCGCCTGCGGGCGGGTCGTCACCTGCCGCACCGTCGCCGGCGATTGGTCCAAGCCCGTCCAGGCGATCGACGTCGCCAAGACCGGAGAAATCATCGTCATCGATTCCGGCGGTCGGCCCCCGGCGATCTGGGGCGAACTGGCCACCGAGAGCGCCGTGAACAAGGGCCTCGCCGGTCTCGTGGTTGACGGCGCCGTTCGCGACACCGCCGATATTCGCCGGATGGAGTTTCCGGTGTGGTCGCGTCATGTGACCAGTCACGCCGGCGATCCCAAGGGCCTCGGCGAGATCAATACGCCCATCGTCATCGCCGGCCAGCAGATCTGCCCCGGCGACTGGATCGTCGCCGACGACGACGGGGTGATGGTGCTGCCGGCGTCAAAAGCTGTCGAGATGGCCAATCGGGCGGCCAACGTTTTGGAAGCGGAGAATCGTATCCGCCAGGAAATCCGCGAGCAGAACAGCACACTGGCCAAGGTCGTCAGCTTGGCCAAGTGGGAGAAGAAGGGTAGGGCGCCCGATGTCGGTTAGAGACGACAAACAAGCATTGCGTGGGGCGGGGCATTCGCTGCTCGATCGCATCGGCGAGGTGATGGGCGAGGTTCACTGGGACAGTTTTCTCGACTTGGCCAACATGTTGCCGCGAGCGAACCGTACCTACGTCGTCGGCGCCGGCCGATCCGGCCTGGTCGCGCGATCGTTCGGTATGCGGCTCATGCACGCCGGGCTGCCGGTCTTCATCCCCGGCGAGACCATTACCCCGGCCACCGGCCCGGACGATTTGCTGGTCGCCATCAGTTGCACCGGAAGCACCGGATTCACCGAGTATCTCGCCCGACGGGCGCGACATTTCGGAGCCAAGGTGGTCGTGATCACCGCCGAGCCGGAATCGGCCTTAGCCGGCGAGGCCGACATGGTGGTGCCGATCCCCGTGGCCGATCCCGATATCGTCGTTCGCGCCGCCGTCTTCGAGCACACCGCCAGCCTGTGCCTCGACGCCGTATTCAACGTCCTCGCCGAGCGACTCAAGATCGACCTGGCGGCGTTCCGGTCGAGGCACGCCAACCTCCAATAGCGTGGGTCGCTCGCTCTTGACCGTTCGCCGCCGTTGCTGTCTAATCGCGCCATGAACGCACAATCTTCACGCACCGCCGGTCACCTCCGTATCGTCGCCCTCATCAGCGGGGGCGGGACGACGGTCAAGAATCTCAAGGTCATGATCGACGCCGGCGAGTTGGACGCCGAGATCGTCAAGATCGTCGCCTCACGCCCGTGTCGGGGCTCGGAGTGGGCCGAGCAGGCGGGCCTGCCCTGCGATATCGTCAGACGCGGCGACTACGACAGCGTCGAGGCCTTCTCGGCCGCGGTCAACGACGCCGTGCTGCCGTGCGAGCCCGACCTGGTGGTAACGGCCGGCTACCTGCAATTGTGGCGGTTCCCCGAATCGTTCAACGGTCGCGTGATGAATATTCACCCGGCCTTGCTGCCCGGCTTCGGCGGCCGCGGCATGTGGGGCCATCACGTACACGAGGCCGTCTTGGCGGCAGGTTGCAAGGTCTCCGGCTGCACGGTGCATTTCTGCGATATGCACTACGACACCGGCCCGATCATCGTCCAGCGAACCGTCCCGGTCGTCGAAGGCGACACCCCCGACACGCTGGCCGCCAGGGTCTTTTCGCAAGAGTGTTTCGCCTATCCCGAAGCGATTCGTTTGTTCGCCGAGGGGCGATTGAAGATCGAGGGACGGGTGGTGAAGGTGACGGAGTAGGGGAGAAGTTGTTCAAATGGGCGCCGTGGTTTGCTTGGCGGCGTGTTTCACACCATGGTGGGTCAGCCCCGTTAGGGGCGAAGGATTTGGGCTCATGTCGGATGAGCGGGGAGTGGGTCGGATGCGTGCTTGCCGTTA
>CBDVCA010000106.1:0-11201 GCA_965372365.1 uncultured bacterium
TGACGAGTTCTGTGGCGACCGAAACCTAAGAGAGTCCAATGGCGTTTGAGATGGCACGGATGGCTAAGATAGTAAAACTGCTTCATCGGCATCGCGGCATGGTGTTCCCGGTCGGCGCGGTGTCGCTGATCATGGTGATCTTGGTGCCGCTGCCGCCGTCGATGATCAATGTTCTGCTGATGACCAACCTCACGCTGGCGGCGGTCATTTTGCTGACGACGATTTACGTGGACAGCCCGTTGGATTTCAGCGTGTTCCCCAGTCTGCTGCTGGCCACCACCCTGTTCCGATTGGTGCTGAACGTGGCCACCACGCGTCTGATTCTGACGGCGGGGGAGGGGGGGCGGAGCCTCCAGCAGGCCGAGATGGCCGCCGGGGCCGTGATTCTCACCTTCAGCGACATGGTCGCCGGCGGATCGCTGACGGTGGGGCTGATCATCTTCATCATCTTGGTGGTGATCCAATTCGTCGTGATCACCAAGGGCGCCACGCGAATCAGTGAAGTGGCCGCGAGATTCACCTTGGACGGTATGCCGGGCAAGCAGATGGCGATCGACGCCGACCTGAACGCCGGCATGATTACCGAAGTCCAGGCCCGCGACCGCCGGAGCGATATCGCTCGGGAGGCCGATTTCTACGGGGCCATGGACGGCGCCAGTAAGTTCGTTCGCGGCGACGCCATCGCCGGCATCATCATCACCATCGTCAACATCATCGGCGGCCTCGTCGTCGGGATGATCCAGTACAACTGGAGCATCGGCCAGTGCGCCGAGTTGTTCACGCGCCTGACCATCGGCGACGGGCTGGTCAGCCAGATTCCGGCGTTCCTCATCTCGGTGTCGGCCGGTCTGATCGTGACCCGCTCGACGGCCAAGAGCAATCTGGGCGAGGAATTGATGGGGCAGTTGACCCATCGGCCGGTGGCGCTGGTCATCGCGGCGGCCTTCCTGGCGATGCTGATGTTCACCCCCTTGCCCAAGCTTCCGCTGATTATGCTGGGCGGCGGGTGCATCGGGATGGCGTACGCCGTCAGTCGCAGCCGCGTCGGGGAGCTGGCCGTGGCGGGGGCCGACGAGCAGCAGCCGGCCGTGCGTCCCAAGCCCGAGCAGCCCAAGGCCGAGGATATGCTCGGGGTCGATCCGATGCAGTTGGAGGTCGGCTACGGCCTCGTGCGGCTGGTCGACGCGTCCCAGGGCGGCGATCTGTTGGATCGGATCGCCAATCTTCGCCGCCAGATCGCCACCGAAATGGGGCTGCTGGTGCCGCCGATCCGGATTCGCGACAACATGCAACTGGAGGCGAACCACTACACGGTGAAGATCCGCGACGTCGACGTCGCCTCAGGCGCCGTCATCCCCGGGCAACTGCTGGCGATGGACAGCGGGGCGGCCACCGGGCAACTGCTCGGCGAGCAGACCTCCGAACCGGCGTTCGGCCTGCCGGCGGTGTGGATCAACGAGAACCAGAAGGACCGAGCCGAGATGCTCAACTACACCGTCGTCGACGCCGCGGCCGTGCTGGCGACCCACCTGACCGAAGTGATCCGCCGGCAGGGCTACCGACTGCTGACGCGGGAGCAGGTCAATCAACTGCTCGCCAAGCTCAAAGAGAAGTCTCCCAACCTTGTCGACGAGGTTGTACCCGACATCGTCAAGCCCGGGCAGGTGCAGAAGGTGCTGGCCAACCTACTGCGAGAACGGGCCCCGATCCGCGATCTGGAGACCATTCTCGAGACGCTCGCCGATTGGATCGGCCGGACCGACGACCTCGACGTGCTCACCGAGTACGTCCGCAACGCCCTGGCGCGGTCGATTTGCCAGCAGTATCGCGACAGCGCCGACAAGCTGTGGTGCGTTACGCTCGACCCCGGCCTCGAAGACACCATCAACGCTCACATCGAGCGTAGCGAACGCGGCACGATGGTCAGCATCCCCCCGCAGGTGGCGCGAGGCATCACCGAGAGTATCGCCCGTGAACTGGAGCGGCTGGTCGGCGGGGGGCATCCGCCGGTGGTTCTGTGTTCCCCGCCGGTGCGGCTGGCCGTCCGCCGGCTGCTGGAACCGTCGCTGCCGAACGTGGCGGTCTTGGGCTACAACGAAATCGACAGCGTTCAGGTGGAGTCGATGGCCATGGTAACACACGCAAAATAGCGGAATATGCACGTTTTCGGGCCTACGGATCAATTGAGGGCTGGAATCCGGCGGCGGAATAGACACAATAGAGTAACGGACTCATACTGGCATGGAAGCGAATGTAGTGGATCTGAAAACGTATCACGCGTACTCGATGGCGGAAGCCCTGGCGGCGGTTAAGAAGGATCTTGGCCGCGACGCGGTCATTCTGCATACCCGCAGCTTCCGCAAGGGCGGCCTGCTCGGTCTTGGCGGGCGCCAGATGTGGGAGATCACCGCATCGACCTCCGTCAACGTACGCTCGCGCCGCCCCCGCCCGTTGCCCACGACCCGCACGACCGCACCCGCCGCCAATCGCGCCGTCGCGACGGCCGTTCCCGCACTCGCCGCCGGCGTCCGCGGACGCGGGGTGCAGGTGATCGACGGGCCGGCGAACCTGCCCACCGCCGGCTACGCTCCGATTCCTGCCCCTGCCTCCGACAAACTGACCGACCAAGTGCAGGCCCTCACCGGCATGGTCGAGAAACTCGTCCGTCGGCAAGAAGCCACCGCGTCTTCGTCGGCGCCCGATGAACTGTTCGAAACGTATCTCGACCTCGTCCAGCACGATGTGGCCGAGGATATCGCCAGCGAGTTGATCGAGAAAGTTCGTTTGCAGTTGACCGGCGATCAGTTGAGAGACAAGGCGCTGATCCACAGCAAGCTGGAGGAGTTCATCGCCGGGATGATCCCCACGTCGATTACGACGATCCCCGCTTCGGCCGGGTCGCCTCGGGTGATCGCCCTGATCGGCCCCACCGGCGTCGGCAAGACGACGACGATCGCCAAGCTGGCCGCCAATATCAAGCTGCGGCAGGGTCGCAAGGTCGGCCTGATTACGATCGATACGTATCGAATCGCCGCCGTCGAGCAGTTGCGAACGTACGCCCAGATTATCAACATCCCGCTGAAGGTCGTGACCGATCCGGACGAGTTGACCGCGGCGATCGCCGAAATGGCCGATATGGACGCCATCTTGATCGATACCGCCGGTCGAAGCCCCAACGACACCGGACGGCTGACCGAACTGCGGCGGTTCCTGGAAGCCGCGTCGGCCGACGAGGTGCACCTGGTGCTGTCGGCGACGGCCAACACCCGCCACGTGGAAATCGCCGCCGAGCGGTTCGGCCCGGTGGGCGTCGATCGGCTGATCCTGACGAAATTGGATGAGGCGGTCTCGTTCGGGATGATTCTCAGTATCGTCCGCCGCATGAACGCGGCGTTGAGTTTTGTGACCACCGGCCAGGACGTCCCCGACGACATCGAGGTCAGCGAGGGCAAACGGCTTGCGGGACTGATTCTATCAGGGGCGGGATCATGATGAATACGGATCAGGCGAGCAAGCTTCGCGCCCTGATGCACCAAGTGCGTCAGACGCACACCATCGCCGTGACCAGTGGCAAGGGCGGGGTCGGCAAGTCCAATATCGCGCTGAATCTCTCGATCCTCCTGTCGGCGGCCGGCAATCGCGTTGCGCTGCTGGACGCCGACTTCGGCTTAGCCAACCTCGACGTGCTGGTCGACGCGCCCGTGCGAGCCAATCTCGCCCACGTCGTCGCCGGCCAGCGCCGGCTATCGGAGGTCGTGATCGACCTGCCCTGCGGCGTTCAACTGGCGCCCGGGGCGTCGGGCCTGGCCCAGATGGCCAACCTCAACGAGTTCCAGCGGTCGAACCTGCTGAACGAACTGGCCGGCCTGGAAGAAGAGAACGACGTCATCGTCGTCGATACCGGCGCCGGGATCGGCAAGAACGTCATCACCTTCGCCGGCGGCGCCGACACGGTGTTGGTTGTGGCGACGCCGGAGCCGACGAGCATTACCGACGCCTACGCGGTGATCAAGGTGCTCCACCAAGCCGGCTGCCAGGCGAGGGTGAGCGTGCTGGTGAACTTCGCCGCCGACCGGACCGAGGCGAGGGCCACGTACAACCGCATCGCCACCGTCGCCCGGGAATTCCTCGGCGTGGCGCTGTTTGACGCCGGCTACGTGCTCACCGACGCCAAGGTCGCTCTGGCGGTGCGAAAGCGGCAACCGTTCGTGCTGGCCTATCCTCGATGCCAGGCCAGTCGATGCCTCGCGGCCTTGGCCACCAAACTCTGCCGCGGCGGCGGGTTACTGGTGCGGGATGAGAGTTTTTTCCGCCGCGTAGCGAATTGGTTCTCCTGACGCCTTCAGCGTCAACCGAGCCGGGACTACGGATGGTCCCGGCCGCGACGAACACCGAGTGCAGGGACGCCGGATGATAACGCGGCTATCGGCTTCGATTATCGGATTGTTGGCATTTGCCGGCGGCATTGTCATGGGCATGCTGGCGGGCAATCCCTTTGAGACCATTATCTTACGCTCCTTGGCCTGTTTGGCCGGGGGCATGATCGTCGGTTGGTTCGCCGGGTACGTGGGCGAACTGATTGTGCATGAGAACTTCCAGCAGCTTGTCGACGCCGATAGCATCGAGGAAGTCACCGAGCAAGCCTCGCTGGAGGCGGAACTTGACGGACCGGCCGATGGCGTCGTTGAGGCCGCGGCCGTCGATGAAATCGTTACTGAAGATGGCGGCGGTGAGAACCGAATAGAAGATGATAGTCGGTCCGGGGAGCAGACCTTTGCTGCTCGGGCCGCTCGGGAGTTACTGACCCATGCCGAGTGATCGACACGGATGTCTGACGACGCCGCCGATATTCTCGTGCGGTACGGATACACGGAAGGAGGCCTAGATGGCGGTAAGGCGAACCAAACTTGCACCCGAGGTGGTGGCTGTACTTTGGAAGAAGTTCAAGGCGAACCCCACCGAGCCCGGACGCAATGAGCTGATGGAGAACTACCTGCCTGTGGTCAAGTACACCGCCGAGCGGCTGTACTCCAAGTTGCCCGACGAGGTCGATCTCGACGACCTGATGAGCGTGGGCGTTTTCGGACTGCTCGACGCGATCAAGGCCTTCGACCTCAGCCGCGGCGTGAAGTTCGAGACCTACTGCGTGCCCCGAATCCGCGGCGCCATCCTCGACGAACTCCGAAGCATGGACTGGGTTCCCCGGTTGGTCCGCAGCCGCGCGCACAAGGTGGAGGGGGCGCTGCGTTCGCTGGAGATGGAACTGGGACGCCGGCCGACCGAGAACGAACTGGCCAAGCACATGGAACTCGGGATGAGCGAGCTCCGCAAGCTGATGCGCGACGCCCAGGCCGTCGGGCTGGTCAGCCTGAACCGCAAATGGTTCGAAACCGACAGCCACAAGGACGTCCGCGAGATCGACATGCTCGAGGACAAGCGGGTCGAAAACCCCCTTCTGAAGGCCCAGGCCAAGGACATCAAGGACCTCATCACCCGCGGCCTGAACCGGGCCGAGCGGCTTATCATCATCCTGTACTACTACGAGCAGATGACCATGCGTGAGATCGGCGAAACGCTCGATCTTTCCGAATCCCGCGTCAGCCAGATGCATTCGGCCATCCTTGACCGGCTCAAGGGCCAGTTGATGGACCGCCAGAAGGAACTGCACGTCACGTAGTCCGCCGCGTCGGGCCTCCGGTCGTCCGGCCGTCGCCGGCGGCGGAGCGATGGGGTCGCCGCGTCGATCCTCCGGTCGTCCGGCCATCGCCGGCGGCGGAGCGATGCGGTCGCCCCGTCGTTCGATAAGGCGATGACCTCTTTCAAGTGCTGCGCCCGCTACTGCCGATAAGGAGTAGGACGGGCCTGCCCCCCCCAGCTCGCCGACCCGCCTGTGTTCGGCCGATGATGGCCGTCGTTTTCGTCCATGAAATCGACCTGGGAACTGCCCCGCCGAGGCCGGAGCGTCAGCGATGACACAGATTCCAAACGTAATCACGAGCGTCGCCCAGAGCCAGCTGACCCAGAAGCAGCGGGCCGCCGAGACTGACGCCTCGCGTGAGGCCCAAGCCCGCGGCGCTCTGGCCGCCCAGCGCAAAGCCGCCGACAATCGCGAGTTCGTCCAGGACATGGCCGAGGCCACCGGCCTGAAGGTCGACGCCGACGGCAAGCACGAGTCCGAGACCCGCAAGAAGCGCCGCTTCCTCGAGATGGCCGACCCCGACGAGCCCCGCTCCGCCGAGCCCGTCTCCGAAGACGACGAGGCCCGCTCCCACGCCGCCGCTTTGCTCGCCGACCCCGACAGCTCCGACGGCGCCCCGCCCCCGTGCATGATCGATATCGAAGCCTGACCGATTGCCTTCCCGCTGATCCATCCTATAATGAAATGACTCGCTGACTTCTTCATGAGGCGGTTGCGATGCGATTCACCAAAATGCACGGGCTCGGTAACGATTACGTCTACGTCGACGGCTGGGACGAGCACGTCGCCGATCCCGCTGCGCTGGCCCCGGTCATCAGCGATCGCCATCGCGGCGTCGGCTCCGACGGGCTGATCCTGATTCTGCCCGACGAGACCGCCGACTGCCGCATGCGGATGTTCAACGCCGACGGGACCGAATCGCAGATGTGCGGCAACGGTATTCGCTGCGTGGCCAAGTACGTATGGGACCACGGCCGCTGCCGCGTCAATCCGCTTCGCGTCGCCACCGACGCCGGGATCATGACCATCGACCTGACGATCGCCCCCGACGACACCGTCGCCGCGGCCACCGTCGACATGGGCGAGCCGATCCTCGCCGGCCGGGCCATCCCCACCACCTTCGACGCCGACCCCGTGGTCGATCAGCCGATGACCGTCGACGGTCGCCGCTGGCTCGTCACCTGCGTATCCATGGGCAACCCCCACGCCATCGTCTTCGTCGACGACGTCGCCGCCATCGACATCGGCCGCCTCGGGCCGGCCTTCGAGCATGACCCCGCCTTCCCCGAGCGGATCAACCTCCACCTCGTTCAGGTCCATTCGCCCGCCGAGGTCACCGTCGTCCACTTCGAACGCGGCAGCGGGCCAACCCTCGCCTGCGGAACCGGCGCCTCAGCCGTCTGCGTCGCCGGCGTCCTCACCGGACGCACCGATCGCGAGATCCTCGCCCACCTCCCCGGCGGCGACCTCACCCTCCACTGGCGCCAAGCCGACAGCCGCGTCGCCATGACCGGCCCGGCCGTCGAGGTCTTCAACGGCAACTGGCGCTGAGCCGCCTCGCTACGCTCGGCTCGATTGCGGATTGCGGATTGCGGATTGAACGGCAAAGGCGGCCGGTATCCGTCCATGCTGTTCAATTCGCAATCCGCAATCCGAAATCCGCAATCCGAAATGCCCTCGTGGCCCCGACTACTGCCGACCCGCCCCGCGCAGTCGCTCCAAGCCCCGAATTCTCCGGGCAGATAAGGCCGGTCGAGTCCGGTCATAGTCCGTCCTAAGTCCTGCATGGAGCGAGTTTACGCCGTTTTGAGTCCGGCCACCGGACTCTGAGGCCCGATACTCCGAATTCTCCGGGTTTGGGTTCGTTTGATTTCTCAGTCGCTCCGGCCGTATCTCCCCTCCACGGCCTCGCCGCTCCGCACCTACGCCGCGACGCGGCATGCCCTCTCACCCTAATGGCGCGTTTCAGAGGTATGCCCGGCCAGCGGCCCCAGATTCGCTGGACCAGACCGCCCTCCCAGCTTATACGATGCAGGTGGAATCTCCGCGTCGCGGCATGAATTGACGAGATCTGCCATGACGCCGTCCGTCTGGAAGTGCGAGTAGATACAAGGCAAGGGATTCAGAGTGCGTTCGAACAATCACAGATTTCTGACCCCGTTATCCAGGCTACGTCTTCCACTGGCGATCCGTGAACCCGTCGTTCGTGTACTTCTCTCGGAAGGCTTTTCTGAACTGCCATGAGAGTTGACGACCGAAGCCTGTCTGCTGGAGGATTTCCTCAAGTGAGACGCCTTGCTCGGCGCGGTTCAAGAAGCCTAACACTTTGAACACTATCGAGTCAGCGGAACAGATGGAGTATGGTTCTGTCGAAGTCACCAAGTGAGCCAAGGCCTCACGTTCCCCCGGGTCAAAACGCTCCAGGTACGCAGCGTCGAAGTGCCTTGTCAGTTCAGCGTCTTGGGCGAGTGTCACATCAAAGACGGTGATTGTCCCGGAGCTCTCGTAGGTGGACAGATCGAAATCGTGTCGATCCTTCGCATCGTCATAGAAGAAATGAGCTTCATATGCGGCGATGGTGCGGGACAGATGGACATCACAATGCTCCACAAGCTTATCCCAAAGGTCCATCTGAAACAGCTTGATGACGATGTTGGCGTCAAGCAGGAGCAAGCGGAACTTCTTGGCCATCCGTAGACTCCTGCTGGACATATTTCATTGCTGTCTGCCGAGGTACTTCCATGTACTCGGCAAACCGGCCGATTGACATTCCTCCGGACCGAAGGGCCTTGATCGCCAGAGCCTCGAAGCGTTCCGGGCATTTCGGGGGTTCGGTGTTGCGGCGCTCTTCATGGACACGAGACAACGTCTTGAGACTCCGAGCGATCTCCTTTACCGCATCTACCTGAACATGGTCGGCCAGAAGTTTGAGCTTGAAGAGCCGCCACAGGAGAGCTTCCGCTGACACGTCGAACTGCCGAGCGATGTCATAGATCTCGGCATAGCCAAGCCCGCTGTCACGAAGCTTGGTCGTGACTGCCGAGCGCACCGCTTCGGCGGGCAGAAGGAGATGTGAAGCGAAGACGTTGGCAAACTTCTCCTCGGTTTCGCAGGCGGCGAATGAGCTTGTCTCGTCACTCCCGGTCCGGAACACCGACCACGTCAGCAGATGGAAGAGTTCGTGGGCTAGGTCGAAGTTACATCGCCAACGGACGTTGCCCGCATTGAGCAGCATCGCAGCGCCATAGGATTCGCTCAGCGTAGAGGCCGCCGTGCCTGTGGGCTCGAAGCTGAGGTGGAAGACCTTGACTCCGCATACCTCCTCCAACACCGACAAGAGCGATAGTCCCGGTCTGTCCCCCAAGTTGAGATCGTCCCTGACCCTTTTGGCCAGGGCTTCAGAATCCATGAAACTCCACGGCCGGTGGCTTTCGGATACCAACGGAAGGCAGACAGGAAGCTCCTCGTCGGCCCACACTTCAAGGTTGTGGTATTGCTCACACAGCCGCAGAAAGACGGCTTCGACCTCCTCGCAGCCAGCCGTAGGCTTCTGTCGCCATAGCACCGTTTCTGGTGCAATCTCACCTTCGGCAAGAAAGAACGCAACCGAGCGGCGGTAGGCATTCGCGAGGGCCTGCAGTTGGCTGAGACTGGGTTCACGCTTTCCGTTCTCGAATTCAGACACCGAAGACTCGCCTATACCGGTGTGTGCCTTGACATGGGCCAAGGTTACGGCAGACCGAGAACGGGCGTACTTCAGACGTTCGGCGATTCCCACGAGACTCTCCTGCACGGCATGTTCCTGCTTATTTCTAATACCAAAAATAGTATATGCTTTATATCGTCAATGTCAACTGCATACTTTCTGGAAACCAGAAAAAGCCATGCGAGCCGATGCCGCCATTCGTGGTTCCTCCCTGCAGGCCTGGTTCGTCCTCGCCTACGCCTGCATACGACATCTCAATCGTTCAATGCTCTGGATTCGCTGGACGGAGCGGGCTCCGTGCCATAGACGGAAGGTCGCATCGGGGTGGCGATCGACGCAAATAGGTGTGGTGTCACCCGAGGGTACCCGATCGTGATGCTGGTCGCGGCCCGCCTGAGACACGTCGCGGGCGTCAAGTGGGGTATGCGACGGTATCTGAACATGGACCGCCTGCGGGAGCAACAGAAGGAGGCGCCAGCGATGGCCGGTTGACGCGCGATGCGTTGCTGCTGCACCGGTCGCCCTCCAGGCTCCCTCCGCAGCAGCAACGCCGGAAACGCCGGCACGTGGACTACCCGTCAATGAAAGTGCGAAAAACTCTGGACGTCAAAGAAAAAGTTGGGTATCCCCTTGCGGCACCCTAACAAATACTGTACATTCGCCCGGTAATGTGACGATAGTATGAGTGAGTGGATAGGTAACTATATTGTAATATATGTAGTTATGGCGGCCGCGCGAGCATGAAGGCCATGATGGCGAAGAAGGCGAAAACAGCGAAGAAGGTCATAAACCCCGCAGCGGATTCATCCCCCGACAGTCAGGCGAAGGCTCTGGACGCGGCGGTCAAACAGAGGCGAGCTCTCAAAGAGCTCTCAGAGGAGAACAGGATTATGGAAGTACGAATAGAAGAGCACCCGCCGCAACGAGTGGCGTTCGTCCGACACGTTGGCCCATACATGGAGTGCGGCAAGGCGTGGGAAGCCCTGTACGGCTGGGCCGGCCCGCAAGGTCTGCTCTCGTCGGCAGCGCCGATGATCGGCGTCAGCCACGATGACCCGAAAGTAACCCCGCCGGAGAAGCTGCGATACGACGCATGCATCCCGGTAGGCGATGAGGTCGAGGCCGACGGACCCGTCTCAGTGCAGACGCTCGAAGGCGGCGCGTATGCCGTCACCACGCACAAAGGCCCGTACAGCAAGCTGGCCGAGATCTACTGCGCTCTATACGGCCAGTGGCTGCCGACGAGCGGCTACACCTGCCGAGACCTGCCGGCCATCGAGATTTACCATAATTGCCCCGGCCAGACGCCGGAGGAAGACCTACTCACAGAGATCCGCATCCCGGTGAGCAAGGCCTGAGGCCACAACTACACTTGATAGGGAACCCGAAACGTATGGTGTCCCCTGGATCCCGGCGCTGCGACTGGTTCGGGGGGCGCCTCACTTATTCGCGCCTCATCGCAACCTTAACGGGCGGGTGCGGGGAACGCCGTACGTAACTCCGAACCCCCACGGGCCTGAACCGCCGGTCGCCCACGGCGGTAACCGTTCACAGTTTGTTTCGGTTCTCCTCCCATTAGGGTGGTTTGCTTGGCCTCGTGTTTCACGCTATGGCGGGCCAGCCCCGTTAGGGGCGAAAGATTTGTAGCTCGCCGCGGCGAGAACCGTGATGTATCCCCCCCCCCCCGATACAAGCCCCGACAGGGGCGACACAGAGACCGTAGGGCCACGGGGTGTCGCCCTTATCGGGGCTTGGGGCGCTATGGGGCGGACCCTACCTCGCCGCGGCGAGCTACAA
>CBDVCA010000107.1:0-11116 GCA_965372365.1 uncultured bacterium
CGCAAGCAATCTGATCGGAATGTTTCCCTGGTACTGGGGCATGTTCCTATCGAGGTACAGTCGTCGCGCCCGGGGCGCACGCAGAAGGGACCCGTCATGATCGAGGCGCAGGCATCGAAGAGTGAGTTTCGGCCGACGGACCGCCGGCGCCAACTTGAGGGCTCGGGGGCGTTTCGGCGGTATGTGTCGAACGAGGGCTGGACGCCGGCGGTGAATCTGTACGAAGACGACGCCGGCTGCCACGTGATCGTGGACCTGGCCGGGGTCGCTCACGAAAAGATCGAACTGAGCGTCGTCGACGACACCCTCATTCTCCGAGGCCACCGGGCGATACCGCGCCCGACGGCGTCGGATTCGCTGGCGTCGATGCACCTGATGGAGATCGACCACGGAGCCTTCTGCCGGCAGGTGCAACTGCCGGCGCCCGTCGAAGCCGACGGCATATCGGCGGTGTACCGGACGGGGTTGCTGTGGATTCATCTACCCAAGAGCGAACGCTCATGAGCGGCCCCGACCCGGACAAGCCGGCGGCGGGCGTTCACACCGGCGATGAGAACTCGGGGGTGTCGATCAAGCCCAATCACCGAGACGACCCCGACTCCGACGCAGCCGTGCAGATCCCCGAGATCGTCCCGGTGATCCCGATCCGCAACACTGTGATGTTCCCCGGGACCGTGATGCCGCTGACCATCGGGCGCGACAAGAGCCGCAGGCTGCTGAGCGAAACGCTGCCCGACCAGAAGGTCGTCGTCCTGGTCGCCCAGAAAGAGGGCGCGACTGAGGATCCCGGCCCTGACGACATGTATAGCTACGGAGCCGCGGCGTTGGTTCTCAAACTGCTGCGGATGGATGACGGGCATCGGACGATCGTCGTTCACGGACTCGTACGCGTGCGGATCGAGCAGTTCGTGCAATCAGAGCCGTACTTCATCGCGCGTGTTTCGGCGCTGCCGGACGCCGAGGACACCAACACCGAAATCGACGCCCTGGTCATGAGCATTCGCCAGTCGGCCGACCGGGTGATTCAGCTATCGCCCAACGTGCCCGACGAGGCCCGCTTCGTTCTCAACAACATCGACACCCCCGGCGGGCTGGCCGATTTCCTCGGCTCCAACATGCCCCTGGAGACCGCCCGAAAGCAGGCCCTGCTCGAAGCCCTCGACGTGTGCGAGCGGCTGCGGATCGTCAGCGAGGAGTTGGCTCAGCAATTGCAGGTGCTGGAACTGTCGAGCAAGATCCAGGAGCAGGTGCGAACCAATATCGACAAGAGCCAGCGCGAGTACTTCCTGCAGGAGCAGCTCAAGGCGATTCAGAAGGAACTGGGCCAGTCCGACGAGCGGACCGAGGAGATCGATCAGCTTCGCGAGAAGATCGCCGAAGCCGGCATGCCCGATACGGTCAAGCGGGAGGTCGATCGCGAGCTGGAACGATTCGGCCGGATTCCCCAGGCCAGCCCCGAGCATACGGTGATTCGCACCTACCTGGACTGGATGGTCGAAATCCCGTGGTCCAAGACAACCCCGGACAACCTCGACATCAACGCGGCCGAGAAGATCCTCGACGCCGATCACTATGGGCTGGAGAAGGTCAAGAAGCGCGTCCTGGAATACCTGGCCGTTCGCAAGCTCGCCCCCCATAGTCGGGGTCCCATTCTCTGCTTCGTCGGCCCTCCGGGTGTGGGCAAGACGTCCCTCGG
Organism: uncultured bacterium; assembly: GCA_965372365.1. Taxonomy (GTDB): domain Bacteria; phylum Planctomycetota; class Phycisphaerae; order SM23-33; family FEN-1343; genus CBDVCA01. The sequence goes on from CBDVCA010000107.1 coordinate 1,697, forward strand.
CCGGTCGGTGGCGCGAGCCCTTGGTCGGAAGTTTATTCGCATGAGCCTCGGCGGCATCCACGACGAAGCTGAACTGCGGGGCCATCGCCGGACGTACATCGGGTCGATGCCCGGACGCATCGTGCAGGAGATCACCAAGGCTGAATCGATGAACCCGGTGTACATGCTTGACGAGGTCGACAAGGTGGGGCAGGATTTCAGGGGCGATCCGACCAGCGCGCTGCTGGAGGTGCTCGATCCCGCCCAGAACGACACGTTCCACGATAACTATCTCAACGTTCCGCTGGACCTGTCGAGCGTGATGTTCATCGCCACCGCCAATTGCATGGATACGGTGTCCCCGGCGCTGCGCGATCGGATGGAGATTATCGAACTGCCCGGCTATACGCCGATGGAGAAGCTCCAGATCGCCAAGCGGTATCTTGTGCCGCGACAGCGACGGGAGAACGGGCTGACCGATGCGATGTTGACGATCACCGATAAGGCCCTCGATGCGATGATCGACCGATACACGCGTGAAGCGGGCGTTCGCGAACTGGAGCGACAGGTCGGCGCCGTCTGCCGCGGCGTGGCGGCCTTGGTGGCTCGGGGCGCCGCCAAACGGCGCCGCGTGTCCGTGCGGGGGCTGTCGACCTATCTCGGCTCCACGCTGTACCAGAGCGAGGTGGCCCAGCGCACGAGCGTTCCGGGGGTCGCGACGGGTTTGTTCTACACGCCGGCCGGCGGGGGCGTGCTGTTCGTGGAGGCCACACGATATCCCGGTCGCGGCAATCTGATGCTGACCGGCCAGATCGGCGACGTAATGCGCGAAAGCGCTCAGGCGGCGTTCAGCCTCGTCCGCAGCCGCGGCCGGAAATTCAAAATCGACGGCGACTCGTTTGCCAAGACCGACGTGCATATCCATGTCCCGGCCGGCGCCGTACCCAAAGACGGGCCTTCGGCGGGCGTGGCCATGGTCACGGCCCTGGTCAGCCTGTTCCGCAACGCCCCGGTTCGCCCCGACGTGGCCATGACCGGCGAGATCACCCTCCGGGGGCTCGTCCTGCCGATCGGCGGGGTCAAACACAAGGTTCTGGCTGCCAAGAGCGCCGGTATCCACACCGTGATTCTCCCCAAGCGCAACCGCAAAGATTTCCAGGAATTACCCCCCGAGGTTCGCGAAGGGCTCACGTTTGTCTTCGTCGGCAGAATCGAGGAGGCCCTGAAAGCCGCCATGGACGCCGCCGCCGCCCCTCCCGCTGGATAGCCAATCCCCAGCCCGGAGCCCCCAAGCCCCTCGTCGGTCCTCTGAGAACGCTCCTGTCAGCGGGCTCTCGCTTACCCACGAAAACACCCGGTCGGCCTAACTAGGCATTGAGTCGGCCGTCCCTCTTGGTATAATCAATCCATCTGCCTGAGTTCGGCTTCGTGGGCCGCGGGCGGATTACGGCGCCGGCGGCGCCAAGGCCATTCATGTAAGAACATGCTTGGCTTGGGTTTATGTAGACTAAACGACTCAGTTTGAGGAGCAAGGTATGCTACGTTTATCGTTCTCATCGTCGGTCGATGGTAAGAAGATCGAAATGGGCAGCGGCGGAGGCAAAGACAAGTGGATGGTTGGTCTCCTTGTGGTGGTCGTCCTCGCGGCCGCTGGCGCATTGGTTTGGTCGATGAAGGGCAAGGGCGACGCCAGGAAAAAGTACACTGGCATTGACGCTGACAATATTCTCAAGTGTGTCGATCCCAACTGCGGCCACTCGATCTCCATGAGCCTCAAGGACGCCGCCGAGCGGTTTGAAGGCATTCCCGACGAGACCCTTCGGGCGATGCGCCCGGCTCGGGCGATGTGCGAGAAGTGCAAGAATCCCAAGTATACCGCTATTGTCGGCGGCGTCTGCCCCAAGTGCGGCCATGCGTTCCTTGCGCCCGCCGAGCTTCGTAACGCCAGAAGCCAACTTGGCATGTCGACCGATGATATTCCGACCGGCCCCACGATGTGCCCCGGTTGCGGTGTGGATATCAACAAGTGGTGGAAGGAAAGCCGCCGCAAGAGCCGGAACAAGTAGTCGTCGCGTGGAAAGTTGCATGCGAGTGACGATCAACGGCGAAGCACGCGACCTTGCTGGCCGGCCCACCGTGGCTGATCTGCTGGGCGAGTTGAGGCTTGACCCTCGGACCGTGGCCGTCGAGCGAAACAAACTGCTCGTTCGCCGGGTGGTCTTCGGGCAGACGATGCTGGATGACGGCGACACGCTGGAGATCGTCACCTTCGTCGGCGGCGGGTAAGGCGGTCCGTGCCGAGCGGTCGGTTGCGACCGGATTATACATTATGGGCCTGAGACGCCGGGCGAGGGACGCACCGGGGCGATTGCTTCGCCGCGGCGGTCCGCGACCCGGCGTTTCAGGTTTGTCTGTTTAACGGCGGCGATTGCCGCTTGGGATGGCCTCCAATGGGGCCCGGGAGTGTAGCGACATGTCGGATATGGGCGCGTTGAGGATCGGAGCGTTTGAACTGGGCAGCCGGCTGCTGGTCGGAACCGGCAAGTACGCCACCTACGAACTGATGGCCGAGGCGCTGGCCGCCTCTGGGGCCGAGGTCGTCACCGTCGCGGTGCGGCGCGAGCGACTGCTCGATGACAGCGGGCGAAACATCCTCGATTTTATCGACGCCTCCGCCTACACGCTGCTGCCGAACACCGCCGGTTGCTTCTGCGCCGAGGACGCCGTCCGCACCGCACGCCTGGGACGCGAACTGCTCGAAGGGATCGAGAACCCCGGCGCCGGGTGGGTGAAGCTGGAAGTCCTCGGCGACACCAAGACCCTGCTCCCCGACCCTGTCGGTACGCTCGAAGCTCTCGGGATCCTCGTCGCCGAGGGGTTTGACGTGCTGTGCTACACCAGTGACGACCCGATCATGGCCCGCCGGCTCAAAGACGCCGGAGCCGCGGCTGTGATGCCGGCCGGCAGTCCGATCGGTTCGGGGCAGGGGGTGCTGAACCCCTACGGTATTCGCATTATCCTCGAAACGCTCAAGGATGACGACCCCGACTACCCCGTCATCGTCGACGCCGGCGTGGGGACGCCTTCGGACGTGACCATCGCCATGGAACTGGGCGCCGACGGCGTCCTGCTCAACACCGGCATCGCCGGCGCCGCCGACCCGGTGAAGATGGCCCGCGCCATGCGTCTGGCCACCGAAGCCGGCTACCTCGGCCGCAGGGCCGGCCGAATCCCCCGCAAGCTCTACGCCACCGCCAGTTCGCCCCTCGAAGGCGTCATCGGAGCCGAGTAGGGTAATACTGGTACTGTTTCAGTAATCGTTCACAGTTTCTTTTCAATAATCGGGCTCTCATCCCGAAAGTGTGGCGGGTATTTGTCCGGCCATGATGCAAGCGCGTGCTTGGAATTGGGTCTGATCGCTCAAGTGAATTTGCCATTGAGGCCCGCAGAGCCGACAGATTTGTAGCCCGGTCCGTCAGGGCCAGGGTAGAACTGAGGACACGCAAGCGAAGCGGATGCTGACGATCGACGCGGGGCGGAGGACGGTTACGGGACCGTCACCCATACGCCGCCGAATCGCTTCTTGGCGTCGTTGCGGAGGTGCTTGTTGAGGCATGTTCGGTCGGGTCGGAAGCGTCCTGCTTTGCATTCGGCGGGGCCGGAGACGGGGATCGGAACGGTCCCGTCGTCGCTGAGCAGGAGCAGCTTGTCGCTGTCGGCGAACACAATCAGGGCTTCGGGGCGGATGCGGGCCTTGTCGGGGTCGACCCGCCCCAGAAGCGTCGGCGGTTCGTCGGCGGCGCCCGACCAACGGTACATCGCCCAGCCGGGTTTGCCCTCGTGCGGCCCGGCGACGATGTAGTACGCCTTGTGGCGGCTGGAATACTCCATCGCACGCATGCCGTAGCCGGCGAGATCCCACAGGAGCGGTTCGCCGAAGATCGGATCGCGCCCGCCCTCCACGACCGCCCCGGCGTTCATCAGCGGCACGACAATCGCCCGCCGCCGTTTGCCGTCGGCGACCAACGGGTTGCGCAGCCCGAGGTAGAGCGTCTTGCCGTCGGGGGCGGCGCAGAGCGATTCGATGTTCAACCCGCTCTTCTTGGGGGCGAGACGTTTGGACTTTTTGTCGTTGGGCCGAAGCGACTTGGGCAGATCCGGGCAGCGCCTGCGGACGGTGTCGTCGCTTACGAGTCGTTCGGCCAGCTTCGTATACGGCCGCCCGACGCTTCGGAGCGTGAGGCCGCCGGCGCCGGCGACGATCTCGGTGGCGAAGAAGCGATGGCGATTGGGCCGCCACTTTCCGTCCCGGTTGCGACCGTGAGATGCGACCCAATAGATGCGGCGGCCTATCCTCGCGGCCCCCTCGATGTCCGCTTCGGGAAACCTCGGGTCGATGGCGAGGAAGCCCGTCAGGTCCAACCGAGCGGTCGGCTGTTCTTCGCCGGCGGTATACAAGCGTAGTACGTTGCTCTCGTCGTCGGCCACAACGAAGGTCCGCTCGTCCATCGCCACCGCGGCCGATGCGTCGCTCATGCCGCGATACACCAGAATCGGCGAGGTCGCCGACCATGGAGACCGACCTTCATCGGTCTGCGGCTCTGGGGCCGCCGGGGTGTCGGCCGCGGCCGTCAGGCCGGTGAGCAGCAAGACGCTCGCCAGCGCACGCGATGAAATACGGGCGACTCGCATTGGGCTCTCCGAGGTCATTCCCCGCTGTCTTGGCCTTCGTCGGCGGGTGCGTCATCGGCGTCGGGTACATCGGCTTGGGGGCGAGCCGGCGGATTGACCGCGTCGAGCGGCTTGCCGATGAGGCGTTCGATGTCGGCGGCGGCCGTGTGATACGTCTCCAGGGCGGCGATGTAGTTGGTCTTCTCTCGGAAAAGGGTCCGCAGAGCCTTCAGCAGGTCAATATCGGTGACGCGGCCGGCGTCCAGAACCGCTCGTACGCTGTCGACGGCCTTCTGCGCCGCCGGCACGGAGATGCTCTTGAGCAGGATCGCCTCCTGGTAGGCGGTCGTCAGCAGCAGGTGGGCTCGGCGAAGGGCGGTCGCGGATTTCATGGTCGCCGCTCGTCGTTGGCAAGCGGCCTTCGCCCGGTTCAGTCGGGCCTGGCGGACGCTCCCGGCGTTGCGGTCGAAAATCGGCAGCGACATCTCCAACGCAACCGTGCACCCATAGTCGCCGGTGTCCTCCAGCCGCCTGGCGGTGACGAGCGCACGCAGATCGGGAATGGCGCCGGCCTTCTCCAATTCGATCGCGGCGTTCCGCATCCGGACCTCTGTCTTCCATCGGGCCACGTCGGGGTTCACCGCAATGCACGCCAGCAACTGCGTCAGAGACGGCGGTTCGTTCTCGCCCAGATCCTCCAACTCGCCCATCGCCTGCTGGAACGCAGGCGCCTCATCGCCCCAGAAGCCGGCCAGCATGCCGCGTGTGGCCGTCAGCGTGCGCGACGCACGTTCGAAATCGACTTGGCTGTTCACCAGCCTGATCCGGGCCTCGTGTGCTTCCAGGCTCGACCCGATGCCGACGGCGACGCGATTGGCGACCGACGACATGACATACTCGGCCTGATCGTGCATCTCCTGAGCCGCGGCTAACTGCTTCTGGGCCGCTAAGACCGCCACGAAAGCTTTGGTCGTCTCGGCGAACACCTCCAGACGCGCCGTTTCATAATCCCATCCGCTCAACGCGGCCTCCAGTTGGGCGTGGCTGCGGCGCTTGGACGCCTTGGCCCCCAACTCGAAGACCTGGCTGAGGCGAATGCTCTGGTCGGAGTTGTCCGTTCCTTTCAGTTCGCCGGTGCCGCCGAAATCGCCCAGTTGGATCCTGATCTCGGGGTTCGGCATCGCCCCGGCCTGCAGGGCTCGGGCCTCGCCCGCCCGCACGGCCCACGACGCGGCGGCCAATTCCGGATTCCTCCCCAGCGACAGGGCAAGGGCGTTACGTAGCGTCAGTTCACCGATGGGCTCATCGGCGCCGGGGGTGTCGGTTCCCTTGGCGATCGCGTCGGTCCCGGCGGCAAACGTGTGGATGTCGCGGCCGAGCGGGCGACGCGCCGGCCACACCGTGTCGGGGGCCGACGTACTGCATCCGGTGACGATGATCATCGCCCCGAGGGCGAGAATCAGTGTGGATCCGAGGGTGCGTTTGGGTTCGAGACTCACAGAACATCCATCCTCTCTGTCGGACCGGGGGGCGAGCGGCGGCCTGCTTCATCAGCCGCGTTTGGGGCATGCCGCCGCCGACTCGCGGCCATCGTGCATAATCGCCACTGATTTTATCACCGGCGCCGACATCAGCAAGCCTTTTCGCGGCTCAAGCAAGGGGCGCCGGCCCGTCATCAGGATGCGACCGGACGCGATCGCCCCAATGGTGGAGAGCCGTTACTAGCCCCCTGCAGTGCAGGGGGTGGGTGGGCTGCCGGTATTCGGGCTGTGGGTGTGATACTGATCGGCGGGCGCCGAAAGCTTGCTCCACAGATTGCCGATTCGCGCCCCTTTCGACCCCCCGCACTGCGGGGGGCTAGTACTGTGTCACACCAAAACCTACTAACTCCGCTTGTGGCGAACGGTCATCTGCTTCGTCAGAAAAACTCGGCATATCCTCGAATATGCCATCGTCTTTCTTCCTTGCATCTGACCATCCGGCACGGCGCGGACTTAGCATGTTTTGATGTGACGCAGTACTAGTAACGACTGATGCCCGGCGCCGCAGAGACGTACACGCTCAGCCCCGCGCCGTCGATTTCTCGCTGGACGGATCGGCGAGAATTGGGTATCTCAAATGGCATGGATGCGCGCACAAGGGTTTGTGTTTGGATTATCGCCTTGGGACTGGCCAATTTCGTCGTCTATACGGTTGGCTGGGCTCTGATCGGCGGGGAGTCGATGAACGGCTACGTGGTCGGCGTCGATGACGGGGCCGATGCGCCGCAGTATTGGATGAGGCGGGGCGGGGTGGCGCCTTTCCCGGTTACGCGGCGTGAGTGGATCTACTCGGCCGTGCATTCGATTTCCATGCCGCTGACGGTCGGGGCGGTGGTGTTGTCGATGCTCACGTTGGCCAAGGATCGATTGATCGCCTCGATGCACTCGACGATTGTGCGGGGGCGGATGTTCATTACGGTTCTGGCGGCGGGGATCGGCGTATTAACTGTGGGCCTGGCGGCCTATTTCACTTGGTACACGGTGACGCAACTGGCCCGGACGGGTAGGTCAGTGGCGGTCGCCGTCGGGATGGCTTGATGGGCCCCAGCGAGATTCTCGGCCCCGACGGCCCCTTGGCCTCGGCGCTGGACAACTACGAAGTTCGCCCCCAGCAGTTGGAGATGGCCGACGCCGTCGCCGACGCGTTCGCCAAACCCGAACACCTCTTGGTCGAGGCCGGCACCGGCGTCGGCAAGAGCTTCGCCTACCTCGTTCCGGCGATTCAAGCGGTCGCCCAGCGTCGGCAGCGGGTGATTATCTCGACGTTCACCATCAGTTTGCAAGAGCAACTGATCGGCAAAGACCTGCCCTTCCTCGCCGACCACATGGACGAAGAGTTCACCGCCGTGCTGGGCAAGGGGCGGCGTAACTACCTCTGTATGCGGCGGATCGAGATGCTGTGCAAACGCTCGGCCAAACTCCTCGACGGTCCGCGGCAGATGAAGCAACTGGAGCACGTGGCGGCGTGGGCGGCCGATACGCCGACCGGCTCGCTTCAGGAGATCGACTTCCCGGTGGCCCCGGCGCTGTGGTCGAAGGTGTGCAGCGAGCAGAATTCCTGCCGCGGCGCCCGTTGCCCGCTGCGGGGGCGATGCTTCTTTCAGGCGGCTCGGCGGAAGATGCTCAAGGCCGATATCGTGGTGGTCAATCATGCGCTGTTCTTCTCGGACCTCGCCCTGCGACAGGGCGAATTCGACGTGCTGGGCCCGTACGATCTGGTCGTACTCGACGAAGCCCACACCGTCGAGAGCGTCGCCTGCGACCACCTCGGCTGCTCGCTGGCCGCGACGGCCGTGCATCGGACGCTGAACGATCTGTATGACGTGACCAGAACCCGCGGCCTGCTGACGTTGACCGGCGATCCCAAGGCGATCGCCGCGACTCAGTCGGCGTCGGCCGCCGCGGACGGGTTCTTCGATTCGATATCCCATTTCGCCACCGCCTCCCGCAGCGGTCGCATTCGCCTGGCCGAAAGCGAACAGATCGAAGACCTGCTGACCCCGGCGATGGTCGAGTTGAGCCGGAACCTGGTGCGTCTGACCGAGTCGACCGAATCGGACGACGAGCGGGCCGAACTGTCCGGCGCCATCGGCCGTTTGGCCGAACATGGTCAGGCCCTCAAGCTACTCGTTCACGAACAGCGCGACGACCACGCCTACTGGGTTACGCTTCGCAAGATGGGCCGATCGCGCCGGACGCGGCCGGATGTGATCGTCGCCGCCGCGCCGATCGAGGCGGGGCCGTATATCCGCGAGGCCCTGTTCGAACGAGTCAACAGCGTCGTGGTGACCAGCGCCACGCTGACCACGGGCCGAACCGGCCAACGCGGGTTCGAGTACATCCGCCAGAGGCTCGGCCTTCAGGACGGTCGCGAGTTGCACCTGGATAGCCCCTTCGACTACCGCCGGCAGGCGAAGCTGTACCTCGAAACCCGCTTGGGCGACCCGAACGATCTGGCCGGCTTTGTGCCGGCCGCGGCCGGGGCGATCGGCCATTACGTAACGGCCAGCGAGGGGCGGTGTTTCGTGCTGTTCACCAGTTACGCGATGCTCACCGCCGTGGGCGAGGCGATGGGAGATTTCTGCGTCGCCAACGATTACACGCTGCTGGTCCAGGGCGAGGATCTGTCCCGCACGGCCCTGCTCGACCGCTTCCGCACCGGCAGCCGCTGCATCCTGCTGGGGACGGTGAGCTTCTGGCAGGGCGTGGATGTCGCCGGCAAGGCCCTGGGCAACGTCATCATCACCAAGCTTCCGTTCGCGGCTCCCGATTCGCCCCTGGTGGAGGCCCGCATCGACGCGATCAACCAGCGTAACGGCAGTCCGTTCATGGAGTATCAACTGCCCGAGGCGATCATTCGCTTCCGCCAGGGCTTCGGCCGACTCATACGGAGTCGCTCGGATACGGGCTTTGTGGTGGTGCTGGATCATCGGATCGTCACCAAGCGCTACGGCGGCATGTTCGTCGACGCGTTGCCCGATATCGAAGTGGTGCGTGACGAATGGGGCGCCAATCGCGACCAGGGTTTGTAAGACCTGCACGTGTTATAACCGTTCACAGTTTGTTTCGGTTCTCCTCCCATTAGGGTGGTTTGCTTGGCCTCGTGTTTCACGCTATGGCGGGCCGGCCCCGTTAGGGGCGAAAGATTTGTAGCCCGGTCCGTTGGGACCACCCTATTGGCCGGAAGGACAAGTCCTATGGAGTGCGGCGGCCACGACGCCGCTTTGGC
>CBDVCA010000108.1:0-10941 GCA_965372365.1 uncultured bacterium
TCGACGGCAGCCAAAGCGGCGTCGTGGCCGCCGCACTCCATAGCAGCCCGTTGAACAAGCTGTTCCTTCTTCGACGGCAGCCAAAGCAACGTCAAGCCGCCGCACTCCATAGGGCCGGCCCTCGTGTCGAGGCCGGGGGGGGGTGTCGATTGTGCATGGGGAGTATCGTGGGTGAGAACACTCGTTAGAGTATTTACAATTCTCGATTGCCGCGTATACTGTGTCCTACTGGCCTGACCGATGCAGGGCTGGTCGCGTTCGCTGTGGCGGGCGAGACCGGCGTTTCGGGCGGGTATCCAAATCGTGTGTGCTAGACGGCGAACCGGGCTGCCGGTTGTGTTCGGTCTCCGAGCGTTGGCGGTTCTCGTATCGCTGACAGTCACGTCATTTTTGCGTATCGGCAGGCAAACTGTGGCCGCGGCGCCCGTGGGGGTCTTCGTGGTGTTGTGTCGTTGCGTGTGTGGACGATTCTATTGAAAGGGAGGTAGTCATGTCGAAAGCCAGTGGACGGAATTGTGCGGATTCGTTGGTGTCGGTGGCGAACGGTCTGGAAGCCCTTGAGCCGCGGCTGCTGCTGAGCGGGGTGAATGAGGCCCCGGTGGTGGCGGATGCGTGGGTGGATACCGAAGGCGCCGAGGTGATTGAGATCGACCTGATGTCGCTGGTCACCGACGACGGCTTGCCGCTTGTGCAGGATCATCTGATCAACCCGTCGGCGGAGTATGAGGACACCCCCCTTCTCGGCGTCGATGGCGTGTCGAACGTGCTTGCGTATACGGTGCAGGGCGGGATGGGAACCGTCGCGGGTATCTGGGTCCAGCGGCTGGCCGACGACGGCTCGGCGACCGGCGCGGCGGTGCAGTTGACGGTCAGCGAGATGGGGGTCCAGGAGATGGGCGGCGTCAGCGGCGACACCATCGTCTATACGGATATGGACTTCAGCTCGCCGGAGCCGTATGTGGTCATGGCCGTGAGCATTTCGACCGGCGAAAGCGTTGTGGTTCGCCAGAACGACATGCTTTTGGAGCAGCCGCGGATCGATGGCGATACGGTGATCTGGCGCGAGAGGGGCGCGACGGGCGAATCGATGATGATGTACGATCTGAGCTGGCTTGGGACGGCGATCGAGCCGGTGGCCATCGGCGCGGGGACGAGTTTCGGCCCGGCGATTTCCGATGGGCTGGCGGTGTGGGGCGTGACGGGCGATAGCAGCACGCCTGCGGTGATGGGCGCGTACGATGTGGCGGCCGGTGTGGCGGTGGCGATTCCCGGTACGCCCAGTCAGGCCCTCGGCGGGGCGAGCATGGGCGTCAGCGGCCCGTGGGTGGTGTTCTGCTCAGGTCCGGAGCGACTGACTCCCGATACGATCCAACTGTATAACATCGACACCGGCGAGGCCCGTTCGTTGACCGGAATCGGGGGGATCCGCGCGGTGGCCATCGACGGCAATATCGTTACGTACGAATCGAGCCTGGGCAACAATCGCGACGTGCACGCGTTCAACATTGCCGACGATTCGACCTACACGCTGACGACGGACCCGGGTCCGCAGGCCCTTGGCGGCGTATTGGGCGACCTGGTTGCGTACACGTACGTGGTGGAACGCGACGCCCGTATCCACGTATCGCAGCTGATGCCGGGCGTCGATATTTCGCTGGGCGCCGCGACGGGCGGGACGGTTGAACTGCTGGCGGACGGGACGACGGCCCGGTACACCCTGGGCGCCGAGTTCAGCGGCTCCGGCGAGTTCACCTTCACGGCTGCCGATCCGGAACTGACCTCCAATGTGGGCACGGTCACCATTGTCGGCCACACCAACACTCCCCCGGTCGCCGACGCCGGCGGCCCGTACGTGCTGACCGAAGGGGTGGCGGCGATGCTGGACGGGTCGGGGTCTTCGGACGCCGACGATGACGCATTGACGTACGAATGGGATCTGGACTATGACGGCGTTACATTCGATGTCGACGCCGTCGGCGTTGCGCCGGCGACGAGCTTCGACGATGACGTCGCGGCTCGGACGATCGGCCTTCGCGTCAGCGATGGCTCCGACGCCGCGATCGCCACCACGACGCTGGCGGTGCTGAACGCCGCTCCGGAGGTCGACGTGTGGCCGGGCATGGGCGCCGAAGAGGGTTCCGTGGTCGACCTGTTGGCGATCATCTCCGATTGGGGAACCGGCGACACCCACGCCGCCGTGGTCGATTGGGGCGATGGGGTGGTCGAGGCCGTTGCGGTCGATCAGGAAGCCGGCGCGTTGACGGCGACGCATGTTTACGTCGATGAGGGCGAGTACGTCACGACGGTGACCGTCACCGACGACGACGGCGCCGTCGCCGACGGTCAGAGCGTGGTTATCGTGACCAACGCCGCCCCGGTCATTGAGATGCAGATTGGCGATCAGACGCTGTTCAAGTTCGAGCAGTTCGACCTGCTGGCGATCTATAGCGACGCCGGGGCCGACGATCAGATCACCGCCCAGATCGAATGGGGCGACGGCGTGATCGAAACCGGCCTCGTCGACATGGCGGCCGGAACCATCGTCGGCAGCCATGCGTACGTCGCCGACGGGGAGTTCACGGTGACGGTGTCGGTCTTCGATGGCGACGGCGGCGTCGCGTCGTCCTCGATCCAAGTGACGGTGCTCAGTTCGGCCGACGCCGTGGGTAGTGTCGCCGAGAAGATCGCGGAGATGGACCTCCCGACCAGCGTCAGCGCCTCGCTTACGGCTCGCCTGAATTGGCTCGGCTGGTACATGAACCGGACCGAGGGCGCCACCGGCTGGAGGGCGCGGATCAGCACGTTCATCCAGACGGTGCTGCTCAATTCGTTCGTCCGCAAGGTGAACCGGTGGGAGGCCCGCGGCGAAATCAGCGCCGATGACGCCGCCGAGTTGCTCCATTACGCCGAGCTGATCCAGATGGACGTTAGTAACTAGGGACGCTAAAAGGCGTCAGGCCGACCGCGTATTCAACGGCGGCGTACAGGTTGACGGCAGCCTGTACGCCGCCGCGTTTGTTTGGAGCGGTGTTCTCTCGCTATTGCGGTCGAGGCTTCGGTCGCCGAGCCGGAAGCGGATGTCTCCGGCGTCAACCCCGGGGCGGCGTTTTCTCCCCGCCAAATCGATTCTGTTGGGGGGATGCAATCCCTCGCACAATCCTCTTTGCGTCGGCGTCGGGTTTGGGGTAAAGTTTGGCGCTGCCCGGCCGGCGGAATCGGCTGGGGTAAGGAGCAGGGATATGCCGGGATTGGGTGTAAATATCGATCACGTGGCGACGGTTCGCCAGGCGAGGCTGACGGTGGAGCCGGATCCGGTGTGGGCGGCGGTGCAGGCGGAGTTGGGGGGTGCGGACTGCATTACGTTCCACCTCCGGCAAGATCGGCGGCATATCGTCGATCGTGACGCCATGCTGCTGCGCCAGACGTGCCGGGCGAAGCTGAATATGGAGATGAGTCTGGCGGCGGAGATTGTGGACATTGCGATCGAGCTGGCGCCGGCCCAGGTTACGCTGGTGCCCGAGAATCGCGAGGAGGTCACCACCGAGGGTGGGCTGGACGTTCGCGGGCAGCTTGGCCGCATGGCGGACGTGACGGCGAAGTTCAAGGCCGCCGGCGTGCTCGTCAGCGCCTTCATCGATCCCGAGGACGATCAGATCGCCGCATCGGCCGAGGCCGGCTGCGACGCCATCGAGATCCACACCGGCCAGTACGCCAACGCTACGGCGCCCGACGAGGTGGCCGCGACGATCGCTGCGATTGAACGAAGCGTTTGTTTGGGCCATGAGGCCGGCCTGATCGTCCACGGCGGGCACGGGCTGACCTACAACAATATTGCCCCGATCGCCGCGATGGAGGGCTTCTGCGAGTTCAATATCGGGCATTCGATTATCGGCCGCGCCATTTTCGTTGGCCTCGCCGAAGCGGTTCGCGAGATGAAGCGGCTCATCGACGCCGCGGCTTCCAGATAAGGATACCCATACGATGACCTCGAAGATGCGACTGCAGGGCGCCATGGTGGCCATGGTTACGCCCTTCGCCGACGGCGAGGTGGATACCGCGGCTCTCCAACGACTGGTCGACTACCTGATCGACGGCGGCGCCGAAGGCTTGGTTCCCTGCGGGACCACCGGTGAGAGCCCGACGCTGAGCCACATCGAGCACGACAAGGTCGTCGAATGCGTCGTCGCCAAGGCGGCCGGCCGCGTGCCGGTCATCGCCGGGGCCGGGTCGAACTCGACGGCCGAGGCCGTCAGGCTGACCCGGCACGCCCAAGACGCCGGCGCCGATGCCTGTCTGGTGGTGAACCCGTATTACAACAAGCCCACCCAGGCCGGCATGCTGCTGCACCTGGCGGAACTCGATAAGGTCGGCCTGCCGATCGTGTTGTACAACCACCCCGGCCGCACGGGCATGGAACTGACGGTCGCGACGGTCATTCAGGCGTACAACGACTTCGCCAACGTCGTGGCCATCAAGGAAGCATCGGGGAAGTTGGACGTGGTGACGGCCCTGGCGGCCCAGAGCGAGATTACGATTCTCTCGGGGGACGATTCGCTGACCCTGCCGATCATGGCCTGCGGCGGCTCCGGCGTTATCAGCGTGCTCGGCAACGTGCTGCCTGCGGAAATCCGCAAGCTGACCGACCTGGTCCTCGCCGACGACCTGCCCGGCGCGAGGCGTCAGCACTTGGCTTTGTACGGGTTGCTGACGGCGATGACGTTCCAGACCAATCCCATTCCGATCAAGGCCGCGATGGCCATGGCCGGCCTGACCGGTCCGGAGATGCGTCTTCCCATGACCCCCATGGACGACGAGTACCGCCAGCCCCTCGCGAAACTGCTCCGCGCAGCCGGCGTGGATGTAGGCGACGCGTAGGCGCAGGAGTCTTGCTCCAAGCGCAGGGGACTGGCTCCAAGCGCAGGGGACTGGCTCCGCAGCAAAACGCAGCAAAGCGCAGCGTAGCGCAGGTGCCTGTACCCGTAGCGGCGGCGTATTGGAGCGGCGCAGCGACGTAGCGATGCCGCGACGTAGCGGCGTAACGGCGTAGCGACGTAGCGCCGTGACAACGTCGAGACTCATCCGACCGGGTACAGGCACCTGCGGAGCCAGTCCCCTGGTTTTCCCCACCGGGTACAGGCACCCGCTGAGCCAGTTTTCCAGATCGCATGAAACGCCGTAACATGTTGCAGCCACGCCATATACGAAATCCCTGCCAGCCTGCCTCATCTCTTTTCTCATTTTCCGTGAAGTTTATTCTTGTCATTCCCGATCGGTATGGTAGAGTTACGCTTGTCATCGAGAGTGTGCGAGGGTAATGGCCCGTTGACCACACGGCAACCTGGTCCCGTGACGGGGATGAAGGTGCCAATACCATCCCGAAAGGGATTGATGAGGTCCGAAAGGGCAACCTCGAAGGTCGCGGCTTCGGCTCGCAGGCATGCAGCGAAGGCCGGTTGACGCGACACACCTCCCTCGATGATCCGTTTTGTACATGGCCCATGGGGCCGTTGAGCCCCTCGCGGCCGGATCGCGCCCACAAAATGCGTGGGACAGAGCACAAGAACGCTACTATATTGCAGCGGCGAACGCGTTTCGCCGTAATGCGACCGAGCAGAGAGGAACGATCATGAGCGACGATTATATCCGAGGACTGGCCACCCGGTGCTTGCACGCCGGACAGGCCGACGACCCGACAACCCATTCGCGGGCGGTGCCGATTTACGCGACGGCCGCGTACAACTTCGAGTCGACCGATCACGCCGCCGACCTTTTCAGTCTCAAGGAGTTCGGCAACATTTACGGCCGTCTGATGAACCCGACCAATGACGTCCAAGAGAAGCGTCTGGCCGCCCTCGACGGCGGAGCCGCGGGTCTGACGTTCGCTTCCGGTCAGGCGGCGATCTCCGCTTCGGTGCTGAATATCACCTCGGCGGGGCAGAACTTCATCGCCTCGACCAGCCTGTACGGGGGCACGTGGACGCTGTTCACCCAGACGTTCAAGCGGCTCGGCGTCGAGGTGCGGTTCTTCGACCCCGACCGCCCCGAGCAAATCGCCCCGCTGGTCGACGCCAACACCCGCTGCGTGTACCTTGAGAGCCAGGGCAACCCCAAGAACGACGTCGCCGATTTCCGCGCCGTCGCCGATATCGCCCACAAGGCCGGCCTGCCGGTGCTGTGCGACAACACGGTGATGACCCCGGTGCTGTTCCGCCCGATCGAACACGGTATCGACATCGTCGTCTACTCGTGCACCAAGTACATCGGCGGCCACGGCGTTCACATCGGCGGGGCGCTGGTCGACAGCGGAAACTTCAAATGGGCCGACAACCCCGACAAGTGGTCGGAGTTCTGCGCCCCCGACCCCAGTTACCACGGGGTTATCTTGGAGGAAGCTCTTCGCCCGATCGGCAATATCGCCTACATCATCCGCGCCCGCACGCACGTCCTTCGCGACATGGGCGGCTGCCAGAGCCCGTTCGCGGGGTTCCTGTTCCTGCTGGGGATCGAGACGCTGCCGCTGCGGATGAAACAGCACTGCGCCAACGCCCAAGACGTGGCCGAATGGCTCACGCGGCACCCGTACGTGTCGTGGGTGAATTACTCCGGCTTGGCCAGCAGCAAGCATCACAAACTATCGAAGACCTATTTCCCCGACGGCGCCGGGGCGATCGTGGGCTTCGGCATTAAGGGCGGCAAGGACGCCGGCGTGAAGTTCATCAACTCGGTGAAGCTGGCCTCGCACGTGGCCAATATCGGCGACGCCAAGACCCTGGTCATCCATCCGGCTTCGACGACGCACCAGCAGTTGACCGCCCAGGAGCAGGCTGACGCCGGCGTCAGCGACGATTACATCCGCCTGTGCGTCGGCATCGAGGATGTCGAAGATATCAAGGCCGATCTGGACCAGGCGCTCCAGGCGGCTCACGAGTAGACACCCCGGCGAGGATACCGATGGCCGAGTCTTTCGCATCCAACGACGCGCCGCGTCGGCCCAGCCGGCCGCCGCACGCCAAGACCGTCACGTTCGACGGCCCGATGGCCCTTTCCCCGGGCGGCGAGCTGCCGAGCGTGACGGTTTGTTACGAAACCTACGGGACGCTGTCGCCGGCCCGCGACAACGCCGTGTACATCTGTCACGCCCTCAGCGGCGATTCCCACGTGGCCGCCCACGACGCCGACGACGCACCCGGATGGTGGGATCTGGCCGTCGGGCGGGGCAAGGCCATCGACACCAACAAGTACTTCGTCATCTGCTCGAATGTTCTGGGCGGCTGTTACGGCACGACCGGCCCCAACAGCGTCAATCCGGCGACGGGCGAACCGTTGGGGGCCGCGTTCCCGGACATCACGATCGGCGATATGGTCGAGGTCGAGCGGATGCTCATCGATGCGTTGGGTATCGACAAGCTGCTGGCGGTCGTCGGCGGGTCGATGGGGGGGATGAGGGTTCTCCAGTGGGCGGTCGCCTATCCCGATCGCGTCGCCGCGGCGGTGGCGGTGGCCACCACGCATCGGCTCGGAGCCCAGGCCCTGGCGTTCGACGTGGTGGCCCGCAACGCGATTCGCTCGGACCCGGCCTTCGGCGGCGGTCAGTATTACGACGCCGGCGCCGCCCCGGTCAGCGGGCTGGCCATCGCGCGGATGATCGGGCACATTACGTACCTGTCGCGTGAGAGCATGGCCGACAAGTTCGACGCCGATCGCCACCAGCCGCGAGAGGTGGGCTATGAGTACGAGAGCAGCTTCTCGGTGGGCAGTTACCTCGCCCACCAGGGCGGAAGCTTCGTCGAACGATTCGACGCCAATACCTACATTACGCTGTCGATGGCGATGGACGCCTTCGACCTCGGCGCCGCCTACGGCTCGCTGGCCGCGGCCATGGCTCGCACCACGTGCCGCTGGCTGGTGATCAGCTTCACCAGCGATTGGCTGTTCCCGGCGAGCCAGTCGCGACAGACGGTCGACGCGATCATCGCCGCCGAGAAACCCGCCGCGTACTGCAATATCGATAGCGACTGCGGACACGACGCCTTCCTCATGGCCGACGATTTGGACATGTACGGCGGGCTCATCGAAGCGTTTCTCGCCCGGACCCTCAACGTCGGCGACGCCACGGTGCGGCAGTGGAAACTGAACCCGTCGGTCAAGAGCATTTTTCACGACAACCGACTCGATCTCGACCGGATCGTTTCGCTGATCCCCCCTGGGGCCGGCGTGCTCGATCTCGGCTGCGGCGACGGCGAACTGCTCGAACGCCTCAAGGACGGCGGCGCCGAAGACCTGCTTGGCCTGGAACTGCACGCCGAGGCGGTGCTGGCCGCGGTGCGGAGGGGGCTGGACGTGGTGCAGTGCGATCTGGACACCGGGCTGGGAAGCTTCCGCGATAAGCAATTCGAGATGGTCCTGCTGTCGCTGACGCTGCAAACGCTCCGGCGGCCCGATAAGGTGCTGGCCGAAATGCTCCGCGTGGGCGCCAAGGGCGTGGTGAGCTTCCCCAACTTCGCCCACCGAAACTCGCGCCGTCAACTCGTCGAAGACGGCGTCGCCCCGGTGACCGCCGGGCTGCCGTTCACGTGGTACGCCTCGCCCAACAGGCATTTTCTGAGCATCAAAGACTTTCAGAACTACTGCAGCGAAGCCGGCATCGTCGTCCATCGAATGCTCGCGATCGACTCGGCCGCCGGCGTCGAGGTCAACGACGAACCGAACCTCAATGCCGATATCGCGATCTTCGTGCTCAGCAAAGAGGGGTGAACGGCGAATATCGAATATCCAACACGGAATTATGAATTTCGAAGTGAACGGCCAACGGCCAACGGCTGACGGCTGACAATTGGGGCTCTGCCGTTGTTGCCGTTACTTGGAAATTCGAAATTCCGTGTTGGATATTCGATATTCGCCTCTCCCTCCTGGCGGCGCGCAAAAAAAGCCCGCAACTCTCGCGCGGGCGTCGCGGCTATTCGGTGATGGACCGGCGACCGATTCGGCCTACGTGTGGGCCTTGAGATACTTCTTGTCCTGACGCCAGAAATCACGCCGGAAATCGCTCTTCTCTCCGCCAACCGAACCCTTGCGGCCGTGGCAGGCCTTCTTATTGCGCCAGCGTAACTTGCCGTTGCGACGTTTATGAGCCATCAGTTTGCTCCTGTCTCTTGTGGGACAATACGAAAGTTCAGTATTTTACCAACCTTGGACCGTTTGGCAACGCCTTTTTTCGACGTAAATTATCGATCGGCTCCGTAGCGAAGGCGACTGGCTCCCCCGCGCAGGGGACTGGCTCCGTAGCGCAGCGCAGGTGCCTGTACCCGAAGCCGCCGCCGGAGAAGCCGCCGCCGCAAGAGCCGCCGTGGGAAGTTTCGCCGGGTACAGGCACCTGCGCTACGCTGCGCTATGCTACGCTGCGCTGCGGAGCCAGTCCCCTGGATTGCGGAAGCGGCCGCCGGAGGTTTCGCCGGGTACAGGCGCCTGCGCCTGCGCTACGCTATGCTGCGGAGCCAGTCCCCTGGATTTCAGTCGCTTGGATTGATCTAATCCAGGCGGAACTTGAGCGCAACGCCCAACGTAGGTTACAATGAATGCATATGAGCAAGCTTGACGACATTGATATTTCGGCATTGGTCTTGGTGAAATACCCCGATCCGCGTCTGCGCGAGACCTGCACGCCGGTCGAACAGTTCGATAGCCGCTTGGCGGCGTTGGTCGAGAAGATGTTCGCGATCATGTACGAGTCCAACGGCGTCGGCCTGGCGGCCTCGCAGGTGGGGGTGACGGTCCGCCTGTTCGTGTGCAACCCGACGATGACGCCGGGGGACGAACGCGTCTACATCAACCCCGAACTGAGCGACGGCCGCGGCGGCGTCGACGACGAGGAGGGGTGCCTGAGCTTCCCTTCGATCAGTTGCAGAGTCAAACGCTTCGCGACCATCTCGATCCGCGCCCAGGGCCTCGACGGCTCCGAAATCACCGAAACCGGCGACGACTTGCCGGCCCGGATCTTCCAGCATGAGACCGATCATCTCGACGGCCGGCTGCTGGTCGACCGGATGTCGCCGATAGCCAAGATCGCCAACCGGCGATTGCTTAAAGAAATGGAAGAGGCCTTCGGCGACTGATGTCCGCAAACGCGGCCTCGGTCCGGTGGCGCCCATGGCGAAGAAAAACAAAAAAACAGCAGGCGTTCCCGACAGCAAGCCCCATGCGCCGCGATTCCGCAACCGCAAGGCCTTCCACGAGTATCACATTACCGAACGGGTCGAGGCGGGCCTGGCCCTCGTCGGCACCGAGGTCAAGAGCCTTCGGGCGGGCAAGTGCACGCTGGACGAGTCGTACGCCCGCGTGACCGCGGCGGAGGTCTTCCTGATCGGCGTCGATATCGCCCAGTACCCCCAAGCCGTGGGGGTGCTGCAGCACGAACCCAAACGCATACGCAAATGCCTGCTCCACAAGCGGCAGATCGAGCAACTGCAAAAGCTCACCGCCCAGAAGGGCATGACCATCATCCCCCTGGCCGTCTACTTCCACAACGGCTACGCCAAAGTCGAACTCGGCCTCGGCCGCGGCAAAGAGACCCGCGACAAACGCCGCGACCTCAAAGACCGCCAAGCCAAACGCGACATCGACCGCGCCATGCGCCGGCGACGGTAGGGGGCGTGTACTTTGACGCGTTCTCCACCGCAGGAGACCGCCGCCCAAGCGGGGGGTGAAGCGTAGGGGCTGTCCCCGCAGCGTCGCTTACGGTCCCTGGAACTCCACAACCGGCGTCTGTCCTGCATTCCAGGCCCCGAAAAAGTAGCCTGTCCCCTTAGAATACACTGGCACAAGCCGCACATGGCTGGATAGGCTGAGTTCAAGTTGCTGAGAACATGCGTGATCTGCTTTCGGTGACCCGAAGGCATGTGTCCTGCGGCTCCATGCAGGTTGGAGTCGATAGAGTTGAGCTAA
>CBDVCA010000109.1:0-10893 GCA_965372365.1 uncultured bacterium
GGCCACGGGGTGTCGCCCCTATCGGGGCTTGGGGCGCTATGGGGCGGACCCTACCCCGGCCCTTACGGACCGGGCTACAATTCTGTCGGCCCTACGGGCCTAATGGCAGATTCACTTGAACGACCGAACCCCATTCCAAGCAAGCGATTACATCATGGATGAACGAGTATCCACCACCCTTTCGGGATGAGAACCGTATTTCGCTTTGATTCGTGCCATTCGTGGAAAGCCGTTGCCCTTGTTCGCGACGCCCCCAATGTATGTCGCACACCACAGGAAATGCGGCGACGATTCTTACACCGCATTCGGCTATCCTGTGTTATAATACTTGGCTTGTGGAGGAGTTGCGCCTTGGGGCGCCGCCAGGGGCGCGGGGGGCCAAAGACCCCGGCGCCGAAGGAGAAGGCAATGCCGCATAAACCATTGTCACAAACTGGATTATCTGCACGTAACCGATGGGTTCTGCCGCTGGTCGTTTGTGCGCTGGTTGCGACCATCGCCGGGACGGGGTCGGCCATGACCTTCCATTTCGACACCGAGGGCGACCTGGCGGCGATGCAGTCGGGAACCGCCACCGAACAGCAGACGGCCGCGGACATTGTAGCGTGTTTTGAGGCGGCCGGCGCCATCTGGTCGGCTCGACTGACCGACTCGATCAAGATCAATGTCAACATCGAATTCACTGATATGGGGACCAGCGTCCTGGGTTCGACCGAATCGTTCTCGCTGGGCCACTTGTACTCATCGGTACGCGGCGCCCTGGCGGGTGATGGGACCACTCCCGACGACATCACGGCGATATCGCATCTACAGATGGGCGCGTCGTTGGATATAGTGACCAACGACACCAGCGTGGCGCCGCCGGCGACGGCTCCGCGGATTCGGGACCATGACGGGTCGACCAACAACACCACGCTGGATCTGAACCGGGCCAACGCCAAGGCCGTCGGGCTGCTGAACGGCAATAACCCGGGGGCCGACGGAGCGGTCTCGTTCAGCAGCGACATGACATGGGATTTCGACCGCGGCGACGGGATTTCCTCGGGCAAGTACGACTTCATCGGCGTGGCGATTCACGAACTCGGCCACGTTCTCGGCGTCGTCAGCGGCGTCGACGTCGTCGATTACACGGCCGCACCGGACGGGCCGTCGGCTCCGCTGGACCTGAACGGCTATCGGGTGTTCTCGGCGTGGGATCTGTACCGCTACTCGGCCGACAGCCTCGCCGAGCCCAACCAACCGGCGATCGGGGCGGTGCTGGATCTGGCCGTCGGGGGTACGCCCTATTTCTCGATCGACGCGGGGGCGACGAATCTGGCTCGCGTGGAATCCGGCCGCGAGAACGGCAGCGGCCGCCAGGCGTCGCATTGGAAGGACGGGCTCGGCCTGGGGATTATGGATCCCACGCTCTCCTCCGGCAGGCTATCGAATCTCACGTCGCTGGATCTGCTGGCGATGGACGTGATCGGCTACGACCGCACGGCGGCTTCGTGGGGCGATTTTAACGACGACGGAAGCGTCGGCGCCGGCGATATCGACGCCCTGTACGACGCGTTGGCGGCGGGAACCGGCGACGTGACCTACGATATCAACTACAACAGCGCCGTTACGCAAGCCGACGTGGACGTGCTGATCCGCGACCTCCTCGACACCGAATACGGGGACGCTGATCTCGACGGAGATATCGACCTCGATGATTTCGTGATCCTCAAAGCGCACTTCGGGGCCGCCGACGCCTCTTGGGGCATCGGCGACTTCAGCGGCAACGGCAGCGTGAACCTCGACGACTTCATCATGCTCAAGAGCAACTTCGGATTCGCGGGCCTTCCCGAACCGGGCTCGGTCCTGCTGCTGGCGACCGGCGCCCTGGCGACGTTGCGCCGGCGACGGACGGATTCACGCCGGAGCCGATGATCCGGCTCCCCGAAGGCCTCTGTCACCTTTTCGCCGCCTTGGTCAACGCGAACACTCCCCCCGGCAGTTGCCGCACCGCCCCTTTGATGGTCAAGGTGGTCATGGCGGCAATGATCTGATGGGCCGGGCGACCGGTCAGATCGGCGATTTGATCGACCGTCATCGGCTCGCCCTGATACGAATCGACAATCATCTGCTCGGCGTCGTCGAGCACAATGATCGGGGCCGGAACCGTTTCGGCGGGGGCCGTCTCGGCGACGACATCGCCCAATTCGTCGAGATGCTCGAGGATATCGTCGAGGTTCTGCACCAGCACCGCCCCGTCGCGGATCAGTTCGTGGGCGCCTTGGCTGTACAGGCTGTCCACCCGCCCGGGCAGCGCGTACACCTGCCGACCCTGCTCGCCGGCCAAACGAGCGGTGATCAGCGACCCGCTGCGACGCGCCGCTTCGATAACCAGAACCCCCTGGCTCAGACCGCTGATGATTCGATTGCGAGCGGGAAAATTCTTCGCCTGCACGCCGACCGCCATGGGCAGCGCACTGACGATCGCGCCGCACCCCTGGTCGGCAATCTGCGCGAACAGGTCGGCGTTCTCGTGGGGGTAGATGTGATTGAGCCCGCAGCCCATCACGGCGATAGTCCGCCCCCCCGCGGCCAGCGAGCCGCGATGGGACGCGGTGTCGATGCCGCGGGCGCCGCCGCTGACGACGGTGAGCCCGGCTCGGCCCAGCAGCCCGCCGAACCGCTCAGCCTGCTCCACACCGTAATGCGTACACCGCCGACTGCCCACCACCGCCATCGCCGCGGCGTCGGCGGCGACCAATTCGCCCCGGACGTACAACACCGCCGGAGGGTCGACGATATGCTTCAGCGCGATGGGGTACTCGGGATCCCCATGGCAAATCACTTTCGCCCCCTGCTCAGCCGCGGCGGCCAGTTCGGCTTCGACGTCGTCGTCGGTCACGTCGAAGATCGCCTTGGCGGTCTTGGGACCGATCCCCTCGACGCCGCGAACGCCCGAGACGCCGGCGTCGAACACCGCCTCCAGATCGCCCGAAAAATGCTCGGCCAGCCTGCCAAACGTGATCGCGCCCACCCCGTCGGCCAGATGCAACCGAACGTGCAGGCGACGTGTGGTGTCTGTGTCACTCATGGTTATGCCCCAAAGGAACGGCGAATATTGAATACCCACCCGCCGCGGCGGGTCTTCGAAACGGAATTCCGAATGTCCGAGCAACAGCGCAGGCACCTGTACCCGAACAAGTTACCACGATATCATTCAACAGGCAATCCTTCGGCTCTCATCCAGCCGCCTCCCCCACCAACCCGTCATCACTCGTGCCGGTAACGTTCACCGGTACGATTTGCCCGATTCGCTCGACGCCGACCCCGCGGATCTCGGTGCGGAGGTAGCGTTCGGTCAGCCCGGCGACGGCGTCGGCGACGGCGCCGGAAGCTTCCTCGACGAGTACGCTCACCTGCTTGCCGACGAATTTCGCCCGATACTCCGCGGCCAACCGCTCGGCCAGGGCTCCCAACGCCGCCAATCGTCGCTTCACGACCTCCCCAGCCAGCCGATCGGCCTCCATCGTCGCGGCCGGCGTGCCGGGTCTGGGAGAGAACGGGAACAGGTGCATCTTCGCAAACCCTGAGTATTCCGACAGTTCCATCGTCGCGTCGAAGTCGGCGTCGCTCTCACCGGGAAAGCCCACGATCACATCGGTCGTAATCGCCGGCGCCGGCAGCGCCCCCCGAATCCGATCGACAGTCTCGCGGAACTGCTCGGCGCTGTAGCGACGGTTCATCCGCTTGAGAATCCGCGCCGACCCGCTCTGGAGGGCGACGTGCAGATGGTTGCAGAGGGTGTCGGTCGAGGCGATCAGCCCCAGCAATTCGTCGTCGACGTCGCTGGGGTCGACGCTGCTGAGCCTGACGCGCGCGAGGCCGTCGACGGCCTCGACGGCCGCGATCAGTTCGACGAGCGGACCGGAACTGTCGCCGCCACGTCGGTGGACCGTATCTCGCCCGTACGCGCCAAGATTGACCCCGCACAAAACGATTTCGCAGTGACCGGCGTCAACGAGCGTTCGCACCTCGGCGACCACCTCGGCGACCGGTCGACTGTAGAGGCGATTCCGCACGTGAGCGACAATGCAGTACGAGCAGAACCCGTCGCAACCGTCCTGAATCTTCACCATCGCGCGGCATCGGTCGTCGAACTCGGTCAGCGGCGCCAGATTCGTTGTCCCGGGGAGCTGAAAACCCTTGACCTGCGGGGCCGAAAACGGTCTTATAGAAGGTGTGGATGGGGCGGCTTTGCGTACGCCACCCGTAAGATCATCGTCACCCCCGCCGAACCTTGCCAACCCGGGCGGCTCGGAGCCGTCGACCGAGGATCTCTCCAGGAGCATCGCGGCCACACGGGCGAGATGGACCGAAACGTCGTCGGCGTGTCCGACCACGGCGGTCACACCGGCAATACGCTCCAGTTGCGGGGCGTGAGACGTTGCGTAGCAACCGGTTACCACGATGGCCGCTTGCGGGTGCGTCGCCGCCAGGCGGCGGATGATTTGCCTGCACTTTCGGGCGGCCGTCGACGTAACACAACATGTGTGAACGACGCACAAGGCTACGCCGGACGCTCGGTCGTGGTCGGTCAGCCCGGCGCGGCGCAACGTTTGACGGATTGCCGCCGATTCGTACTGGTTAACCTTGCAACCCAGGGTTGTAACTGTAAACTGTGGCATTAGTAGCTTTTAGTGTAGTGTAATGACAATAAGTCTCAGCCGGCGACCATGCGGGAACTTGCCGCTTGAACGTCGCCCGGCAAAAGACTACAACAACCCGATCATACCCGCCCGACGATGAACAGCCAAGCGCCTCGGCGCCCGGCAAGGCGGTTGATCGGCGATACCGGGCCGCTCACTCCATCGTAGCGATGCGGCCCCCGGCGAAGGAGTATGTCCATGGCGGCGCCCAAGAGTGTCTGGGGTATCGACATCGGCCAGTGCGCCCTGAAGGCCCTCAAGCTACGCGAGGTCGACGGACAACTGGAAGCCGAGGCGTTCGAGATCATCGAGCATCCCCAACTGCTCAGCGAACCGGATGCCAACCGGGAAGAACTGATCCGCAACTCGCTGGAAGAGTTCGTCGCCCGCAACGACCTGACCGGCTGCGGCGTAACCGTGGCGGTGCCGGGCCAGACCAGTTTCACCCGCTTCGTGAAGATGCCGCCGGTGGAACCGAAGAAGATCCCCGACCTGGTTCGCTTCGAGGCCGAGCAGCAGATCCCCTTCGACATCAACGAGGTAATCTGGCGTTGGCAGTCGTTCTCCGACCCCGACAGCCCCGAGGTGGAAGTGGGCCTGTTCGCGATGAAGCGAACGGACGTCTATTCGGTGCTCGACCCGTTCACCGAGATGCTCATCGGCGTCAACACCGTACAGATGGCCCCCCTGGCGCTGTACAACTTCATGACCTATGATCGGCAGATCGCCGCCGAAGGCGCCACGCTCCTGGTCGATATGGGCGCTGAAGGAACCGACCTGGTCGTCGCCGATGGGGCTCGCCTGTGGACGCGTACGATTCAGTTGGGCGGCAACAACTTCACCGAGGCCCTGGCCAAGGCCTTCAAGCTCAGCTTCGCCAAGGCCGAGAAACTCAAGCGAACCGCCGCCACGAGCAAGTACGCCCGCCAGGTTTTCCAGGCGATGCGTCCGGTCTTCGCCGACTTGGTCCAGGAGATTCAGCGGTCGATCGGGTACTACACCAGCCTGCATCGCAACGCGAAGTTCTCTCGAATCCTCGGCGTCGGCAACGGCTTCCGCCTGCCGGGCTTGCAGAAATTCCTCGAACAGAACCTTTCCACCCCGGTCATCCGGGTGGACGAGTTGAACGCGTTGCAGCCGTCGGCGACGATCAGCGCCCCGCAATTCACCGAGAATATCCTCGGTTTCGCCGTCGCCTACGGCCTGGCTATCCAGGGACTGGGGCTGACCCGGATCGACACCAACCTGCTGCCCAACGAGATCTCCTCGGCCCGGCAATGGACCATCAAGCGGCCCTGGTTCGCCGCGGCCGGCGCCCTGCTGATCGCCGCGACGCTGGGATGGGCCTGGCGAGAGTTCAACGATCACAGCATCCTGGACACCACGTCCAACCGACCCGAGGCCCTGGCGACCGCCGAGCGGATTGATCGAGAGTACCGGGGCTTCGACAAGGAGTACCGACAGGTCCAGAGTTCCGACCGGGGCGAGAAGGCGGCCATGCAGGCGGTCCTGAAGATTATGGACTATCGGGACTATTGGCCCAGTATCCTCGAGGTGGTGACCCAGTCGGTCCGGGACGTCGCCGCCCACCAGGGGCTAATGGTGGCGTCGAAGGCCGCCAGCGCCAAGAGTATCACCCCCGGGTCGCTCCAGTGCATCATGATGAGCAGCCTGACCAGCGAGTTCGTGCCCGCCCCCGCCGACAAGAAGGCCGCCGAGCAACTTCTCAGCGGCGGAGCCAACAAGACCGGCGGACAGGGCCGGCCGATGGGAGGCGCGGGCATGCTCGGGGCGCCGAGGTCCTCCTCATCCAATCCGTCGGGGGAACAGGCCATTCGCCTGATCTTGACGGCCAAGTCCCCGATGGACCGGCGCAGCCTCACGGCCATGCTGAACCGCCTGCGCCAGCGGTCGGTGGAAGTGGCCCCCACAATCTTCGGCGACAAGATCGAGATCATGGCCTGCGAGGTGATCGGTTTCACCGAAGGCGTCGCCCCCGCCGCCACCGATGGCGTCTACAACACCGGCCGCGGCGGCGGAATGACCGGCGGCATGGGTATGTTCGGCCCCGGGGGCATGATGGGACCCGGCCGAATGGGACCCGGCCAAACCGGCGGCCAGACGGGAGTCGAACGCCTGGAGTCCAATGCCGCGGCCGAAGTCCTCGACCTGGACAACGACGTCACTGGCCGGCCCGTCGAAGGCCACACCACCTTCGAGATGGGTTGGATCCTGAGAATCAGAAACGAGCAGACCGTTCAATAGGCGTTTGGCGAGAAGCATCCCGCCGACTCCTTTGGGAGAAGCACCGATGGCTTTCATCAAGAGAAACTTGTTCTACCTCGTTCTGGTCGCCACGGTCGCCCTGGTCACCGGCGGCGTCTGGGCCGGCTTCATCCGACCCACCAGCGACCGGACAGCCAAGGAAATCAAGGCGCGAGTCGCCTTGGCCAACAGTCTCTCGCAACTCAAACGCGGCGGGGCCAACCTCAAAATGGTCGAGGCCCGAAAGACCTATGTTGAGGATATCCGCCGGCAGCGTGAACTGCTGGAGAAGACCGTGGCCGAAATGAACCAGCAAGGACGCGAGCCGCTGACGATTGCGATCGCCGGGTCCGGCGAGTCGTTCGCGGCGTTCCCGGTCGACCGCGACGCGTACCAGAAACACTCGCTGGCCTTCCTGTTCGGCCAGGTCTATCTCGATGCGATGGACGCCCTGTACGCGCAACTGAACTCAACGGAGCCGGTGACCTCGCAGGAAGTAGCCGCGGCCACCCGGAAAATGGAGCGGTACCTGGTCGAGAAGGCTCGCGTCGAGAAGGCCGAGGAAGACGGAGAGCAGGCCCATCTGATCCTCCCGGCCGGCGTCGACCCGCCCTTCGATCCCGATCCCGACGCCGACGCGACCGGCCGAACCCCCGCCCGACGCTCGCGCAACGTACGCAACACGAGAGGGACGGGGGGCGAAATGGGAGGCGGAATGGATCGGAGCGGCATGTTCGGCCCCGGCGGCATGGGACCGATCAGCATGGGTCCGACGCCCGGACCCGGGAGGACCGCGAGTCGCGCCCCGGCGGGGCAGGCGGTCCAACTGACCGCCGAAGAGCAGGCCAGAGCCCGGCGTGAAGCGATCAACAATCTGATGGTCATGAAGGCGCAGAACCCCGCCAAGCCGATCTACGCTGACAGGAGTTCGTTCAATCCGTACCTGCTGCCGGCCGGACAACGTGCGGACCTGGCCGACATGTGGAAGGCCAACGTGAACTACTGGCTCCACAAACACATCGTTGATTCGATCAACGCAACCAATACCGCAGCCCCCCAACAGCCCGTGACTATCGAAACGGCCGTCGTCAAGAGGCTCGTGGCCACGCAGATTGGATCCTCCTCCGGCTCCACCACAACCGCGGCCAACCTGTACGACGGCGAATCGACTCCCGTTACGCCCGTCGGCGGTGGCGGCATGGGCGGAATGGGCATGCGCGGGATGGGTATGGGCGGAATGGGCATGCGCGGCGGCGCCGGCACGAGCCCCAAATCGTCCCTGACCGGCCGCACCTGCAACGCCGTCTACGATGTGATCAACTTCCAAGTGACCGTCGTCGTCGATGCGGCCCTGCTGCCGATGTTCCTCCAGCACCTGACACGGGGCGACTTCTACACCATCCAGAAGATCAACCTGTACAACGCCTACGCCCCTTCGTCTACCACCACAACGGGCAACCGGACCGGCTTGGTGGACGCCGATTTCTACTACGGCGCCAACCCCGTGGTCAAAGCCGTCATCGACATAGAGTCGCTGCTGTTCTGCGACTGGGAACGCGCCCTGATGCCGATCGAAATGCTCAGGCGACTGCCCGCCGGAGCCCTGCGACCGGCCGACATCGACCGGCTCGGCAAAGCCTCGTAACCTACCGTCCCCGTCGGCCCGGCAGGTCGGCCCGGCAGGTAACCGGAATGCTTCGCAAAGGCCTTGTGGCCGACCGTCGCAGTCGCCCGGTAGGTAGGTAGGTAGGTAAAATGCTTCGGACACACCCTTAGGAGGCCGACGCGTGGCCAAGACAGACCAACCAGGATTCTTCGAGAAACACGCCGAGAAGATCACGCTTGTGATCGCCGGTATTCTTCTGGCGTATATCATGGCCACGCGGGTGTTCGTCAGCCCGCATCGGACCGACACGATCGGACCCACCTCCGAGCCCGTCCAACCGGCCGAGATGGACGAAGCGCTGGCCGAAGAGGCCAAACGCGTCGCCGGCGCCGTCGAACGAAAGACCGACGACACCCCCGTCTCCGAGAACCTGATTCGGCAACTTCAGACCCGCATCAGCAACGGCATCGGCGCCGGCGCCGCGCCGCCCCGATGGATCCACCTCAGCACCGGCGGCGCTGAACTGGCCATGCTCGACGGACCCGTCGGCGGTGAAATCGTCCAGACCCTCGCGCCCATGCCCCCCTTGGCCGAAATCACCGTATGGACCGGACCCGAACTGGTCATCAAGAACCTCGGCCCACGCGGCGGGCAAGGCGAACCCGAAGATATCGCCGCCGCTCACGTGACGGCCGTCCTGGATTACGGGGCCATGACCAAGACCTGGACCGAACAACTCGACGGCTCGGGCATCCCCCTGGAAATGCTCTTCCTTCGTGTCGTGGCCGATCGTCAGGAACTGCTCGACAACGGCCAATGGGGACCGATCGCAACCATCAAGGGCGTTCGGCCCGCGCCCGAACGAGGACGAGAGAACGAACTGACCGTGCCCACCTACGACCCGGCCAACCCGCAGTTGATCGAGGCCGAATTGGCCGAATTCGGGGCCTACGGCGTTCAGGAAGGGATCATAGAACCCGACTATCACCAGGTATACTGGCCCGAGGCGCGCAGCTTCGGCACCTGGATGCATCACCTGCCCCTGACCAGCGCCAACACAGTGAAAACATCCATGGTTCGCCCCGGCCATGAACAGCCCCAGCCCATCCTCGTCGACAAGTCGCGATCGGCGATGCCGGGCGCAGACCGACAACCCCGCCGGACCGCCCGCCCGCGCCCAAACAACTCCGGCATGGGAATGCCCAATTCATCCGCCATGGGCTCCTCGATGAGCGACATGGACCTCGGGGGTCTCGGCCGGGGCGGCAGCAGCAGGAACACTCGGCGACGCAGACCGACCGCGACCGTCGAGGACCCCGCCGAGGCCAAAGCCCGCACCAGTCTGGCCGCCGGGGAGAAAGCCTTGGAGAAAGCCGACCAACTCGAGGCCGACAGGAAGTACGACGAGGCGAAGACCCAGTACAAGTTGGCCGTCAAGCGGCTTGAACTGGCCGTGAACGTCGGCGCCCAGGATGCCACCAAGCTTCTTCGCGACGCCCGCCTGGGGCTGGCCCGCTGTGAGATGCCCCGCCCGACGCCGGCGCCGACGCTCGGCAACATGTGCAAAGAGGGCAAGGTCCAAGCCTGGGTCCACGACACCGATATCGCCGGCGGCAAGACCTACCGCTACCGCCTGCGCGTTCAAATTCTCAACCCCCTCTTCTCGGTCCTGCTCACTCCCGGCTCCGACCTCGCCCATGCGCCCGAACTGACCATGGACTCCCAGAGCGACTGGTCGGCTCCGATCCTGACGCCGACCCGGTCGGAATTCTTCCTCGTTGGCGAGAAAGAAGCCTCCGAGAAGGTGGACGTCATCGTTTACCATCGGATGATGGGGCAGATTGTGGCCGAGAAGATCCAGGTAGGTCCCGGCCAGACCATCGGCGCCGTGGCGAACAAGAAGTATCTCGAACCGGGCATATCCCCTCCGCTGGTGGAGCAGAAAGAGATCAACTTCGACACCGGCTACATCGTCGTCGACTGCGTGTTCGGCAAGATGGTCGCTCCGTCGGCTCCCACCAAGACCGCCGAGGTCACACTGCTGTCACCGTCGGGCGCCCTGATCACCCGCACGGTGGCCGCCGACAGGAAGAGCAGTCGATACCTTGATCTGCGAAAAGAGAGTAGCGAGATCCTCGACGAGATCAAAGCGGTCCAGTAGGCGCCCGGCAAGCCCCCCCCCCGAGGACGCCCGAACGAAAGCGACCCCGAGAGGATCTTGTAAAAGTCGTATTTGAGGTAAGTTACAATGACTGTTGTGAGAACGGGCGGCGATTCCCCCTAAGGGAAACGCCGCCGGTTTGCGCGGAGCCCGACCCGTTGGTGATATTGCCGTGC
>CBDVCA010000110.1:0-10662 GCA_965372365.1 uncultured bacterium
GGGGTCGCTGGACCGATGGTGCTCCCGCTGTATACTTGATGTCGATCGGAGGGAAGGGGAAGCTCTATCTATAGATGTGATAGCTTCACACGTCTTTCGACCCCCCGCACTGCGGGGGGCTAGTAACGGCAAGCACTCATTCGACCCACTCCCCGCTAACCCGACATGAGCCACAAAAAACAGGGGGACGATCGCCCTAACTCACTGGCCGCAAGGGTGCCGCGGCTATCGACGAGTGAGGAGCGCCCCAGGCGGATCAGCTTTCGATACGCCCGCCGAGCGCCTCGACGATTCGATCGAAATCGTCGAGCGAGTAGTACTCCACCACGACGCGGCCCCGCTTCTTCGAACGCCCCTGCCGAATGGATACCTTCGTGCCGATCGACCGCGATAACTGGCGCTCCACGTCCTGAACGTATTCGCTCTTGGTCGCCTTCGCCGACGTTGACGTGTCGAGGTCGACAGTGCTTCCGTCCCCGTTAATAGCCGCGGCCACCAACTGCTCCAGGTGCCTCACCGATAGGCCCACGGCGATGACCCGCTTGGCCAGTTGCGTCTGCTCGGCCACACGCCCCGCCAACGCGGCCAGCACTTTCCCATGACCAAACGATAGAGATCCGTCGGCAAGCAGTGACTGCACAGGATCCCCTAAGTCTAGCAGCCGTAAATGGTTAGCAATAGTCGAGCGGGGAATACCCAGCATCTCCGCCAGTTGCTGCTGCGTGGCGGCGAATCGATCGATGTAGTCGCGGTACGCCATGGCCCGGTCGACGACGTTCAGGTCGGATCGCTGGATGTTCTCGATGAGAGCCCACTGCAGCATCTGCTCGCGAGTGGCGGTGCGAACGACACACGGCACGTCGGTGAGCCCGGCAAGGCGAGCGGCGCGGAGACGGCGTTCGCCGGCGACGAGGACGTAGGCCCCCTCCTGCTGCTCGACCACCAGTAACGGCTGAAGCACGCCCTGTACCCGGATGCTCTGGGCCAGTTCAGCCAACTCGCCATCATCGAACGACCGTCGCGGCTGATACGGGTTCGCCTCGATCGCGTCGACCGAAATCCGCGCCGGACCCGCCGGAGCCGCCGGGGCGCTGGGCGCGACAGGCTCATAGCGACCCACCGACGCGGCGACGGGTTCTGCGGACGCCGGCGGGGCGATCGGGTCAAGGCTTTCACGCGTATTGGCCATCAGACTGGCCAATCCTCGGCCCAAGCGTCGCGTTCTGGCAGGGGGGGGCGAGGTTTTCCATTTCGGCTCTGAAGACATGGGATCTCCTTATCCTGGACAGCAATCCCTATTCGAAGTTCGCGATCGACGTATCAGCCCGGTCAGCGGCGGGCCGCGACGATGTTCCACGTGGAACAACACTCCGTGCGTTACTATACCCGACGCGCCGTCCCACGCAAGCGTACATATCGTTGTTCCACGTGGAACAAGAACGGCAGGCTACAGGCATTCTCCTCATAGGTGTTTACATCAAGGGGTTTCACCGTACAATGCCCCTATGACAGAATTCACCAATCTTGCGTACCTAACGAGTGATCTTCCCGGCATTGGCGGGACGATTAAGAACACACCCGAAGACTTCCGCGTGACCGAGCTGCCGCTCTACGAGCCGTCGGGCGAAGGCACGCACATCTACTTCGGCCTTTGCAAACGCGGCATTCCCACTCATGCCGCCATCGATCGCGTCGCCGGCGCCTTGGGCGTTCGGTCGGCGGCCTTCGCCGCGGCCGGGCTCAAAGACGCCCAGGCCGTCACGGAGCAGGCAATCAGCGTCGAACACCTCACGGACTCGCAAATCGAGACGCTGGGGTCGTTTTCGACGGACGCCGCGTGGGTGACGTGGGTTTCACGTCATACGAACAAGCTGAAGATCGGCCATCTCGCCGGCAATCGTTTCTGCGTACGGATACGCGACGTCGAGGTCGACGCTTTGGGGGCCGCTGAGGCGATTGCGGAGGTTCTCCAGCGTCGCGGCGTTCCTAACTACTTTGGTAATCAGCGATTCGGAGACCGAGGCGACAACTGGGCTCTAGGGGAGGCGATCATAGCAGGGCGGCTCGACGATTTCGTCGCCACCTTGCTGGGCCATCCGCTTGCGACCGATGACCCCGCCCTGCGAGTCGCGAGGGAGCATTTCGACGCCGGCCGGTATCCCGAGGCCCTGGCGGCGTGGCCCGGACGATATCGCAACGAGCGCAGCGCCCTTGCAGCGTGGATCCGCACCGACGGCGTCGCCAAGGCCACGTTCGGCGCGGTCGACAAGTTCCTCAAGCGATTTTGCACCTCGGCGTTCCAGAGCTTGCTGTTCAATCGGATCGTTCACGAGCGAATCAGCGAGATTGATACGGTCGTCGAAGGTGACCTGGCCAAGAAGAGCGACAGTGGGGGGGTCTTCCTCGTCGAGAATCTCGCGATCGACGCGCCGAGAGCCGCGGCTTTCGAGATTTCGCCGACGGCGCCTTTGTTCGGCTACCGCGTGCGATTGGCCGAAGGGCGTCCCGGGACTGTCGAGCACGCTACGTTGAAACGCTTCGAACTGACCTGCGACGATTGGCGCCGCAGGGGCGCGTTCAAAATCAAGGGAACCCGACGGGCGATGCGATTCCATCCTCAGCAGCTTTCGCTCGCATCCGGCGACGACGACCGCGGCCCCTACATCGAAGTTCAGTTCACCGCCCCCCCCGGCAGCTACGCGACCGTCCTGCTGCGAGAGATCATGAAGAACGACACGATTCCCATGCCTGGCTTTCCCTAACCTCTTACGCCCCCATTGGTTATAGTTTCTATTAAAAAAGCCCTCGTATCTTTCCGTCGGCGTCAATATCGATATCGAGGAAGGCGGGCCGACTCGAAAGGCCGGGCATGGTTCGCATGGCTCCGCAGATGGGATACAGGAACCCCGCGCCGGCGGAGCAGCGGACTTCGCGAACGGGCAGCACAAAATCCCGAGGCACCCCTTTGAGTTTCGGGTCATGGCTAAGCGACAGGTGCGTCTTGGCCATGCAGATGGGAAGGTCGCCGTAGCCCCACTCGATGAACTGCTTGATCTGCCGCTGAGCTTTGAGTTCGAACTGCACCCCCGAGGCGCCGTACACCTTCGTGGCGATCGTCGCAATCTTCTCGGCGACCCCGTCTTCGGTGTCGTACAGGAACCGGAACCCCTCGCCGGGGGTATCGCACGCCGCCACAACGGCTTCGGCGAGAGCCGCGGCTCCATCGCCGCCATCGGTGAAATGACTGCTGGGGACAGCGTCAACCGCCCCAGCCGCCAGGGCGGCGTCGCGAATGATAGCCATCTCGGCGTCGGTATCGGTCGGGAACTGGTTGATCGCTACAACTACTGGTATTCCAAATAGTTGAGCAATTTCAATGCACTTGACCATATTGGCGATACCGGCTTGAACCAGCTCGACATTCTCCTCGGTATAGGCCCTGTCCAACGGTCGCCCCGGCACAACGGCCGGGCCGCCGCCGTGCATTTTCAGGGCCCGCACGGTGGCGACGAGCACAACGCAGTCGGGCGCCAAGCCGCTGACGCGGCACTTGATATTGAAGAACTTCTCCATACCCATGTCAGCGGCAAAGCCGCTTTCGGTCACCACGTAGTCGCTCAACTTGAGGGCCATCTGGTCGGCGAGAATGGAACTGTTTCCGTGGGCGATATTTGCGAACGGTCCGGCATGCACGAACACCGGCTGGCCCTCGAGGGTCTGCATCAGGTTGGGCTTGATCGCCTCGGCCAGCAACACCGCCGCGGCTCCGGCGACGCCGATATCCTCAGCGGTGACAACCTCTTCGGTCTTGGTATAGCCGACAATCATCCTCCCCAGCCGCTCCCGCATGTCCTGCACGCTGGTGGCCAGAGCCAGAATCGCCATAATCTCACTGGCGACCGTAATATCGAACCCCGACTGACGCGGCTGCCCATCCATTCGCTCGCCAAGACCGACGACGACATTCCGCAACGCCCGATCGTTAACGTCAACGACGCGCCGCCAACTGACCGAGTGGGGGTGGATTCCGATTCGACGCAAACCCATCGCCGACAGTTCCTCGTCGCTGAGGTGGTCCTCGTGCAAGATGCGAGCGTCGATGGCCGCGGCGATCAGGTTGTGGGCGATGCCCACAGCGTGGATATCGCCGGTAAGATGAAGGTTAAACTCCTCCATGGGCACGACTTGACTATACCCGCCCCCGGCGGCGCCGCCCTTGATCCCGAACGTCGGACCCATACTGGGCTGGCGAATGCACAAGAACGGACGCTTGCCGATCTTCCCCAGCCCCTGCGTCAGCCCCACCGACGTCGTCGTCTTCCCTTCGCCCAACGGCGTCGGGGTAATCGCCGTAACGTCGATATACTTACCCCTCGGCGCCGCGGCCAGCCGCTTCAGCAGCGACAGCTTCACCTTCGCCTTGTAATCCCCGTGCAGTTCGATCTCGTCGCGGTTCACACCCGCTTCCAGAGCAATCTTCTCGATCGCCTGCAGGTCGGCGGCTTGGGCAATCTCTAAATCCGATAGCACGATGTGCTCTCCCTGAACGCCGTTGGAACCGAAGCCACAACGCCATTCCGTAGTGTTTGTCGTCACATATCTTACTACTCTTTTCGCCCGGCGACGAACAATCTCATCAGCTTAATCCCTCAGGCCGCGACGTCTGTGATGTGGGGCACAATTCAAACGCATCCAGAGCTTCTTTATTGGGGGGGCGTCGTGCTTGATCCTTGCAATTCAACCCCGCCTAACCTACAATCGCTAATCATCTTAATGCAACATTCACTATGCACCCATGATTCTGGTATCCGTATGACATTTTTTCAATAGCATCACGATTCAAGGGGCCCCATGGAAACTCCCATCCGCCTGTTCATGATCGACGACCATACCCTGCTGCGGCAGGGCATTTCGGCGCTGCTTTCCCGTGAGAACGATATCGAGATCGTCGGCGAGTCCGGCGACGGCCTCAACGCCGTCAACAACGTCATCGCCGCCAAGGCCAACGTCGTGGTGCTCGATCTATCGCTGCCCAGCAAGAACGGGTTGGATATCTGCCGCCGGCTCGTACGCAAGACCCAAGGCATCTCGGTTCTCATTTTGACCATGCACGCCGAAGAAGAATACGTCGCCGAGGCGTTTCGCAGCGGCGCCCAGGGGTACCTGCTCAAAGAATCCGCGGCCGAGCAACTGGTGCTGGCGGTTCGCACGGTGGTCGGGGGCGAATTGTACCTCGGCCCGGGCATCTCCCCTGAGATCCTCCGCCGCATCGCCGAGCGACCCGACGACGACCCGTACACGATTCTCACCGAGCGGGAGCGCCATATCCTTGGCCTGATCGCCAGGGGGCAGTCCAACCGCATCATCGCCGAAGGGCTCGGGCTGTCGATCAAGACCGTCGACACCCACCGCTGGCGATTGATGAAGAAACTGAATATTCACGACCAGACCACGCTGGTTAAGTACGCCATCCGAAAAGGGTTGGCACAATTGGATTGACGCACTCTCCACCCGTCGACGCCGGCGACAGAACCCACCGGGCACAAAAAGAAGCCCGATGCTCTCGAAGGACAGGCATGGGGGGGATGCCTATCCCGGGGATGGAGAACACCGGGCGTATCGGAACAATATCGTATGTGCCGGCGTGCCTGTACAGCACGACCCTCCGGCGGTGCGGCTCCTTGGGAGGCCCTGAGGCAGGGAAACGTCTCGGGCCTGAACGGCGCTTCCCGACAACGTTCACCGACGCCTTGGAAGAGCCGAATCAAGCGTACCGCCAGCGCAATCGGGGTGTCAAGCTATTTGTCACCGCATTCTCGACCCTCCAGGCGCGGAATTGGCTGGATTTCGTTGACGTTATCGGTCCGTATGCACTACAGTAGCGGCTTCTCAAGCTCGTCCCGAGGGCGAGCAGGAGGTTGCGGTGCGGCCTGAGCAGTCCCAACAGCCCGGCGAGCCGGTCGAGAATGCCGTCTCGCGGCTCACCGCCGAGCAGCGCATGTTGGTGGTGCTCAAACGGGAACTGTATGCGGGGAGCTGGGATACGATGATCGCCGATTTGAACGCCCGCCTCGACGGCCGGCCTTACGTGTTCCATCTGGCCCACCGAATTGGCGACGATATCCGGCGTATCGATCAGCTAAAGGCGTTTGAAATCGCCCACGAGATCGACCTGGCCGACTATGTCCGGCTCGATACACAAGGCGAAGGCGGCCAAGACGTTCTGTAACAGCGACGATGCACCTAACTGCATAGCCATGAAAAATGCCCGGCTCCGAACCCGCTTCGGCGCCGACCCGGAACAGGAAATTGCGACCGACGGCAATCCGGCCCGCTTGACGAAGGAGTATCCCACGATGTCTCGTTTTGGCGTTTGCGTACTACTGATCGTGTTCACCGCCCTCGCCGGATGCAACGGAGGTCCCCGGGCGGACTGGAACGAAGCCATCACCGCCGCCGAGTTGTCCGAGGTCGGCCTCGCCTATCGCTGGCAGAACATCGTCCCGCTCCACGACGACGAGATCCTTGCGAAGATCTGGCACATCGACGAGAACGTCTACTGCCTCACCGACGCCAATCGCGTGCTGGTGTTCAACGCCGTCACCGGCGAGCGCCGCTGGTCGGAGATTCTCGCCGGCGGCGACGAAACCATCTACGCCCCCTCCCACGCCGATCGCGTCGCCCTCCCCGAATCGCTGGGCGTACACACCGCCATCCACAAACCCGGCGGGACGGTTGCGACCTACGATCTGGTCATCTTCAACACCGTCACCTACGCCTTGGTCTTCGATCGCACCACCGGCAGGCTGCTCCATCGCATCGATTTCAGCCGGGCCGGCTTCGCCGCCAGCACCCCGACCGCCTGCGACGGGATCCGCATGTTCGTTGGCTCCATCGCCGGTCAGTACATGGCCATGGAACTGATTTCCGGCCTGTCGGTCTGGAAGGGCGCCGCCGACGCCGTTCTGTCGGCCGCACCGGTGGTGATGAGCCAGAGCCTTTACATCGCCAGCCAGGACGGGACGATCTACTCGGTCCGCATCGGCGCCAACTCCGGGCCGAAGATGTGGCCCCAGCCCCCGGCGCCTCAGGCCGCCGGCGCCTTCGCCTCCGATATCGTGGTCAACGAGCAGGGCGTGTTCGCCGGCAGCACCGACTACAGCGTGTACGCCATCGACCCGGTGACCGGCCAGACCATCTGGCGATTCCGCTGCGGCGGACCCATTCGCCAAGCCGTCCAGGTGGGCGTGACCCACGTGTATGCTCTGGCGACCCACGATCAGTTCTACGCGATCGACCTCGCCACCGGCCGGCGAGCCAAGTGGACGATCCCCGACGGTCGCATGGTCCTGGCCGAGATCGGCGACACCGCCTACGTGCTCAACAGCCGCAACGAAATGCTCGTCGTCGACACCGCCATCGGCGCCGTTCGAATCGTGGCGCCGCTGACGGGCCTCGATCTGTTCGTACCCAATACGACCACGCCGGCCGTCTTCGCCGCCGGCAAAGACGGCTTGCTGTGCTGCCTGCGACCGAAGATGAGCCGCTAGGACCGCTGACGGGGGACCGTCCCGCGCGTTCACCCGGTCCGGCCGGAAGCACGACAAACCGGAACCTGGCCAACCACCTGTCGTTACTAGCCCCCTGCAGTGCAGGGGGTCGCCGGACGGATCACAGTGCTGCGGTGAATTGGATGATACTCGGCGGAAACGAAAAGCCCGGGCCCCGAATTGAGGATTCGCACGATCTTCGACCCCCCGCACTGCGGGGGGCTAGTACGCCGTCGGTCTCGCCAAGGCCGCCCTCCGGAACTACGTCATGAACCTTCTTCTTGACCCTTGGCTTTTTGGCTTTTTCGCTTTCGTGATTGTTTCGTATTTCCTGCTTCCCGTCCGTTTCTTACCGCCGCGTCCGGACAACACGACAAGCCCCGGGCACACATCACGATCATAAGGATATTGCACCATGGATGCTCCTATTCGCCGCGCCCTCATTAGCGTGTACGACAAGACCGGCGTGGCCGAGTTCGCCGCGACGTTGGCCGAGATGGGCGTGGAGATCATCTCCTCCGGCGGCACCGCCAAGGTGATCGCCGACGCCGGCGTCCCGGTCCGGCAGGTTCAGGAATGGACCGGCTTCCCCGAGATGCTCGGCCACCGGGTCGTCACGCTGCACCCGAAGGTCCACGGCGCCATCCTCGCCATCCGCGACGATCCCCAGCACCAGGCCGACATCGAGAAGTACGGTATCGAGCCGGTCGACCTGGTGTGCGTGAGTTTGTATCCGTTCGAAGAGGCCATCGCCGCCGACGGCTGCACGCCGGCCGAGGCCATCGAAATGATCGACATCGGCGGGCCCACGCTCGTGCGAGCCGCGGCCAAGAACCACCGCTTCGTCACCGTGGTGACCGGCAGAGACCAGTACACCCCCGTCCTGGACAGCATGCGCGCCAACGACGGCCGCGTCAGCCCCGACCTTCGCGCCCGCCTGGCCCTGGCGGCGTTCAGCCTGACGGCCCACTACGACACCGCCATCAGCACGTACCTTTCCGCCGGCCAGGGCGAGACGTTTCCCGATCGGCTCACGCTGAGTTACCGCAAGGTCTCCGATCTGCGGTACGGCGAGAACCCCCACCAGCAGGGTGCGTTCTACCGTAGCGGGAACGACGGAGAAGCCTGCGTCGGCTCGGCCCGGTTCCTCGGCGGCAAAGAGATCTCCTACAACAACTACTTCGACGCCAACGGCGCCTTCGAACTGGTCAAGGATTTCAGCGCCCCGACCGTCGCGATTATCAAGCACGCCAACCCCGCCGGCTGCGCGATCGACGACGATCTCGTCCAAGCCTACCGCAAGGCGTATATGGGCGACGTCAACGCCGCGATGGGCGGCATCGTAGCCGTCAATCGCACCGTCACGGTCGACTTGGCCGCCGCGATCGCCGAAAGCTACGCCCGCTGGGGCAAGGCCGCCGGCGCCGGGGGGTTCTTCGCCGAGGTGATTGTCGCACCGGACTTCGAGCCCGGCGCGATGGACGCGATTATCGAGCGAAAGGCGTGGGGCAAGAACGTTCGGTTGCTGCAGACCGGCGACCTGACCGGCCGGCGGAATACCGAAAGAGCCCTCAAATACGTGGTGGGGGGGCTTCTCGTACAGCAGCGCGACCTGACGGCCCTCAACGAGGACGCCTGGACCTGCGTCACCAAGCGCCAGCCGACCGCGTCGGAAATGAGCGATCTTCGCTTCGCCTGGATCAACTGCAAGCACGTCAAGAGCAACGCCATCGTTCTGGCCAAGGACCAGGTTCTCCTGGGCGCCGGCGCCGGCCAGATGAGCCGCATCAATTCGGCCCGGATGGCCGTACACCTCGCCAAGCAGTACGGCGGGACCGGAACCGTCGACCTCGCCGGCGCGGCGGTGGCCAGTGACGCGTTCTTCCCCTTCCCCGACGGTCTCGACGTGGCCGCGGAGGTGGGAGCCACGGCGGTTATCCAGCCCGGCGGCGCCAAGAAAGACGACGCCGTAATCGCCCGAGCCGACGAACTGGGCCTGGCGATGATCCTGACCCACACGCGGCACTTCAATCACTGACGCGAACGACCGCTACTGCGGCTTGTCGAATCTGTGCATCGCCTCGCTTACGCGCAACCTCCCGTTACGTGGGCTCCGTCTCTGACGGGGGCCATTTCACTTCGGCGCACCCGGCGTCGTGGTTGGCCTTTCGAGCCGCGACGAACAGCAAGTCGCTGAGTCGATTGAGCAGCCCCAGGGCTACCGGATCGTGCGGCGACTCCTCGGCGCCGGGGTTGAGCAGATGAACGACCCCCGCTTCGGCCCGCCGGCACACGGCCCGGCAGACGTGGAGCCGACAGGCCAGTTCGCACCCGCCGGGCAGGATGAAATGTCCCAGCGGCGCCAGCTCTTCGTCCATGGCGTCGATCCGGCGTTCCATGTCGTTGATCGCGTCGATCCCCGACGGCCGCGGCGGCATGTCGGTCGCCGGCGAAGCGATTCGCGTCGCCACCGCGAACAGCTCGCCCTGGACGGGCGCGAGCAGATCGGCGATGACGCCATGGCCAACCCGCACCGCCTCGGCCAAGGCCAGGCCGATGCTGCAGTTCAGCTCGTCGATCAGCCCGCAGGCGAGAATCCGAGGGTCATCCTTGCGAGCGCGCTGCGACCCCGGCAAGCTGGTGAAGCCCGCGTCGCCGGTTCTGGTGTAGATCTTCATAATCGCCGCCTTTGTCCATCCTTCGTTGATCGGGAGCCCGCGGTTCGTAGAATACCATCAGCGGTGCGGCCAAACCAGCCGTCCGCCGACCGTTTCGCCCGTTTACCGCCCCGGGAGGCCCCGACGCCATGAGCCGAATCGAATCGATCCGCGACCTGCTGCAATCGTCGCCCGACGACACGTTCTTGTTGTACAGCCTCGGCATGGAACTGCTCGGCGAAGGCCACGCCGACGAAGCCGTCGACCCGTTCGGCAAGCTCCTCGAACTGGACCCGGAATACCTCGCGGGCTACACGCAATTGGGCCAAGCTCTCACAGCGGTCGGTGACGTCGCCGGCGCCCGAGCCGCCTTCGAAGCCGGGCTTGTCGTCGCCGATCGCCAGAACGATCGCCACAGTCGCGATCGCCTCGAACTGCTTCTCAGAGCCCTCGGC
>CBDVCA010000111.1:0-10475 GCA_965372365.1 uncultured bacterium
AGTGAAGAGGGAGGTCAGGGTCCGCTCGGCGACTTCGCCATCACCAACTTCTCGCGTAACGAGCCGCTGGAGGAAGGCATCACTGTCTCCGTCACGGTCAAGCTCGCCAAGTTCACCCAGTGGATCAGCTAACCTGATCACTCAGGCAAGAAAGGAGCATAGAGACTATGCCTACCGCAATTATCGCCTCGCAAATTCAGATTGGCGGCACGCAGATGAACGCCTCCAACACACTGACCGGCAACGCCCAGGAGAGCTATCGGCCGACGGACAATCCGGTCGCCGCTGAAGCTGGAACGCTGAGCACCCGTACCGACGCCGACAGTGGCGTTGTGGGACTGACCGACACCCCCACGATGACCGCGGCCGACAAGGTCATGGCGATTTGGGAAGAAGCCGGCGTCCGCAAGAGCCGGACCAATATGGCCGTCACCGACGTCACCGTCAACGACGTCACGATCAACGGCGGCGACGGCGACGATCTGCCGATCGCCACCACGATCGTCTCGCTCGCCATCCAGACGGACATGGCCGCGTCGTTCGACGGCGACAATCTCGTGGCGATCGCAGCGACCGCAACCCGGGACGCAACGCTGGTGTTCTATGACGCCGCCGGCACGGTTCTGCTCAAGGTGGAACTGTACGCCGGGTCGGCATGGTTCTGGCAAGCGGACTCCAATTCGGCCTGCCCGATCACCGGCAACCCGGTCGCCAAGCTGTCGATCGGAAACCGCGATACCACCGGGGCGGTTGTTCTCGACCTCGGCCTTCTCCACGACGTTTGATACCCAAGAAAGGACGGGACGCATGAGGATATTCAAGGATAGCAAGGGCCGGGAGTGGTCGATTTCACTCACCCTCGGCAGCGCAATGATGATCAAGGACCGTCTCGGGCTGGACCTCCTCCAGCCTGAGATGGGCGATCCTCCGGTCCTCACCCGGATCGGGACCGACGAGATGCTGCTCGGCGAGGTGATCTGCGCCTTCTTGAGCGATCAGTTCGGCAAGTATGACCTTGACGAGCAAGGCGTGAAGGCTGCATTCGACGGCGAGACTCTCCTCGCCGCCCAGAAAGCCTTCTACGGTGAGCTCGCGGATTTTTTCCGCAATCGGGGCCGGGCCGACCGGGTCAAGGCGATCGAGAAGCAGGAGCTTCTGATCGACGCGGCGATCGCGGCGAACGAGGCGAGGATCGACAGCTTCGACGTGGAGGAGACGATCCGTGGGATGACCTCTGGCGAATCGCCGGAAGCCTCGGACTCGACCCCCGAGGGCTGACGCTTCGCCAGTTGTTGCTCATGGCCGACGGGCTCGGCCGGGAGCGATGGAACCACACCTCGGCGCTGTTGTGGATGCAGGCAATGATCAACCGCGACCCGAAGAAGTGGAAGCCGAGGATCGAGGACTACAACCCATACGCCACGAAGCGAGCGGTCGAGCCTGTGACCGCGGACGAGCTGGCGATGCTGAGACAGGCCCTTGAGGGCCGGAAAAGGACGTAACCATGGAAATCATCGCAGCATCAATCGGCGAAGTCATCTGGAGCCTGGCCAACAGCCCGGCCGTCATCGCGGCGTTCGCCGCCGCGTTGCTGTGGGGGCTGAACAAACTCTACGCCAAGCGCCCGGCATGGCAAGCATTCGAAGGCTCGATCATCGCGGCCGTCAAGTGGGCCGAGAAGTCGATCCCCGACGACACGCCGAACAAGGCGTACAGTCGGCTCGACACCGCCCTCCTCTACATGCTGAAAGTCTACGAGAAAACCAAGGGCCGATCAGCCGACGCCGCCACAGTCGACGAACTCCGCGAAGGCATCCAGATCATCCACGCTGAACTGGAGGCTGGCGGGAACCTGGGGGCCGCATCTGATCTACCGGTGGAGGAGTAGGCCATGGCCTGGTTGATCGCCATCCTGACGGCCCTGCTGCGTGTTCTGGTTCCGGCCGCGATCGCGGGGGCTGCACCCTCGGCGACCGACGCCGAGCCGGACCGCGAAACCCGCGACCGCTTACGGGCGAAGATTCGCAAGCACTGGATCATCGTCGGCCTGGTCGCGCTGCTGTTCCTGGCCGGGTGCGGGGTCCGCACGGTCTATGTGCCTCACGGAACACCCGTCCGCCTTCGTGAGACGATCGTCGACGTCAAGGTCTGGGTCAAAGACGCCGACGGCCATGCCGTCGCCGGCCGCCTTGACCTCCCCGAAGGTTGGTACGCACTGCCCCTGGA
The DNA here is from genome assembly GCA_965372365.1 of uncultured bacterium. GTDB lineage: Bacteria > Planctomycetota > Phycisphaerae > SM23-33 > FEN-1343 > CBDVCA01. The sequence continues at coordinate 2,227 of CBDVCA010000111.1, forward strand.
CCTGCCGAAGGAGTAACCCATGCCATCAGCCAAGGGAATCCGGGCCGGCCGGGCCTTTGTCGAACTGTTCGCTGACGACTCCAAGCTCGTCCGCGGCCTGAGGCGGGCCGAGAAAAAGCTCAAGGCGTTCGGGAGCCGCGTGAGTAGTATGGGCCGCTCTATGGCCGGTATAGGGCTTGCGGCGGCGGCTCCGTTCGCGCTTGCCACGAAGGTCTTCGCCGGGTTCGACGATCAGATGCGAGCCGTGAAGGCCGTCACTCAGGCGACCGGCGATCAGTTCGACACACTGAACGAGAAGGCCAAGGCGCTCGGGGCGACCACGTCCTACACCGCCCAGCAGGTCGCCGGCGCGATGCTGGAACTCGGGCGAGGCGGCTTTGATCCGTCTCAGATCGATGACGCGATCAGTTCAATCCTCTCGCTTGCCCGGGCCACCGGGACAGAGCTCCCTGAGGCGGCTCAGATCGCCGCCGGCACGTTGCGGGCTTTTGGCTTGAAGGCTGAAGATATGGGCCGTGTCGCTGACGTAATGACGGCCGCCGCGAACAACTCCGCCCAAACGCTGACGGATATGGCCGAGGCCATGAAGTACGCCGCCCCGGTCGCGGACGCTTACGGAATGTCGATCGAAGAAACGTCCAAGGCGATCGGGGCCTTGGCGAACTTCTCGATTCGCGGCTCGATGGCCGGGAATACGATGAAGAACATCATGCTCCAGCTTGCCGATCCGGGCATTCGCAAGCGGCTCAAGGCCCTTGGCGTGGCCACGACCGACGCGGGCGGCGAGTTACTGAACGTCTCGACCGTCCTGGCCAGCCTCGGCAAGAGCATCGGCAATATCCCCAAGGCCGATCGGCTCTCACTCATGAAAGAGCTGTTCGGCAAGCGAGCAATCGCCGGCGGGATCAAGCTCACGACGGCCAGCTTCGAGAAGCTCAACACCGCGATCGACAATGCCGGCGGCACGGCCAAGAGGACCGCCGACGAGATGGACAGCGGTATCGGCGGCTCCCTCCGGCGGCTCTGGTCTGCCGCGGAAGGCATCGCCATCGCCATCGGCGATGCGATCGCTCCGGCCCTCTCCGATATGGCCGATCGGCTCAGCAAGGTTGCGGGCGTCATCACTCAATGGGCGAAGGAGAACAAGGACTTTATCCTCGTGCTCCTCAAGATCGCCGGCGCCATCCTCGGCGTCGGCGTGGCCCTTATGGTTCTGGGGCCGATCATCAGTGGAATGGGGGCGATGTTTGGAGCCTTCTCTCTGGTGATCACCGGCGTCGGTATGGCTCTGGGGGTGCTGGCGTCAGTCATCACGTTCCTTGTGTCACCGATCGGCTTGGTGATCGCCGCCGTCGTGTCCTTAGGAGCTGGTCTACTGTATATGTCCGGAGCCGCCGGGAAGGCGTGCGACTGGCTTGGCGAAAGGTTCGGATCGCTCAAGGACGACGCCGTGAAGTCCTTCGGAGGTATCTCCGACGCTCTGGCCGCGGGCGACATCTCTCTCGCCATGAAGATCCTCTGGCTCACGCTCAAGATGGAGTTCACTCGGGGCGTTAACTTCTTGGAGAAGGCGTGGCTGAACTTCCGCAACTTCTTCATCAGGATCGGCTACGACGCCTGGAGCGGGATGCAGGCTCTCGCCGAGATGGTGTGGCACGGGATGACGGTCGGATGGATCGAGACGGTCGCGGTCTTCCAAAGGGCGTGGGTAGGGTTCTCCAACCTGTTCGCTCATACGTGGGAATGGATGAAGTCCAAGGCCAAGAAGGCGTGGGTCTGGATCAAGGGCCTGTTCGACGATTCGACGGAAGCGTCGCGGGGGGCCGCCTACGCCAAGATCGACAAGGAGGAGGCCGACGCGATCTCCAAGATCGACGCAGACTCCATGAAGACGTTGGGGAAGCACGAAGAAGATCGCGCCGCCAAGCGAAAGCTCGCCAAGCAGCAGCACGAAACCAACATGGCGGCCATCGGCAAGGACAACCTCGACAAGCACGCGGCGCTCGACGAGGAATACGCCGCCAGCATGGCCCAAAACGAGACGGAGCTCGCTGCGGCCCGGGCAGAGTGGAACGCCGCGATAGAGACGGCCAAGGCGAAGCGGAAGCAGCAGGTCGTGGATTCTGAGATCGCCGAAGCGATGGGGATGAACGCCCACGATCTCGTCAAGGGCGGCGGTAGCGGCGCGGCTCCGCCTCCGCCGGTGATCGGAGGTGCGGGCGGATTTCTGGACAGCGCAGCCAAGAAGATCGGTGCGAAGGGCTCGTTCAATGTGTCCTCCCTGCTCGGGATGCAGGCGGGCGGCGCGTCGGACAAGCTGACGAAGATCAGCGAGGAAACCAAGGACCTCACCGCGAAGATTGAGCGCAATACGCGAGGGCTCAAGGATAGCGGCACGAACTCATTCGGGAAGTAGATATGGAACTTCGAGAACTCATAGACAGCCGTGAATGGTCCGTCGGCGACGGCGACACCGTGATCCTGACGTTCAGCATCGAGGGCACCGCCGACGATGCCGAGGCCAAGGAGTTCTTCGAGACCAACGCGCCTCCCAAGCACGCCGGGCTCGATCGCCAGACGTATACGATGGAGCCGGACGGAATTGACACCATCGAGGGTGTCGGACGGTGGAAATGCGAGGCGACCTACGCCAAGAACAGGGTCACGATCATTACCGGCGGATCAACCGCGAACTACAGCTTCGACACCGGCGGCGGAACCCAGCACATCACGCAAGCTCGGTCCACGATTGACACCTACGTCCCGGTCGGAAAAACCAAGCCTGACTTCAAGGGCGCGATCAACGTCACGAAGGATTCCGTGAACGGCGTAGACATCACCTCGCCGATCTACAATTTCGGGGAGACGCATTACTTCTCCGCCGTACAGATCACAGGATCCTACAAGGCGATGCTGTTCAATCTGACCGGCAAGGTGAACGCCGACGGCTTTCGCGGGTTCATGCCGGGAGAGGTCCTGTTCCTCGGGGCGTCCGGCTCTCAGTCGGGCGATGATGAATGGGAGATCACCTACCGTTTCGCCGCAAGCCAGAACCGCTACAACTTCAATATCGGCGACATTCTCGTCCCGATAAAGCGAGGGTGGGATTATATGTGGGTTCAGTACAGGGACGCCGTGGACGCGAACGCGAACAAGAAGGTGAAGGTTCCCGCGGCAGTAACGATCAACGTCGTCTACGAGATGGCGTACCTCGGGGCACTGGGAATCTAAACTATGAGCGATCCGTTCAAGAAGGTCAAAGAAGGCGATCCGTTGGACCTGTCCGCCGCGGCATGGAACGGCTTCATCGATGCGGCGCAGGATTACAAGCAGCGGAAACAGAACATCGGCGAGAGCGGTGCAACGGAGGTCCCCGGCGACCTAACGGTGCTCGTCCGCAACGACACCAAGAACGCCCGTGATCGGTTCGACATCCTCTACCTCCGCGATATGGTGTTCAAGCCCACCGACGGCAATGGCAAGATCGACGACGAGCAGTTCCTCGACGAGCCGGTCTTCACCGGGACCGTCCGTTACTACTATCCTCCGCCCGAAAGTACAGAAGAGGAACTTCCGGCCGTCGCGACCTTCGCCGTGCTCACCGAGCCCCTCGATCCCGGCGAGATCGGCCGGGCGCTCATTGGCGGCCTCGCTACGGTAAGGATCGACTTCACGCCGGAATATGTCAAGGAGTTCGAACACTGGGCGACACGCGCCTATCCCAAGGAGGACTTGACGGGATTTTTGCCCGGCTACGGCGGCTCGCGGGTTCTGTGGACCGAGGAGAAGGACGGCGTCTGCTGGGCCGTGATCCTGCTCGGGACGACCATACTCAGCGGCGGCGGCGGTGGAAGTGGCTCGTTCGCCCGCATCACCGGGAATAGCTTGGTTGTTGGCATGGGGTCGATGCCGGGCAATTATGCAAGCGGCGTCTATCCGTCATGGGAGGAAGTGGCCCTCGACTCGGATAACGGATGGAAAACAATCAGGCAGCCGGAGGGCTTCAAGGCTGGGCCTCTTGTCGAGGCGAATGGACTCGACGATGTTCCTATCGGCTCGATCGTCCATATAACCCCGACGTTTTCCGGGCTGCTCCCGATTGAGGATCTGCTCAATAATCCTACGTTCCCCTACGCCGCTTTCGAGTTTACGGTACGCGATACCGTCGGGTTCGGGATCCCTGTCGCCGGCGAGGCCGGGAACTGGGCGGGCCAGACGGCGATTATGCTGACCAAGACCGACGAGTTAGGCGAGCCGCTTACCGGCGACAACGGCGGGACGGTCACTGTGGATTACAACGCACGGGGGATCGCCGGCGGCTTCAAGTATCAGCCTTACACCGACAGCGACATTCTGACCTACGTTCCCTACCAGGAACCCCGTGGAGCCGTAGGGGGGTGTCTGTTCGGGCCGATTGTAGGCCCGAAGATGTCCACCTCCATCACGCCGCTCGGCGGCCGGGCGGTTCACGGCTCCGAGGCGGCGCCGATTACGAAGGACGTTACCGGCCGCGACGACCAGACGGATCATGTTCACGTCCGCGGCCGGATGTACATTGACGACGCGACAGGCGAACTTGCTCCGTGGATGGTATTTGATCCCGAGGACATCGAGAAAACGGACTCCGTGCTCGTCAAGACCAACGACACCGACACGACGGCCGGGTATCTCGACGACGAGATCGTCGTCGATCCCGGCGGCGATCAAGACTTCTGGCTGGAGAAGTCGATCACCCCTGGCGGCAATGCCGACAACAAGCTCCTGCTCCAACACAAAGAGTTTGGCGACCATCCTGGCCGCGCGGGGTGGATTCGGAATCTTACCGCGGTCGAGGGCTGCGAGATTCTTGAGAAGCAGGGCTCGCCCCCGGATTCTCCCGAGGGCGCGATCTCGTTCGTGTGGGAAGAATGGCGCCAGGATTTCGACGACTGTGGACATACCGAATTCGTGCATAGTCCCGGGTGGTTTAAAATGCTCACTATTCCGGGGCAGGCCCAAGTCAAAGTCAACGCCGAGGACACGACCGGCGGCTACCTCGACAACGAGATCATCACGGCGGATCGGTGGATCACCAAGACGATCACCCCGGGCGGCGCGGCCGATAACAAGCTCCAACTGGCCCATGCAGACTGGGACTCGGTGGCTACGACCTCCTGCGGGGTAATGTGCGGCAACTTTGTCGTCGGCAACGGAGCTTCGATCTCTGCCACTCCGCCCTCAAGCGATCCGTACTTGGAATTTGAACAGTTCCTCGCCGAGCATGACGGCAAGCATCATGGGCGCGTCATGGAAATCGGCGACCTGATCGGCGGAACGTACAAGCGATACCTCACGCTCCCTAGCGGGCTCCGCGTCACCACCTCCGACACGACGCCGGGAGTCCTCAACGATAAGCTGATCGTCGATCCCGGCGGCGGCAATCCATTCTGGTTGTCCAAGTCGGTCACCTCATCCGGCGGCAACGAGAAGCTCCTCGTCGAACACAAGGATTACGACTCCGACAACGAAGACTCGGAGATCATGGGCCTGATCAAGCTGGAGGGCTTTGGCGGTAACTGCACCGTAGACATTGCTGAGCCCGGTCCTGGATATGCGTGGATCAAGGTCGATCTGTATAGGTACAAGCGTGACACGAAGGGCCATTCGGAGCTTCCGCCGAACTCGGAAGCCTCGGCCCCGTTCTGGCTCAAGTGGCCGACCATGCCCGTGACTCCGCCCGGCTCCGGCGACCATGTCCTGGTCGCCAACGACGGCGTACTGAGTTGGGTCGAGCTGGCCGAGTTCGAGTGCCCCGAGGAGATTCCAGAGTGACCGCTCCCTACTATTGGGACAAGACGAACAACACGTTCCCGGCCATCGGTGGCTCGCCTACCCTGATTGACGAGGATAACTTCGTCGAGTGTTGCTGTATTGAGTTTACGCAGGCTTGGATGTTCACCGATCACGGCTTCATCGACGGCGGACAGGGCGGGGCCTATCGCGCCTATGGCGATCCGTCCAGCGTACCGGCCAGTCCGTGGGACATCACTCTCAACGGGCGATCCCTTCGCCTGGACTGGGAAGACGACAAGAACTGCAAGCAGCACAACCCCAACACTCAGACGGCCACCGCAACGGCGATAATCGTCGTCCCCGTCCCGATGACAATGGAGGTAAACTGGACGGGCATGGGCGAAACCGAAGCGGCTCCCTTCGAGCTGATGGAGTGCTACGTTAACGATGTTCTCATCGGCGCAGCTCACGCCCCCGGCGGCGGCGACGGCTGCGATCCTATGGGTCCGGTCGTGTCCGATCCCCCGCCGCCCCATCAGACCGTTCTCCTGCCGACCGGGCCGCATGTGCTCTTCATTGACGCTACGACCAGAGACGCCCTCTATCACTATGACGCATGGTACAAATTCGAGCTGTCCTTCAATCTCATCTGACGGAGAAAACCCTCATGGCCGACCAAGTGACGCCCAAGACAAAGAAGTGTTCCACCTGCCCGACAATCGTACCCAAGCACGGCGGAACGCCCACGCGAGCGAGCTGCGTCGACTGCGCCGAGAAGCATCTCGGGGCGGCGATGGTTCTCCTGGCGGAAGTCCGCGACGGCTACTCGCATCGAATACTCGCCATCGGGCATCTATTCCAGGCCGAGGACGAAACGCAAGCATGGGTCGAACTCCACGCGGCCATCCGCAACGCCCGAATCGCCTATCAGTCGGCCGGCGCCATGCCCGACTGGGAGATGTTGGCCGAACTGTGCCAACGCGCCGGTCGGGGCGAGCTGACGCTGGCGGTGCGGCGGTAGGGGACATGGGTAACCATCTCGGTGCCTCCGCCCTTGGTCGCAAGGCATGGATCCTACGTCGGAGGTCTGCTCTTGGCAATGATCGTAAGTGCCGCAGAATCAAGGCCGTCCGGATATTCGGGAGGGGCAGCCTCAGGGCCAGGTTCTCGGCAGCAAACGCTGCCCTGCCGACAACGAAGGCCCTCAGAAGAGCCCAGACTGCCTGGGTGATGCCCATCCTTGCTCCTCGTTACTGAGCAAATGGCTGGATCTTACGGCTGATGAGACATCACGGCAATAATCGCAAGTCCTGTGCCAGAAGGGCGGACGGAGTTTTCGGTAGCGACAACAGCCCAGAAGCAGGCGGCAACCTGCCATATGCCAATGCCATGACACGCCAACCTGCATAACACAAAGATGCCACAACAAGACATCGCATTACCACTTGACACCACTGCCTGCATTGCAATTCAGTTGGCATAGCGCATTCACTTTCTCGTCACAATGGAGTATAGATGTGAAATAAACACGCCTAAATGAAAGAAGCCACTGACGATGGCGGCGCACGTCACAGTTACGAATGGCCACCCCTTGACAGGATCCTGAACAAGGCTCGGTATCCCATTCGGTGCCTGGGTAGTCGGGCCTTCAGGGTGAATTGGCCCGCCCGGCGAAAAGAAAGACGATACGGCATCGGCCAGACCGTAGCCCACACCGTAGCCCCACGAATCGTGCCTTCCGGTCAAGCAGAACAAGAAGGTGAGCCCGAATATCCATACAAGCAGTACAATAACAAACACTGCAAACGACGACAGTAAAAATTCCAGATATCGCAAACCGGGTGCCATTATCCACCCGAATCGACGCTGGCGCATCCAAAGAGTGTTGTGCAGATGCAGCACTCGATGCATGCACTCCTGCACTTGGTCAAATTGAGCGTACTCCTGGAACACCTTCACAAGACTCAGGAGTATCTTCATTTCGGCATTACGGGCAGCGACGCTCTGTTGGCGTCTGGCGAACCATCGACTAGTCGCCTTAACACCGCCTCGGATCTCTGTCATGCGATCCTCAAGGTGGATGTGGTGCCCCACGCCGGAAAACTGGCACTCAGCGAGCACCTCAAACTGATGCTTCAGCCGCAGTGCCTCAATGGTAAGGGTCGGAGTACGGCCGCCGAGAAGTTCTAGTGCGTCGTTTGCCAACACGGCGCCGCGAATGGCCTCTGGCACGGCGAAGACATCATCAAACAATGACTCGGCGCGTTCGATTAGCCTCTCAGCGATGATGAGGAGGAGGCCCGGACTACTGTGGTTGTGTTCGCCATCGTCGACATTCTCCTTGGGCATGTGCGGAACGAAACCCTTAGCCATTCCTCGTGGCGTCGCGCTATCGTCGTCGGGACCCGGCAGTAGTTTCATAAGCCCAGATTTCACCCAAAGCCCAAAGATGCCAGCATACGGTTTGGGCACCGTCT
>CBDVCA010000112.1:0-10023 GCA_965372365.1 uncultured bacterium
TTGCTGCGCGGGGCTAGTTGGCCGTATGGCGCCGCGGTTAGGGGCCGGCGGTGGGCGTACGGCAAGGGCGTGCTGAAGTCGCACGCGGCCGGCGCGCCGGTCATCTGCGTGGGCAATATCACTACCGGCGGGACGGGCAAGACGCCGCTGGTGGCGTGGGTGGTGCGATATCTGATCGACCAGGGCCGCACGCCGGCGATTCTCACACGCGGCTACAAGGCCGTCGGCGGAGTCAGCGACGAGGCGCAGATGCTCGAAAAGGCCACCGGCGCTCCGGTGGTGGTGAACCCCAATCGCGTAGCCGGGGCGGCCGCGGCTGTCGAGGCCGGGGCCGACGTGCTGGTGATGGACGACGGGTTCCAGCATCTTCGCCTGCGGCGCGATCTCAACATCGTAACCATCGACGCGACGTGTCCGTTCGGGTACGGCTTCTTGCTGCCGCGGGGGCTGCTGCGCGAGCCGCTGACGGTGCTGACGCGAGCCGACGTGTTTGTGCTGACCCGCTGCGATCAGGCGCCCGGCTTGGCGGCGCTGGCCCATCAGTTGGGGAGCCTCTCGGGGGGCGCCCCTGTGGTCGAATCGGTGATGACGCCGACGCGGGTGTGCAGCCTTGACGGCCGCGTCGAGCCGGTCGAATCGCTTCGCGGCAAGAAGGTGTGGGCCTTCTGCGGGCTCGGCAACCCCGATAGTTTCTACCGGACGCTGCGAACCGTCACCGACCGGGTCATGGGCGAGACCACGTTCAACGACCACCACGCCTACGACGATCTCGACCTCAAGCACGTGGCCCGCCTGGCGCGTGCGGCCGAGGCGAAGTTCATGATCACCACCGCCAAGGACGTGGTCAAAGCGACCAATTTCGACGCGACCTCCGCCGGCGTACCGTTGCGGTACCTGGAGATCGAGGCCGACTTCCCCGACGGGGGGAACCTGCTCAAAGAACGAATCAACCAAGCGATAGCCGGAGGCGCCGAATGACCACTGAATCGTCCAAACGAACCGCTCCGGCGGATCTGACGCATCTCAAACGCATCAGCGTGCACGACCGCACCACGATCGCCGCGGCTGCTCGCAACGCGGCGCTGCCGACCGCCGACGCCGGGATCGGTGAATTCCTCGACAGCCTCCCTGACTACCTGGCCGCCAAGCAACTGCGGCAGTTGGCCGGGGCAATCGCCGCGGCGCGGGCCGCCGACCTGCCGGTGATCTTCGGTATGGGCGGGCACGTGGTGAAGGTGGGCTGCTCGCCGATTATCATCGACCTGATCGAGCGGGGGATCATCACCCACGTGACGATGAACGGGTCGGTGGCGATTCACGATTACGAAATGGCCTCGCTGGGGACCACCAGCGAAGACGTGGGCGCCACGCTGCATACCGGCATGTACGCCATGGTCCGCGAGACCGCCGAGGCCCTCGCCATCGGAGCCGACGCCGGCGCCCAGAGCGGGATGGGCTTCGGAGCCGCGATGGGCAAGCACATCTCCCATAGCGACTACCCCCACATCGACCTCAGCATCCTGGCCGCGGCCTACACCAAGGCCCGGGGGGCCACCGTCCACGTCGGCCTCGGCTGCGATACCGTCCACATGCACCCCGAGGCCGAGGGCGCCGCTATCGGAGCCGCGAGCCTGATCGATTTCCGCATCCTCATCGCCGCCATCGGCGAGATGAGCACCGACGACCCCGACGTCGGCGGCGTCTACGTCAATTGCGGCTCGGCCGTTTTCGGCCCCGAAGTCTTCATGAAAGCGTTCGGCGTCGCGTGCAACCTCGGCGCCAACCTCGGTTCGATCACCACCGCCAACCTCGACATGATCCAGCACTACCGCCCCCGCGTCAACGTCACCGGCCGCCCCCCGGCCCCCGGCCGCGGCCTCAGCCTCACCGGCCATCACGAAATTATGCTGCCGCTGCTGCGGATGGCGATTCTGAAGGCGATGGGGTAGGCGGGCAGCAATACAGACTTACTGAAGCAGTTCCGCCCATGCGGCCCGGTGGCCTGAGCGGCGAAGCACTCGCAGTATTGAATTGGGTAGATAGCCCCGATAGCCGATAGCGCGGAACCCCGAACCAAGTATGGCGCCCCGGATTTCCCAAATCTGGGGATTGGCGCTTGAACATGAATGCTTTCAGAACGACAATTCTCATTGGATGTGCTCAGGCTTTCAGGGCTGGCAGCGGTCGGTTCAACCCCGATGGTGATTGCTGGCTCCACGGCCCTTCTTGTAGTTGGCTTGGCGCGCTGGGTCGTTTTGGCGCATTTGAAAGACCAAACCCGAAAGGAGGCGCTTATGGTTAAGCAAGCTAGCATGAAAGCTATGATGGTCGTTGGTTTCTGTATCTTGGACTTAGTCTGGGCTATCGGAGCCGGCGTCACGGCCGGTGCCCTGTCAGCCTGAGCACATTCCTGGGGTTAGGTTCCGGGGGTGCTATACTGAATAGCGGTCGCCTTGGTCCGTCAGGCCTGTAAGGCCGACAGATTTGTAGCCCGGTCCGTGAGGGCCGGGGCAGGGTCCGCCCCATAGCGCCCCAAGCCCCGATAGGGGCGACACCCCGTGGCCCTACGGTCTGTGTGTCGCCCCTGAAGGGGCTTGGTTGCACAGAGGGCGGGGCGTTTGCACCGGCCCTTACGGACCGGTCTACAATTCTGTCGGCCCTGCGGGCCTACGGATATGCCGGGCTGCCGGTAACTCGCCCGCCCAGTGGGTTGCCCATCACCAACGCACAGACCGATAGGCCGCCCGCTCTACTCCTCCGGCTGGGCGTTGTGGTGGGCCCAGGTTTGCTCCGAGAGCGTGGCCTGGTCGGTGAAGGCTCGGCGGCATTGGGTCAGGAGGATCATCCAGAAGGCGCCGGATCCGACTACGGCGATCCAGCCGAAGTACGCGGCGGTTCCGACGTCGACCCACGGGCTGTCGGAGCCGGCGGCGAGGGTGGTGATGGACGCGGCCAGGAGGGCGAAGGCCGCCGATGCGGCGACGCCGAACATGGCGTATCTCGCCATGCGGGCCAAGATCAGGTTCGGCAGACGCAGAGCCAACTTTCCCAGCAGCAACAGCGACAGGGCGATGCCGGCGATTCCCGCTGCCCCCAGTAAGATCGTGAGGATCGCCATGGCGATTGCTGCTGTTCCCGTGGCGCCGACATCGCTGGTCACCAGCAACATCAGGGGCATTCCAGCGCCGAAGGCCATCAGCAGACGAATTCTCCTACGGGTCGGCAACTGCCACGCGGCGTCCAGCGTGTTGTGCGCCGGGGCGGTGAGTCGCCATGCGCCGACGGTCAAGGCCGTAGCGCCGGCCAGCGCCACGGCCAGCAACGCCGTGCCGGCCATCTCCCCGAAGGCCAGCACCTTGCCCGTTCCGATGGCGATCAGCACCCCCAGCACCCCCCAGAACATCCACGCGACTCCGTCGGCCAATTCACGCACGTGGGCCGGGGCGGCGAATTTGAGGAAATTCCCCGCCGTCGATCGCCCGATCGCGGCTCCGCAATGCCCGCAGCGGCCGTTGCCGTGGAGCCCGGCGATGGATTTCTGGCAGATGATGCACACGGCGCCGTCCGGAACGTCGCCGCTCGTCACCATCGCGGCGTGAGCGAGTTGGCGGGGCCGAAGCGTCGAAACCACGTCCAGAAGAGCAGAACCCGAGCCCTCAAATGGCGCCTTGATCATGATAGCCCTTTCATAAGAACGTCGAGAGAACGTCGATCTGAACAGTCTCTCACGGTCGACCAGGCGGTGAAAGGAACCTACACAAATGTCGAAATTATTGTACCATGGCCGCCTGAGCATTGCAAGGAAAGCTCCACATTCACGTTCGGCGTCTTGATAGCCGCGGCGGTTGTGGGCATAATCGGGGGTTGTGGTTTGACGTGTTCCCCTTGGGGCGCAGGAGTGCTCGGATGAGGTGTTTCGGATGAGATTATCGGTATACGTGTGCCTGGCGGCGGCGATGGTCGTCGCCGGCTGTCAGGATTCGACGCCGGTGGCGCCGGCGCCGCCCGCCCGGGCCGATTACGCTCGCCCGCTGCCGGCGGGGGGGATGGCGTTGCGGAAATTGACGCCGGCGACAGAGTTTCCCGACTTTGCCGCCGCGGCCGGGGAGGTGGCGAGTTTTCGGCGGGCCATCGCGTCCAGCTTGAACTACCTGTCCAAGCCGTCCAGTCGCGAGCATTACCCCTATGGCGATATCACCCACGCCCAGGTGGTCAAGACGCTGGCCATGGTCGATTCGATGCTGGAATCCAAGCTGAGCCCCGCCCAGATCGACGCGGTGATTCGTCGCCATTTCGACGTCTATACGTCCGTCGGCTGGAACGGCAACGGCGCGGTGCTGTTCACGGGGTATTACACGCCGGTTTTCGAGGCTTCGGCGACGCAGACGAAGCGATTTCGGTATCCGCTGTACCAGACGCCCGAGGGGCTGGCCAAAGGCCCGGCTGGGGAAATTCTCGGCCTGAAGCTGGCCGATGGCCAGATGGTTCGCTGCCCGCAGCGGAGATACTTGGCCGCGTCGGGGTTGTTGGCCGGGCGGGAGCTGGTGTGGATGGCCGATCCATTCGAGGCGTACATCGCACACGTGCAGGGCTCGGCGAGCCTTCGCATGACCGATGGGCGCGTCGTTACGGTCGGCTACGCCGGGTCCAACGGGCACGAGTACAAGAGCGTGGCCGCCGAACTGGTTCGCGACGGGCGCATCGACGGCGATCGGATCAGCCTGCCGGAGATGATCCGGTTCTTTCGTGCACACCCCTCATTGGTCGATGATTACGTCAATCGTAACCCGCGGTTCACTTTCTTCGCACGCTCGACGGGCCCGGCTCGCGGCAGCCTGAACGAACCGGTGACGCCCATGCGGACCCTCGCCACCGACAAGAGCGTGTACCCCCGCGCCGCTCTGGCGTTCGTGCAGGTTGATCTGCCCGGCCCCGGCGGCGAGCCGCGTCGGCATGAGGGGTTTGTGCTCGATCAGGACACCGGCGGAGCGATCCGGGCGCCCGGTCGATGCGACATCTACATCGGCGTCGGCTCCGAAGCCGGCCAGTTGGCCGGGCGAACTCTCGCCGAGGGTCGACTGTATTACTTGTTCGTCAAGCCCAAGGCCGCCACGAGCGACTGAGACCTCCGGCCGCCGGCGACCCGACTTGTGGAGAACGACGATCCCATGTTCCTTATCCGTTGGATTCGAATCATCCTGTCGCGACCGCTCGTGCTGGTCGGGCACGCGGCGTCGATGATCAATTTCCCCATCGACGCCGGCCTGCTGACGGCCGCGTGGCGAGTGGGGGGGCTGGACGCTGACGCCAAGTTCGCCCTGGGAGCGATCCTCAAACGCCAGGGAATCGACGCCGCTCGCCGCCAGGGGCGGGAGTGGATTGTGCGCCGGCCGAACGCCCAACTGGTTTCGATGGCCGGGTTGATGGCTCTCGACGTTGGCGACTTCGACGAGGCCCGGGAGTATTTGGACCAAGGGCGCGCTCTTGGCGACGACGGCGAAGGGCTGCTGGATCTGCTGGAATATCACATGGCCTCTCGCAGCGGCGATCCGCAGACGAGCTTGGGCCTGGCCCGTCGATACGCCCGGAGGCGCGACCTGACGCCGACGCTGAGCAAGCTGGTGCTGGTCGAACTGTTGTGGGCCGACATGCTCGCCGGCCAGCTCGACGAGGCTCGCGGTCGCGCCGAGCATCTGCTGGACGTCGATCACTCCGTCGAGGCGGAGATGGCCCTGTGGGCGCTGGCCGTCGATAGCGGCGATGAGGCCGCGGCCGCCCGTCACCTGCGATGCAAGGGCGATCCGGGCATGAAGCTGTACTTCCAGGCGATGGGATGCGTCGGCGTCGGCCGCTCCGACCAGGCCCGAGGCATGCTGGATCAGCTCGCCGAGACCAACCCGAACGTGGCCGACAACATTCGCCGGCACATCGAGCTGAGGGAGGCGAGCCAATGAATATCGTCACGGCCTTGCTGTTCTTGCCGGGGCTGATGATCGGCCTGACGGTTCACGAATGCGCCCACGCGTGGTCGGCCAGTTTGCTGGGTGACGATCTGGCCCGTCGACACGGGCGGGTGAGCCTCAACCCCTTCCGCCACCTGTCGCTATTGGGGACGATGGCGATCTTCCTGCTGCCGATCGGCTGGGCCAAGCCCGTGCCGGTGAACCTGTACCACTTCAAGCACCCTCGGCGCGACTACCTGCTGACCTCGCTTGCCGGGCCGGCGGCCAATGTGCTGATGGCGGCCTTGCTGGGGTCGCTGGTGTTCTTCACGCGGCGCACCTACTCGTACGGCCCCGGCGCCGTGCTGTGGCTGGCGATGGCTCACCAGATGCTGACCATGGGGGTGGTCATCAACGCGATTCTCGCAACGATCAACCTGCTGCCGATTCCGCCGTTGGACGGGTCGAAGATATGGCCGGTCCTGCTGCCGAGGGTGAAGCCGGCGTTCAAGCCCAAGACGATGCTGATCTCCATGATCCTGCTGGTGGTCCTGCTGCAGACCAAGTCGCTCCAGCCGCTGCTGAACCGCGTTCTCGACGGCACGAAGACGATCCTGCCGGTGTCGGACGCCGCGCGTTTCCAAAGCCGGCGCGCGATGGCCGCCATCGCCATGGAGCATAGCGAGTACGCCTTGGCTGAGCAGAGCCTCACGTTGGCTGTGGAGATTAACCCGTATTCGGTCTCGGCGTATTACGGGAGGGCGATGGCCCGGGTCGCGTTGGACAAACCCGCCGAGGCGCTGGCCGACCTTGACAAGGTCATCGCCCTGTACGGGCGTTGGCCGGACCCCGGGCGGTGCGTTATCGGCGATCTTGCGATCGACAGCGGCGATTACGTTCTGGCCGAGCAACTGTACGATCGAGCGGTGGCGTTCGAACCGGATTCCGCCGCCGCCTATTACGGGCGTGCGAAAGCCCGGATCGTGCTGGGCAAGCCCGCCGAGGCCCTGGCCGACCTGGACAAGGCCATCGGACTGCGCGCGTTTGATCCCGACTATCACGAATTGCGGGCCAGCCTGTACGAACAGACCGGCGACACCAAGCAGGCCGCGGCCGATCGCAAGAGGGCCCAAGAGCTGCGTCCACTCGTGGCCGAGATCGAAGCCGACATCCATACCCCTCCGTCCGTCGTTCCCGCCAACAAGGAATAGCGCCCCGTGACCGACAGGCATCGAACACTGGCCACCGGCGCCGGCTTTTGGATCGGCTGCGCCCTGGTCGTCGGCGGGGCGGTGCTTTGCCGGGCGAACTTGCGGTAACGCGGCCCCGTCAATCCTCAGCCGCGGCCAGTTGGATGTCGATATTGAGCCGCTCGGCCAGTTCTTCGAGTTGGGCTCTGAACTTGGCGATGTTCCGGTCGGCGGGGATGTCGAGGTGGGCGTGGAAGTGAAAAAAGGCCGTGCCGGTGTGCGGGGCCGACTCCACGTGCGTATCCAGCGAGCGGATGTTGACGCCGTCGGCGGCGAGGTGGTGCGTGACGGCCTGGACGATGCCGGGATGGTCCATCGAGTGGACGGTGAGGTTGTACGGCAGCGTCTCGATTTCGGCCGGGTGCTCGGCCGGGGCGCCGGTGGGCTTGACGGTGACGATCAGTCCGGCGGCCGATTCCAGAGCCGCGGCGTCTGCGCCGATGGCTTCGACGGCGTCGGTTTGGCCGCTGATGAGCAGGATCATGGCGAATTCTCCACCCAGCGTCGCGGCGCGGGTGGCCTCGACGTTGCCGCCGCGATCGAGTACGAATTCGCTGACCGATTGCACCAGCCCGGGCCGATCGTCGCCCACGGCGGTCATAACAATGTATCCTCTGGCCATGACGGCCTCCTTGCGTATCGGGGCTTTCCCGGGGAAGCGGCTGCGACGGCCGCCGACGCCGGCGATCGCCTCAGGATCCGAATCGTCAATTATTATGCCGCCGGGTGAGCTCGATTCCAGCCAAATCCGCGATCGCCGCCCGCCTGTCCGGGGTGAATCACTGGAGGACATAGACCTTAGCAGCCCGTTGAAAAAGTCCTCTTTCCTCTTCACTGACAATTGACCTCCGCATCGGCTGGCGCTACTGTGGTGTCAGTCACGGAGGATGAGCGATGGCGATGGGTAAGCGGAAGTCGGAGCGGCAGAGCGAGTTGTGGATCGCGGCGACGGAGATTCCCGATTCACCGGGTCATCCCTTCTATCGGCGGTTGAATCAACTGTTGGGCGAGAACGGCTTCGACGCCTTCGTCGAAGGCCTGTGCAAGACGTTCTATCACCAAGTGATCGGCCGGCCGGGGATTCCCCCGGGCATCTATTTCCGCATGTTGCTGATCGGCTACTTCGAGGGCGTCGACAGCGAACGCGGCATCGCATGGCGGTGCGCCGACAGCTTGGCCTTGCGTACGTTCCTGGGCTACGCGTTGACCGACCGCACGCCGGACCACTCCAGTCTTTCGATTATTCGCAACCGCATCGATCTGGAGACCCACCAGGAGGTGTTCGCGTGGATCTTGAAAGTGCTGGCGACGAAGGGCCTGCTGAGCGGCAAGACGATCGGTGTGGACGCCACGACGCTGGAAGCCAACGCGGCGATGCGGAGCATCGTTCGCAAGGACACCGGCGAAAGCTACACCGAGTTCCTGACGCAATTGGCCGTCGCCAACGGCATCGAGACGCCGACGCGGGAAGACCTGGCGAAGTTGGACCGCAAGCGTAAGAAGAAGGCTTCCAACAAAGACTGGGAGTACCCTCACGATCCGGATGCGAAGATTACCAAGATGAAGGATGGCCGCACGCACTTAGCACATAAGGCCGAGCACGCGGTGGATATGGACACGCAGGCGATCGTGGCGGTGACGCTTCAGCCGGCGGATCGGGGGGACACGACGAGTTTGGACGACACGATCGACGCGACGGTGTCGAACCTGCTGGATGTGCAGATCGACGCGGCCACCCAAGACTGCGTGCATGATGTGGCGATGGAAGAGATGGTGGCGGACAAGGGGTATCACAGCAACGACGTGATGACGGACTTGTCGGCGATGACGATTCGTAGTTACGTCAGCGAGCCGGACCGGGGCAATCGCAATTGGGAGGGCAAGTCCGCGGCGCGGGATGCGGTGTATGGCAATCGTCGTCGGATTCGCGGCAAACGCGGCAAGGCGTTAATGCGTAAACGCGGTGAGGTCGTCGAACGCACCTTCGCGCACTGTTACGAGACCGGCGGCATGCGGCGGACGCACCTCCGCGGGCATCCGAACATCCTCAAGCGTCTGCTGATTCACGTGGGCGGGTTCAATCTGGGTCTGATGATGCGCGCGATGTTCGGGATCGGCAAGCCGCGATGCCTTCAGGACGGTCTCGGGCGCCTCGCCGCGGCTGTTTTACGCCTTCTGATCCCCCGGATCATCCGCCGGATAGCCGCTTGGCGCCCCGACGGCGTGCCCGCAATCATTTTCGGCCGCCGCCGCGTCTGCCAGCCACCGCGCGCCGCCGCCGCCTAATGAATCCGTCAGAAAACGGCCTTCTTCAACGGGCTGTTAGGGGCCGATCCTACCGATATCGGGGAAGCGTGTTGTGCCGGATGAGGCCGCCGGGTCCTATGTTTCGGCCGGGGTCATGAGATGGGTGCGATTCAAGGATGAACCGATGCGTACATGGACGACGATGACCGACCGCGCGGTGTGTGCGCCGCTGGAACCGAGACTGTTGCTCGATGGCGCCGCTTCGCTGGTCGCCGACGCCCCGGTGGTGCGTGTGGGCGACCCGATTACGCTGATCGCAGGCTACGCGGCCGATATCGATAACTGAGCGTGTCCCCGGAAACTGGGCGCTGGTTTAAGGTGGAATCGTCTTGGTGTAGAATGGGCTGTTGCGGCTCAGGAAGGAGACGAGATGGCGATTAGGAAGCGAAGGCGGTTCACGACGGTGTTCAAGGCTCGTGGGGTTCGGGCGGCGTTGCGGGAGGAGTAACCGTTCACAGTTTCTTTTCAGTAATCGGGCTCTCATCCCGAACCGGTGGCGGGTATTCGTTCGGCCATGATGCAAG
>CBDVCA010000113.1:0-9880 GCA_965372365.1 uncultured bacterium
GAGTGCTCGCCGTTACTAGCCCCCCGCACTGCGGGGGGTCCGAAGGCGTGCGACCCCACCCTCTATGGATCGAACCGCCGCACCCGGCCGAGCGACATCGGGTCCACAACGGGCGAGCCCGCCCAACGACATCAAGTCCACAACGAGCGCATTGTCGCCCAGCGACCCCCCGCACTGCGGGGGGCTAGTAACAACGGGTCGCCGGCCCGCGTGTTGGCGCCCGACCCTGTATTCAGTCCGGCGTTCTCACTCGCTTGGTGCGGACGATTTCATCAGGCCATAATAGCCGAGGCCCTTTTTGCGCATCCATTGCTCTTTGGTTGCTGTGTAGTTGATGCGATTGGCGTTCGCTTCGGCAATATCCGGCTCCCAGAGGATCGACAGGGGCCAGGTGAGCCGATCGATGACGCCCAAGGTGGCGTCGTCGGTGTAGAAGGCGCCGCGACCGAGGAAGAACGCCCGTTTTCTCGCTTCTTCGGGGCTCTTCTCCATGACCATCGGAACGCCGTCGGCCTCCCATGCGAGAAGATCCGTCTTCTGTGATTCCCGCAATCCGTGCAGCGGCGTGGTCGCGCAGCCCACAATCGTTGAACTCAGCATCACAATGACGACCGCCCAGCGTGTCTTGCTCATGTCGATCTTCTCCTGCAGTTGAGAACGTATCCCGAATCCGTGTTGGTTTCCGATAGCCTATCGTCCTCACAGTCGAGGACCTGAACACGCATTGTTCTTGCGGTAACGTCTGCCCACCCGGGTCTCAGCGGCCGGCCTTCGCCGCCAGCGGCACAGGCTTGGCGGTGGCGAAGCTGTTCCAGTGGAACGCCGCGACGCCGGGCGAGGCGTTTAGCCAGAAAGTCCAGTCGTGGCCGCCGGGAGACTCGGTGTAACTGTACTCGATCCGGTTGGCCTTCATCAACTTGGCGAGTTTCGTGCGGCGTGCGCGTTGGTCGGCGACGTCGGCCACTTCCTTCGCGATCCGCTCGCTGATGATCTTGTTCTGTTCGGCCATGAACGCCACGAACTGGCGGTTCTCGTTGAGCAGGAAGTCCTCGGAGCCGCAGTGCTGCATGATCGGCGGAAGGTGGGCGCCCTTGGCGACCAGCGCCGCCAGACGGGGGGCGACTGCGTATTTGCAATAGTTGGCTTCGCTACCGGCGTCGGGGCCGAGCAATTCGAGAATATCCCTACGGGCTTTGCCGTCTTGGGTGATGATGCGACCCACTGCGGAACTGAGCCCACTGGCCGAGGCGAACAACTCCGGACGAGATACGAGGTAGTGCATCGCGCCGTACCCGCCCATGGAGAACCCGGTGACGCCGCGGACTCCGCCGGCGCGGTAGGTCGTCTCCACGTGCGGCATGAACTCGTCGAAGAAGAAGGTATCGAACTGCGATTCGGGCTTCTTCGTGGAGTCGATATACCAGCCGGCGACGCCGCAATCGAAGCTGGCGATAATCATGGGCTTGGTTTTCAGCGTTTTTCGAAGCAAGGACATATCGCTCCATACGGTGTACGGGGCGCCACGACCGTGGAGGGCGTACAGCACCGGGTAGGTCTTGGCGGCGCCGGCGTCGTACTCCGGCGGCAGGACGACCACGACGCGAATGTCGCGATTCATCGAGGCCGAGGCGATGGTGTACTTCTCGACGCGGCAGCCTTCAGGAGAAACCGTCGTCTCTCGGGTCGCTGAATCGGCCGCGGCGGCGGCGGTCTGGAACGTTCCGATCACGGCTGCGATCATCATCCATGCAAGGAATTTCATTGGCTCAGTCCTTTCTTCGCTGATGGTCGCTCCAAAGGGTCGGGAGCGAGTCTCCGGTGTTGTGTGGCCGTATTCTCGCCCATCGGGACATCAGAAGCAACAGACTTGGGGCGCCGGTGGCGTCCAGGCGAGGTGGTGCAGGTGGGTAAGTGTTTGTCGAGTAATCCATTGGGACTGTTTGTTTCGTTTGGTCCTTTGGCCGGTCCTCGCCGGGGTTTCCGGGTCCGGAAGTAGCGTTCCTATGGTATGATACAGACGTGTCAGGAGGGCTGTGTCACGGCGGGAGGGGGTCGAATCCGCGCGGGTGACGAGTCCATACCTCTGGCCGTCGCGAAAGACGCGGCCGCCGCCGAGGACGTAGATCTGGAAGATTTTGTGATCTTGAAAAGCAACTTCGGCGCCGGCGGATAGCCGATAGAGACAATGACGACGAGCCGCGAGAATGCGCCCCAACGCGGCTCCCGGCACATCGCATTGGATTCAGCGACCCAGGAGAATCAATGAGGTTGAACATGCCAAAGACACTGGTAACGATCACACTGATTGCTGCGGTATCGCTACTACCCGCGACGGCCCAAGCCGACACGGCCGCATTTACCGGCGGCGGCGACGGCGTGAACTGGTCCGATCCGGGCAACTGGTCGCCAGCGGAGCTTCCGCTGACGATCGGCGTTGGCGACGGCGCCGACGTGGTCGTCATTGACGGCGCCTTCGACGTGGTCGTCGACGCCGACGTGATCTCCGTTGCGGGCGTCACCATCGACGGCGGCGCAACGCTTACGATCGCCTCGGGGGTGACGCTCAAGACCAACAACCTCGACGTCGTCGACGGCGGCCTCATTTTCGAAGAGGTCGGCGGGACCGGCGCCACGCTGGGTTGGGGCAAAGCCAATCGCGGCCATCTGTACGTGGAGGCCGACGGCTACATCGCCGGTACGGGTCTCATCCACGCCACCAGCGGTACGGCCGGCGTGCAGATCCGCTCGCAACGGCCGGCCGATTTCGACATGACCCAGATCGAACTTCGGTTGGGGTCCCGGGAGCAGTTGCACATCGGCTCCGCCGACCTCGGTCGCGATAGCGCTGATGTGTGGGCGCCCGGCAATTACGCCATCGGCTCGCTGTACCTTACCGACCGACGCTACGGGCACGACCTGTTCGGGACCGTGGATGTCCAGGCGATGTACTGCCTGAGTCTTCGGTTCGCCGGCGACGCTGACGAGAGCGCCGCGCTGTGGTTGGGCGGAATTAACGTCTACGTTCGCGACCGGATCACCTGGGCCGACGGCTCTGTGACCGACACGCCCGGTGAACTGACCGTGGCGGCGGTTCACGTGGATCTGGATCGGTCCTCGTCGCTGTGGGACGACAGCGTCGAGCCGGGCAAGGCCTTTGTCGGCGTCGGCGCCTCGCCGAACGACCCGCCGATCGCCGACGCGGGGGCCGATCAGGAAGTGATCGACGCCGACGGTTCCGGCGCCGAGATCGTCGCGCTGGACGGGACCGGCTCGACCGATATCCAAGGTCCGATCGTTGCGTACGACTGGGCCATCGCCGGCGCCCCCTTGGCGACCGGCGCGACTCCCGACGTCACGCTGGCCGCGGGCGTGTACACGATCACGCTGACCGTCACCGATGACGACGGCGTTACCGACGACGACGACGTGGTGGTGACGGTCCAAGATGAGGCCGTCCTGTACCCCCCGACCGCCGCCGCCGGCCCTGACCAGGACCTGCTCGCCGCCGCCGACAATGGATTCAAGAGGGTCGCCTTGGATGGGACCGGCTCATCCGACAGCGACGGTGCGATTGTCGGGTACTCCTGGATGTTGGACGGCGTTGAGATCGCCGCGACCGCCACGGCCTCCGTGCAGATTCCGGCTTGCGAGAACGCAATCGAACTGACCGTGACCGATGACTTCGGCCTTACCGACTCCGACACGGTCGTCATCCTCGTACGCCGGATCGATCCGCCGGTGGCGCTGCTGGACCTGCTCAATCGCCAGTCGGGCATCTCGGTTTCGCTTACCGGCGACAACGGCGACGATTGGGCCGTCGAGCACAGCTTCCACGATATGAGCGTCGGCGACCAAGTGATCTACCTTCGCGATCCGGTTCAGATCTCGCTGGCCCACAACGCCAACAACAGCATCATGAACCGCGACGTCGGTCTTCCCGGGATCATCGGCGTCGGCGGCCCTGACGGCACGCCCGACACCGGCGATGAAGGCGACATCCACTGGAAGATCGACCGGGACATGCAGAACCACGCCTACACAAGCGTGGGACGGACGATACCCGATTGGGCGCCGATCTACGCCGCTCCGTTCAGCTTCGATACGTTGACCTACGACGGGCTGCTGGCCGTTCTCGGGTCGATCGGCGACAACGGAGCCGACTGGGGCGCCTCCCCGGCCAGTTCGGCCGCACGTTTCGCCTATGGGCAGCTCGATCGCTTCGGCAACGAGTGGCACACGCTGACCTATTGGGATGACGACGGCCCGGTCTACGCCGCCGCCGGCGTCACCGCCCATCGCCAGGGCGCCTCCGACGGCCACTGGGTCTACATCTGCGTCAACCCGGCCACGCCGATCATTCAGCTCACCGCCCCGAACGCCGAACAGTACTACACCACGCCGATTAAGACCTACCACGCGCCCAAGACCTGGGACCAGACCACCTACCTCACCGAAGGCGTGGAAGTGGCGTTCGTCAACATGACCAACTGCGATCGCACCCAGTACCGTGTTGACGGCGGAGTGTGGAGAACCTTCCGCGGCGGCCATCTCGTCGCCTCCGACCTGTTCCCGGTCGGCCAGCCGTCGCTGCTGGAGGTGCGGGCCGGCGTCCATGGCGCGATTCTCGAACGGACCGTCGTGATGGACCCCGCCTATCCGGCGGCCTCCGAGCGACACGGGCGCCTGCTGTGGGCCAACAACATCGAGAAGCAGGCCATCTTCGACAAGCTGCACAACGTCCAGCCGTTCAAGTACTCCTACGAGATGTTCCTGAACTCGTACTACCAATCCTCCGCCGCCGTCTACACCGACGCTCGCGGCGGCTGGCGCAGCGGCGCCGGCATGGCCTCCGGTTCGCTGTCCAACGCGTTCGCCGCGGCGATCGACGGGCCGGAGACTCACCCGGACCTGGCCGCCATGGCCAAGACGCGGCTGCTGCGAATGGCCCGCCTGGAGGCGGTTGGAGCCGAAGACGGCGTTTCGTTCGGAACGCCGGCCAAAGACTATCTCAACGAACTGGGCCAGACGATTCAGCAGTTCGCCGACGCCGGCGTCGCCTATGACTTACTGGCCTCATGCTATCGTCAGAGCGATCATCCCGACGGCATGACGCCGATCGAAGAACTCCGCATCCGCGACGGGCTGGGCGAAATCGCCAAGACCATCCTCCAAGTTCGCGGCAACTGGAGCTGGACCTCCGGCGCCGGCGATACGCACTGGGCCCATGGCTATGAACTGGCCTTCGGCATCATCGCCGCGGCCATGCCCACCTACGCCACGCCGTACTTCGGCGTCAGCGGCGGCGACCGGACCACCGCCAACGACCTCTTCGACGACAACGGCGAATACTGGAACCCATTCCCCACCCAGGGCGTCACCTGGTGGGAAGCCGCGACCGACGCGACGATCGATACGCCCGGCCATCCCGACGTCCGCGCCCCGCTGCGGGCGGAGTTCCAACTCAGCGACGACGGCTTCTGGACCGGCCCCAACGACCTGCAAGGCGACGGCGACCGCTACGTGACCGGCCCCAGCGGCCGGCGACTGGTTGACGTCAAATACGGCGGGCTGGCCAACGCCGAGAACCGTGTGGAAATGGTCGAGATGAGCGGATACGAATCGCCCTTCGTCGGCCGCATCCACGTGCTGGATTTCATCCGTCGAATCAAAGGCGACAACACCCGTCAGCAGTGCGTGACCAATTACATCCGCCGCCGGCAACTGGCCGGCTACGTTACGCTCTCGTGGGACCCGGTGGCCAAGACCTACGCGCCCAACGAGCCCCGGGCGGTTGGGTCGCTGCTGGCGTTCAACAATCGTTTCGAAGGCGCGGCGTTGCCGTCGTCGGTGGCGCTGATGGAGGAGTTCCTGACCCAAGTGAACAACTACTACGGTTTCTCGACGGGCTCGTATCCCGATACGATGGACAATGATCGCAAGGCGTTCTACAGCGCCTACCCCCTGGCGATGTGCGCCGACCCGGCGGCCCTGGCGCTGGCTAGGATCGACGCCAACCACGCCCCGATCATCAAGCCGCTGTTCAAGTATGTCGTCGCCCCCGGCGATACGATCGTCAAGTACGTCCAGGCGATCGACCTCGACGACCACGCTCTGACCGTTACGGTGGCCGGACTGCCTGCGGGGGCGTCGTGGAACCCGACCGACCGGATCATCACGTGGACGCCGTCGGGTGCGGACCTGGGTGTGCACATCGTCACGGTCACCGCCGACGATGGGGCGCTCGCCACGTCGCGACCGTTCCCGATCATCGTTAAGGTCGCCCCCGGCTCCGGGCCCGTCCCGGCGGCTCCCACGAATCTGACCGCCGCCGTCGCCGGCAATGACGCTCAACTCACCTGGGAAGCGCCTGCCGGCGTGACCGTAGCGAACTACGTTATCTACCGCGACGGCTCGCTGCACGACGTGCTGGCCGCCGACGAGTTGACCTACATCGATGAGGATCTTCCGGGCGGTTCGCACACCCGGTATCACGTGGCGGTCTACGACGTCAACGGCGGCGAATCGTCGGCCGCGTCGGCGACGCCGTCGTACGTGTCGGTCGCCCGGACGATTGTCCCTGACCTCCCCGGCGACGCCGACCTCGACGGCGATGTCGACCTGGACGACTTCGTGACCCTCAAGTCGAATTTCGGGAGGACCAACGCCCACTGGACCGACGGCGACTTCACCGGCGATGGGAAAGTCGGCCTGGAAGACTTCGTCATTCTCAAGGGCAACTTCGGCGCCACGGCCCCCGAGCCTGAGCCGGAGCCGGAACCCGAGCCGGAACCCGAGCCTGACCCGGTCACGCCGAAGCCGCCTCCGGCCAAGCCGCCGGTCACCTCCGAGCCGGAGCCCTACGTTCGCGGCCGGCAGCCCTACAGGGGCGGCGTCGCCGCCAATCGCAGCAGCCGCGTGGCCGTCACGCGATCCGGCGGAGTCTCTCGGCCCGGGACGGTTATCCGGGGTTGGAAGGCGTCCCCTGATACGAACACCAACGTCGATCAGAACAGCGACTCGTCTCTTGACGACTTCATGAGGCAACTGCTCGGTTTCTGATCTGCGACCGCAGGGCGCCTTCGCACCGGGCGTGTGTTTTGGCTCATGTCGGATTAGTGGGGAGTCGATCGGATGCGTGCTTGATGTTACTAGCACCCCGCAGTGCGGGGGGTCGAAAGACGTGTGACCCCACGATCCATGGATCCAACTGCCGCTTCGGGACAATCGACATCAACGTTGCCACGGGGACACCAGCGATCCAGCGACCCCCTGCACTGCAGGGGGCTAGTCATCGCAGTCCCTTGGCCACGAGGGTCCCCCGCTAATCCGTCATGAACCTGTGTTGTTTCTTGGGGGGGGGGGGGGGGGGATGGAGAGAGAAGCGAACGCAGTGGGGTACCGGGGCGCACCATTCGCCGGGAGCGGCCGCGTGGGGAGAACCCGGCCGCTTCCGGCGATTTTCGTAGATGCGATGCGCTAAACCTTGGCGGGCTTGACGGCCCGGCCGGTCTTGGACGACTGGAGGCAGGCCATCACGGCCGCGAGGCTGCGGGCGCCTTCTTCGCCGGGGACCGGATTCTTTCGTCGGTTGCGGATCGACTCGATGAAGGCGTCGATCACGCCGGAGTTGGCGGCTTTGGCCGTCTTGATGCAGATCTGCTCGCCGCCGCGACGTTTGACGATGACGCCGAACTCCGGGTCGGCGCCGACGTGGATCTCGCCGTCTTGGCAGTAGAGGATCGTGGCGTTGTTGGAGTTGGAGGGCGTGCTGACCCAACCGGCGAACATCTGTCCCAGGGCGCCGCTTTGCATCTTCAGCGTCGCGAAGGCGGTGTCTTCGACGCTACAGTCGACCTTGCTCTGGGTGCCCATCATGGCGGAGGCGGCGACGACTTCATCGTCGAGCATCCAGCGGATCAGGTCGAGCTTGTGCACGCCGAGGTCGCCCATCGACCCGACGACGGCTTGGGCCTTCTTGAAGAAGAACCCCTTGGCGCCGTCGACGCTCCAGCCTTCGGGGCCGCTGTGGCTGAAGGCGGTGGAGAAGGCTAGGCATCGTCCCACCAGACCGGAGGCGTAGATTTCCTTGGCTTTGACGTGGGCGGGTGAGAACCGCTGGTTATGGGCGATCATGAGCTGGCGCTTGGCGGCCTTGGCGGTGCGGATCATCGCGCGGGCCTCGGCCATCGAGCCGGCCATGGGTTTTTCGCACAGCACGTGCGCGCCGCCCTTGAGCGCTTCGATCGACTGGGGGGCGTGCAAGCTGTTCGGCGAGCAGACGCTCACGGCGTCGACGCCGGCCTTGAGGGCGTCGGCGACGGTCTTGACGCCGCATTCGGCGCCAAACTGTTTGGCGACTTCCTTGGCGCGGGCGAGTTTGGGATCGACGACGGCGACCAGTTCAACGTCGGCCCGAGCGGCGAATTCCGGCAAGTGGCGACGCTGGGCGATGGCCCCGGCGCCGACGACGGCCACGCGTGTGGGGGATGGCATAGCACGGCTCCTTTCGGTTGGATGCGTATTCCGATTAACTCTGTCGCGTAATCCTTGCACCGAACAGCCTCAGTGTCAATACTGGGGGTTGATTGTTCTTGTCCAGGAATTATGTATGCCCAATCCGTTGCTGTCGATATTCCGCACGCGCCGGGCCCAACTGGCGGCCCTTACGCTGGCCCATTTGCTGGTCGACATGTACGCCGGGTTGGTTCAGCCGCTGATCCCCGAACTGCGAGAACGCGTCGGGGTGCGGCTTTCGGTGATGACGGCCGTGATCGGCGTCAGCCACATCGTCGTCAACGCGGTGCAGCCGTTCGCCGGGTTGATCGCCGCTCGGTTGCGTCGGCCGCTGTTGATGCTGATCGGTCCGGCTCTGGCCATGACGCTCGCCCTGCTGGGGGAGCCGGAGAGTCTGTGGACGCTGGCCGTGCTGCTGATCGTCGCCCACGTGGGCATCGGCATGTTCCATCCCGACGGCCTGATGGCCGCCCATGCGGTCTCCGGGTCCAAGGGTCACTTGGCGATGCCGATCTTTCTCTCCGGCGGCTACCTCGGCTACAGCCTCGGCGCCGTGGTGAGCACCCAATGGCTGTACCATTTCGGTTTCGACAGATTCTGGTGGCTGATGGCGCCGGGGTGGGTCCTGATCGGCGTACTGTTCCTGGCCGGTCTGCATAAGCCGATTCGGCGGGACATCGCCGGCCCATCAGCCTCCGGCCCTCGGCAGGGGACGCATTTCGCCGCGTTGATGGCGCTGTCGGTCTTGTCGGTGACCATGACGTGCGTGGTGTTCATGTTCTTTCGCGTCGATCTGAAAGACCGATGGGGCGACTCCGGCGGCGTCTACGGCGGTCAGGCGTTGGCGGTGTTCGGCCTCGCCGGCGTGACGGCCTCGTACGTATGGGGCCTGCTCAGCGTTCGGTTCAGCCGGTTCGCTCTGATGGCCTTCGGGCACGTCGCCTGCGCCCCGCTGATGCTGATGACGCTTCGGGCGCAGACGGGGACCGAGCTTCTGCTCTGGTGCATACCCACCGGGGCGACCCTGGGCACGTCGCTGTTCCCGCTGATCGTCACCGCGGCTCGCGATGCGCCGCAACTGAACCCGAACCTCAGGGCCGGACTCATCATCGGCGGAACGTGGGGGGGCGGATCGATGATCGCCATGGGCTGCGGCTGGCTGACCGACTTCGGCGTTCGGCCCGATCAGTTCATGCCCTTCACGATCATCCCCACCCTCGCGGCGGCGATGCTGGCCGGGTATCTCTACGTGGCCGAACGCCGCCAGATGTAGAGCGACTCACAGCGAGATCATCGCCTCGGCCTTCATCCGCGAATAGTGGGGAGATCTTGTGGCCGAAGCCCCGTTGTTACTAGCCCCCCGCAG
>CBDVCA010000114.1:0-9776 GCA_965372365.1 uncultured bacterium
TGTGCCTGAACGCTCTATGCCGGGTCGGTTTCGGGGGGCGTGTCGCCGATGAGGTAGATATTGTTCTTCCCGCTGGCTTTGGCCGTCAGCAGCGCGTCGTCGGCGCGTTGGAGCAGTGAGGTAATGTCGAACCCGTCCCAGGGGAAGGTGGCCAGGCCGCCGGAGATGGTCAGCGTGCCGGTGGCGTTGAGCCCGAGGGCCTTGAAACTGTGCGAGTTGACCGCCTTGCGGAAACGATTGGCCAGGTCGAAGGCCGTCTGCAGGGGTTGGCTGCCCGGCTGGCGAGAGGGTTCCAACTCGCAGAACAGCACGGCGAATTCATCCCCGCCGACCCGGGCGACCAGATCGTGCTTGCGTGTGATCTGCTGCATCAGGATGGCCGTCTCGCGGAGGATCTCGTCTCCGGCGGCGTGTCCGTAGCTATCGTTGTAGACTTTGAAATCGTCGATATCGTACAGCAGCAGCGTGGCTCGCTGGCGGCGCTGGCGAACGGTTTGCAGCATTCGCTCGGCGAAGTGCATGAAGTATCGCCGGTTGTGCGCCCCGGTCAGATGGTCGGTGGTCGCCATGCGTCGGAGGATGGCCGTTCGTCGGGCGGTCGCGGCCAGCGAGGGCAGTTGCGATCGCAGGGCCGACAGCCAACGCTGACGCGTTTGGTTGGGATCGAGGGCGTCGGCGGCCCAGAGCGTTCTGAGCGGGTCGAGGTCCAGTGTCAGGAGCTGCTGAACGCCCGCACGCCGGCCGTCGTCGCCGCTCCACCTCACCTGGCAGTCGCACGCCTCGGCCGTCAGTTGGGCTACGCATCGGGCCAGCGTCTCGGGGCCGGCGGCGGCCTCGACCAGGTCGCTGATCTGCCGAGTCGACAGCGACGTCGCCGCCTCGGTCAGCGAGACCGTCTCGACCGGCGGGCCGATGATCCGGCGCCATTCGGCGGGAGTGGGGGGGATGATGAAGTAGTCTTCCATCAGCCGGCCGCTTTCGTCGCCGGCGCTGCGGAGTTCGTATTCGCCCACCGGTGTGCATAGCCCGTACAAGTGCGACTCCGGCTGAAGCTTGCGGATCATCCGAAGCAGTTCGGGCAGGTCCGGCTGGGGCACGGCCACCAGGACAGTCTGGTAGGGATGCTGCGACAGCGCCTCCAACGCCGCGAACGGGTCGGCCTGCTTGGCGATCGACATTGCCGGCATCGACGCCGTCAGACGTTGCGCCGTCGCCTGATCCGCCAGCAGCAGGATGTCGGGAAGCTCACTCATGACTCACGCTTCAACAGGGCCGCCACCTCTTCGGCGCTCAGCAGCTCCGATGGCGACAATGGTTCACTTTGTACGTACGATACAGTTTTCGGTTCGGCTACGGTCGCGACCTCTTCGACAGTCGCCGGTTTGGCCTGTCGGCGGGCCAACACCGCATCGAGCCCAACGATAGCGAAATCGTCGGTTTCGGCGATCAGCACCGGTATTGATCGTCGTGCGGCCATTGCCAGCAGACCGATGCGTCCACGTCGCGGCGGATCGGCGATCACCAGGACACTGGGTTCGGCGGCGAGCAACGCCACGGCCGCCTCGTACGCCCCGGCGACGATCCTGACCTCGGCTCCGGCCTCAACGCACTGCTCGCTGAGCCCTTGGGCGGCGTCGGCCTCGGCCCAGATGATCACGCCAATGGCCGGAGCCCATGCGGATTGCTTGCTTGGATCACTCATGTTTCCACTACTCTGATTTTAACGTATAACCCGGTTTTCGTAAAGGTGTAGACTGGTCGGGACCGCCACGATTGGGATTACTTGTTGCCAGAGAAGGGTAAATCCGCGAAAATATACCTGTGAGCGAGGCGCCTGTACGCCGCACAGCGGGCCGAGGCCCGCCGATGGGCCGGGTGCATCGGCTTTGAACCTTGATGTGAAGGATGTTACGGAAGGGACGCCATGAGGCTTTCGACAGTGTGGGTCATTGGGATGAGCGTGTGTCTGGCCGGACTCGCCGGCTGTGCGACCGGGCCTGGGGGTACCGTATTT
This sequence comes from uncultured bacterium, assembly GCA_965372365.1. Taxonomy (GTDB): domain Bacteria; phylum Planctomycetota; class Phycisphaerae; order SM23-33; family FEN-1343; genus CBDVCA01. Next base: position 2,015 of record CBDVCA010000114.1, read on the forward strand.
ACGGTCTCCGGCAGTGCAGAACCCCTCGACGCGGCAGCGTTTGGCGTGGCCGAGTGGCTGCGCGACGTCTCGGTGTTCTCGGCGACCGCACTGGTCACCACCTACGATGACGACGGCGTCGCCCGGTTGTCCACCCAGTACCTCAAGGTCCGCCCCCGCGCCGGGCGGATCTCGGCCAGGTGCTACCTGCCCGGGGGAAGTTGGTCGGCCTGTGTCGGCCTCGACGGCTGGGGTCTTCGCAATCCGATCGGCGATTGGGTCATCGATCACGGTGACGTCGACCTCAACGGCGAACAGAAAGACCGGATCGTCCAGACGCTCCGGCTGATCCTGCATCGCGTTCGCGGCCCCCTGAACACCCTCGGCGGAGGCGAATCGGTCATCGAGGCGCGGCGCGTCTTCGCCGCCGGATACGAGATGACCCGTTGCCGCGTTACGGGGCGCGATGAGATGGCCAGCGCCTACTTCTACGGCTCCGCCGCCGACCGGCTGAAGCTGGTCACCCAAGGCGGGGTCGAGCCGACCGAGGCCGGCGCCGTTACCGTGTACACCAACATGCAAACGCCCGGCGGCGTGGTGCTGCCGGCGCGGTTGGACGTGTCGACTCTTGGCGGCAACAGCCTGATCGGTCGCAAGAAGATCCTGTCGGTGCGGCTGACGGATGTGAAGATACTCAAATAGCTCGTCACGTGTGGCGAGTCTTCGTGGAGGGCGGTGGATGGGTCCGGCGGCTTCGGCCGACGGGCCGGTAACGGGTGAGAGTCTCGGCGTCCGCCGTGAAGGAGAGTGATGGGTATGGCTCTGGATATCGGATCGATTATGGAAGGGTGGCCGTATGAGTCGGGCAAGCTCAGTGTCCGGCGGGTACGGGGATGCGACGGGAAGGACAAAATCCAACTGCGGCTGGACTTGGGACTGCTCCAGATGGAAACCGACGGCCGCCCCGACGGCCGCAGACCGTACGGCTGCGAGAGTTACCTGGAATACTACAAGCGGGATCTGGACAGATACCGCCATCGTCACGGCAGCGACGACGGGTATCGGTTGGACACCAAAGCCTGCGATCGGCTTCGCACCGAGGCGATGATGTACTATCATCGCTACCTTAGCGAATTCGCACTCGATGAATACCACGCCGTGGTTCGCGACACCAGCCGCAACCTCGAATCGCTGGACTTGTGCAGCCAGTACGCCTGCGATGAGGCCGATCAGATCAGCCACGAGCGGTTCCGGCCCTACGTGGTCATGATGCGCGCCCGCGCCAAGGCCCTCGACGCCCTGAAGGTCGACGACTATGCCGCCGCTCGCGATGCGGTCGCCGAGGGGCTGGGGGAGATTCACGATTTCGCCGAGTGGGGCGGACATTGCCAAGAGATCGAAACCAGCGCCGAGGTGGAGGTGCTGGGCGCCCTGCTGGCCGAGATCGACAGTCGCGAGCCTGTCGACCCCGTCAGCGCGGTGGAAGCGGAGCTGGCCCGGGCGATCGCCGACGAGCGATACGAAGACGCCGCCGAGTTCCGCGACCAGTTGCGAGTGCTCCGCGGCAAGTTGGAAGCCTGAGCGGCAGGCGTTCGGCCGGGGCGACATCCCACAATCCGAAGCTGAGCCCTACGTTGGCTTCACCAGCGTGATGATGATCGATTCGCTTCGCACCTTGTTGGCGGCGGGGTCTTCTACGGTGATCTTCAACGTGTACTCGCCGGGGGCGAGGGTTTCGCGCAGGTAGAACACTCGGGTCAGGTAGAAGTCGTTCCGCCGATTCGCCGAGACGTCTTCGATGTTGGAATCGGACTGAACTGACTGCGCCGGCTTTCCTTTGTCGTTGTACAGGGCGAGGTTGAGGTTCAGCCGCGTGCGGTGCATGCCGGACGTGTCGGGGGTGATGGTGAAGTTGCGGAGTTCGCAGTACACAATCACCGGCTGGCTCTGGCCGGCGAGGAACGTATTGCGAGCGAACGGCACGTAGACCCCGTACCCGTCCACTTGGCTGCACAGCTTCACCACCGGGATCTGGAGGTCGGCGACGGCCTTGAGTTGGTCTTCCAATCGCTTCAGGGCCTCCAGTCGATCGGCCGCGTCCTGGCCCGACATCGACTGGGAGGGCTTGGCTCGTAAGGCCATGGCCATTTTCAGAAGATCGGCGACCTTTCGGTTCTCATCGTCGTTGAGCCCGGGGATCGGCTGCAACGCCTCGGCCTCCATACCGGCCGCGGCCAACAGGAGTCGCGACTGAAGCTGCAGGTCCATGTCGGCGGGATTGGCCGCGGCTCGCGCCTGGACGGCCTCGACATACTGGCGGATCGAATCGAAGGTCGGCGACGCCGAGGAGGTCGTTCTTGGGAGGCTCGCATGGGTGGGAGTCGCCTCGGGCGCCCCGGCGACCTTCGCGGGGGGCTCGTCTGTCGGCGGCGGATAGCTGGGAATATACACCGAGCGCCGCGTCGCCCTCGAATCGAACGGCCCCGGGCGCCTCGGTCCGGCAAAGTCCTCATTCTCCAAAGGCACCACGGGAATCGCCCTCGGACGCACGGACAGCCCTATCGGCCGCGACTCCAGGGCCTGGGCTTCCCTCACCTGCTCCAGACGCTTGACGTAGTCCTCCACCGTCTTGTTCACCGCTCGGGCCTGGAAAGGTGGCGACGAGTAGGACGTGGTGGTGCGGGCGCTGTTGGGAGATTGCGGACGGAGGATGGACTCCAGGCATCCGGCCTGGGAAAGACAAAGAAATGCCGCCAACGCGGCCGCGGGCCTGAAACGGGCCATGGTTACCATCCTTGGCTTCGGTCGTAGCGACGACTCCGTCGCGCTGTTCACTGTTATCGGACGTTTGACCGCCGAATATCCATCACTTTGACTCAAACGGGCTGAATTGTCAATCTCCTGAGCCAGCCGCGCTGGACAAATACCGCCAAAATCAGTTCTTAGAGCGTGCCGCCCATTCGCATCGGCCGGGGCCGACCCCGTCAGCACAGAGCCACGATCAGCCTTTGAAGGGCCGCCTTGGCGTTGCGACCTGTCTTCATCGCCAGATCCGTCCGGATCAATTGGCGGAAATCCCTGCCGACTTGCCCGAGGCTTCGCTTGCTCAGCAGGGCGCGGAACGGACGCTGACCGGGTCCAAATACGCGTATCTGCTTGAAGATCTCCGCCTCATGTCGGCCGGACGCCTGCATCTGCTTGGCCTTCAGCACCCGCCGCAGGTGCCATCCGATCAGCCCCAGCACCCGGTACTCCTCCCCCGGCTGGGTGAGCAGTCCTTCCAGAACCGTCAACGCCTTTGGGGCGCTGGCGGCCGTCAGGGCGTCGGTCAAGGCCCAGGGCGAGACTCCGGCCGTCGCCACGACGATGGCGCTGACATCCTGAATCGTGATCGTGTCGCGACCTTCGGTGTACAGGGCGAGTTTGTTCAACTCGCTGTCGATCCGGGCCAGGTCGGCCCCGAGCCACTGAGCCATCAACTCCACCGCCCGACCGTCGATGGTCCGTCCGCGTTCGGTAGCGCGAGAGCGAATGAAGCCGGCCACATCCTTGGCGGCCGGGGGGTTGCAGTCGGCCTTGACGCCGATCTTCGCCACCCGTTTGGCCAGGCGGGTGTTGGCCGGAAAACTCTTGACGCACAGCAGCATCGCCCCGGTCGAGGAGGGGTGCTCCAGATAGTCTTCCAGCGAGTGGCGATGGCTCTTGACGAAATCGTCGGCGTCGTCGACGATCACCAACCGCCGTTCGGCCAGGAAGGGCAGCGTACGCAGATCGTCCAGCACGTCGGCCAGTTCCGCCCCCGCTTCATAGCGACTGACGCACAACTGGCGATCGGCCTCGCCGAGAACCTCGTCGGTGATCTGGGCGCGGTACTGATCGCGGAGGAACTCGTCGCCGCCGTAGATTACGTAGATCGGTTTGGCCGTCGCTTCCGCCATAGGGGCATTGTGGCCGCTGGGGCCGGCCTTGTAAAGACCCCACATCCAGCAGGTTCTACATCTGTCGCTTGCGATACTGGATCAGGAAGATGATCATGGCGATCATGACGACGACGATGACGATGTTCTTCACGCTGAAGAGTCCGGCGGCCAGCAGAGTTGCAGTAGAAGGCGTTAACATGATTGATCTCCTTACACTGTTTCGGCGCTTCGGGGCGCCGCAAGGCGGGTTCTGGTCTCGAAAGACCCTCGTACTTCGTCACACCCAAACCTACCAACTCCGCTTGTGGCGAACGGTCATCTGCTTCGTTAGAAAAACTCGGTATATCCTCGAATATGCCATCGTCTTTCTTCCTTGCATCTGGCCATCCGGCACGGCGCGGACTTAGCAGGTTTGGGTGTGACGCAGTACGAGTCGAACGAGAACAATCGTCACCGCCGGCGCCGGTGATGACGACTGATCTCAATTGCGTCTGCAACTAGCGGCGACTGGAGTCGAACCAGTGACCTAGGGCTTATGAATCCCTCGCTCTAACCAACTGAGCTACGCCGCCATGGAACGTCGGGGCATTTATGCCAGCATCCTACTCCATTTTCAAGGTCTTGTTCATGGATTTTCCCAAAATCGTCCCTTCGACGCTCACATCAGCCCGCCGAGAAAGCTGCTCCTGCTTCGATCGGCTCCATTGTCTGTGCGTCCGCGTCAGCGCTCAAAAAATCCTCGACAATGCGGTAGCACTGTCGAGGATCTTTTCTATCGCCTACGCGCCTACGCTTTGGCTGTAGGAACAGCCTCTTCAGCGGCGATTGCGGGATTGACTATGTTTCCGGGAACTCTACCGGTTCGGGGTAGTCGGGCGCTTGGCCTTCGGTGATGTACTTGTCGCGGATTCTGCCGCGGATGTCGTTGACGTTTCCGCCGGCGACGAATTCGACGCCGGTTTCGGTCTCGCCCGTATCGGGATCGACGACGCTCCAACTGCGGATCCTGCTGACGCTGACATTCATGTCGCCGCCGGCGATGATATTCACCTCACCGTCGCCGGAGACGATTCTGCACACTCTGAGGCTCTCAATGTCTCCGCCGGCGGCGATGTTCACCACGCCGCCGTTGCCGCTGATGAGGCCGACGACCATATTCTCGATGGAGCCCGCCTCGAATTCACCGGCCTCGTTGACTTCACCGGAGACGTTTCCGTCGGCGTCGATGCCCGCCAGAATGTTAATCACGCCGTCTTGGCCGGCGATAATCCTGTTGGCGCAGAAACTCTTGATATCGTTGTAAGCCTGTATCTGCACGGCCGGATCGGAGCCGGCCTGACCGTTCTCGGAGCCGATCAGCGTCCCGACGTGGAAATTCTCGATGTCGTGTTCGGCGAGGATATTGGTGTAGCTGTAGCCGCCGTCGCTGGTTTGGCCGCCGGAAATGCGGTCGGCGAGTATCATGCCGATATTGTGGGCGGCGTGAATTTTCACGTAGCTCAGGGCGCCGGCGCCGGTGGCGGAGCCGCCCGTGATCGTGCCGGCGATGATCCGATCGATGTTGCCTTCGCTCTGAACGCCGTTGTCGTCAACGTATTCGCCCAGGGCCGTGATGACCACAGAGGACTGGGCCACCACGTCGCCGTCGGCGACGATGGTTCCGCCGGTAATCCTGCCGGCCATGATGAGGCCGATATCGCCGCCGGCGGTGAATCGTACCGTCGGGTCGGGGGTGTGCATCGGTCGATCCGACGTGGTTCCGCTGATCAGACCGGCCGTGATCGATTCGATGTTACGCGCGGCGTCGAGGTACACGCCCGCCAGGGCTCCCTCGCCGTTGGCCACGCCGCCCATGATGGCGTTGGCGCTGAAGAGGATGATGTCACGCCCGGCTTCAAAGTGAACTTCGGAGGTCGCGTAATCTCCGATGGCCTCGCCGGCGTCGATCGTGCCGGCCACCAGCTTGCGGATGTCGTTTCCGGCGATAATCCACACCGACGCGTAGGCGTAGTCGCCCGTGGCCGTGCCGGCGGTAATCTCGCCGACCACCAACTTGACGATGTCATTGCCGACGTTGAGATAGACCGAAGGGTCGCCGATCGGGTCGGCCGACCCGCTGCCGATGATCTGCCCCACCCGGGCGTAGTTCAGGTCGCCCGTGATATTGAACATCACCATCGCGTCGCCGCCGTCGGACATGTTTCCGCCGCTGATGGCGGCCGCCCTGAGCTTGTTCATGTCGCCGCCGACGTCCACCGTGAGCATGGCGAAGCCGTCGCCCTCCCCGCCGGAAACCAGGCCGGCGCAGATCTTGTTGATATCACCGCCGACACTGAGCGATAGCGACGAGTATCCCCCGTCTTCGGTCTGTCCGCCTTCGAGCAGGCCGACGCGGAGCTTGTCCAGTGCGCCGCCGACGCTGATGTAGGCCGAGCTGTTGACCCCGCCGGTCATCGTGCGGCTGGATATCTTGCCGGCGGAGCCGTCAATACTGATGTACAGCGACGAATAGTCGTCGCCGCCTGTAATCGTGTCGGCGGACAGCCTGCCGAGATCGCCGCCGATCGTAACGTATGTGCCCGAAAGCGTGCCGCCAAGGGTGTCGACGGAGATCACCTCGATGCCGCCCCCGGCGGTGATGCTCGTCCCGACGATGGATTCGGCATAGAGCCGCCCGATGTCGCCGGAGGACGTGATCATCGAATCGCCGGTGATCGAGAAGGCCGAGACGAGGCCGATTTCACCGGCGTCTATGTTCGCCCCGCCTGTAATCACGTCTGCGAACAGCTTATTGAGCCGGCCCTGCACCGAAATGAAGGCGCCGCCGTCGATGGTGTCGGCGGCGAGAGTATCGATCCCGTCGCTGTGAATGTACGCCCCGCCGACGATGGCGTCGGCGCAGACAAGCTCGATTTCGCCGCCGTCGGCAATGACGGACGCGCCGTCGATGGTATGGGCCATGAGATCGCCAATGTCGCCGAGCACGTACACCGACCCGAGCAGATCGCCGCGGATGTCCAGCCTCCCCACCGTCCCGGAGGCGTGGATGTCCTGCACGTCGCCGTCGTATAGACGCACCGTGCCGACCCCGCCTTCACTGGTGAACAGCGATTGCAGGCCGCCTTCGCCTATCTTCAACACGTCGACCTCGCCGGCATGGACGGTGCTGGCTCCGGCGATGGGATTGTACCAGTGGCCGCGATACTTGACCTTTACGCCGAGTTTGGCCAGATCGAGGCTGAAATCGTCCGCAGTGTCCGTATCGCCGACGACGGCCCACGTGTTGGTGACGAATCTCGCGCCGTCGCCGGTAACGTTGACCGACAGCCCGTCGCCGCCGGTTACATCGTATTGGAGAACGACGCTCCCGGTGTTGACCAGGACGGCGTCGTCGGAGCCGTCGTTGTCGAAGTCAAAAAGGACCGCATCTCCGCCGTCCAGCACGCCGCTCAGCAGCAGTCGCCCTTCCAGGGCCTCTAGTAGGTGGATTCGTTCGTTCATGAGAGTATTCTCCTTGGTGAGGTTGGTCGTGGTGGTACAAACGGGCCTGCTCTGTGCACCAGTATCCATGCGATGCCCAGCCCTGATCCATACAAGTCAGATATATGAATATCGACTCATGACGCCGTATTTCACCAAACGAATTGGTGACCGTTCACGGAATTCCATTCGATAACTGAGCTTCTGCCGCCGCCGCGTTTGCCGTTACTAGCCCCCTGCAGTGCAGGGGGTCGCCGGACCGCTGGTGTTCCCTTGGCAACGTCGACGTCGATGGTCCCGAAGCGGCGGTCGGATCCATCGATCGTGGATTCACACGTCTTTCGACCCCCCGCACTGCGGGGGGCTAGTAACGGCAAGCACGC
>CBDVCA010000115.1:0-9671 GCA_965372365.1 uncultured bacterium
TGAGCGATCGAACCCAATTCCAAGCACGCTCTTGCATCATGGCCGAACGAATACCGGCTGCCATTTCGGGATGAGAGCCCAAATACGGAAAAACAGCCAATGACCCAAACGACTGTCGGCTGTTTCCGACACCTGCCGTCGTCGTTTGGGTCATTGGCCGTTTTGCCGTATTCGTATTTGTTTCGTATTTCGGATTTCGTGCTTCGTGTTTCGCCGTCCCACACCGGCGCCTACGGCATCGGCGCCCCCGAGGGATCCCTGTGATTGACGACCTTGCACTCTTCCAGGGTCATCCTGACGATCTGGTTCTCCAGCAGCGAGATAATGGCCCGTCGCGCCAGATCCGTGGCGGCCATCTCCTTACCGCTGAGCGGGTCTTTCCACGGCTTCGGCTTCCCGTCGCCACGTTCGATCTTGGTGACCAGGACGATCTCCCAGCCGTCTGCGGTGCGGATCACCGGCGAAACCTGACCCTGCTCGGTCATGAAGCCGGCGATCTTGATGATCATCTCCTTGGGGGGGCCGCCGAACTCGATCCGGCCCAATTGACCGTTCTTGGCCTTGGAGGGGCAATCGCTGTATTGAGCGGCCGCGGCGGCGAAGGTGATCCTCTTGGCCTTGATGTCGGCGAGGATTCGCGAAAGCTTCTCCCGGGCCGCCAACTGCTTGGCTGTGGAATCGTGTACCGCGCACCGCACCAGAACGCGGCTGACTTCCAACGTCGTCCCGTCGAAGAAGCTCGGGTGCGACTCCAGGTACGAGGCGACCTTGTCGTCGGTGATCTGCTCGCCAACATACTGACGCAGCGCCAGTTGTGTTCGTATATCCCGCAGATCCTCCTCGAATCGCTGCTGCATCTGCTTCTTGATCGATGCAAACTTCTCCTCGTCGATGGGCAATTCGCGATTGGCCGCGAACGCCCTGCGAAGCAGCCGCTCGGTGAGACGGGTCAACGCCGCGTCGGCGAAGGCGGATCGCTTGAACGGTTCGACCCGGGACAAGATACCGTCGAGGTGGCTCTGCTTCACTTCACCGGACCCCACGGTGAGCAGTGTGCTGTCTTGCGGGGCGAACGGCGCCTTCTCCGCCGGCAGACCGTCGGCCGCCGCAGCCGACGCGGCCGCCATCGCAACCACGACAAGAGCCCCGAGAATCATACGCTTGATGTACATCACAATGCTCCTAAGATCTGTGCACCGCCATCGCCGACCCCATCGGCCGACAGGAACATGAATTGTACAGTATACACCGGAAGCTTCCCAACGAAGATTCCGCCAACGGTGGAACGCCGTTTGGCCGTTCGCTTCTTGCATCCTGGCGTTGGCGGAAGTATGGTTCCAAGGGCTTGTTGCGGCGTACAATCCTGACTGGAGCAGATGAGAATGAACGTTCTGATAACCGGCGGCGCCGGGCTGATCGGCAGCCATCTGTCGGAGATGGCCCTTGCGGCCGACCCGACCGTTAACGTCATCTGCATAGACGACCTGTCCACTGGATCGCTGGACAACATTGCCGGCCTGCTGGGGGATCCGCGATACCAGTTCGTCCGCGATAGCGTGCGGAACAGCCAGACCATGACGCCTCTGGTCGACCGCTGCGACGTGATTTTCCACCTGGCCGCGGCGGTGGGGGTCCAGTTGATCGTGGACCGACCCGTCCACACGATCGAGACCAACATCCACGGCAGCGAAGTGGTGCTGGACCTGGCCAACAAGTTCGGTCGCAAGGTCGTAATCGCCTCCAGCAGCGAGGTCTACGGCAAGTCCGAGAATACACCGTTCCGCGAAGACGACGACGTGGTCCTCGGATCGACTCATTTCAGCCGGTGGTGTTACGCCTGCAGTAAGATGGTGGATGAGTTCCTGGCCCTTGCTTACCACGATCAGTTCGGCCTGCCGGCTATTATATGCAGGTTCTTCAATACGGTCGGCCCCCGACAGACGGGCGCGTACGGGATGGTGATTCCGCGTTTCGTACAGGCCGCGTTGCGGGGCGAGCCGCTGGTGGTGTACGGATCCGGCGCCCAGATCCGCTCGTTCTGTCACGTCGCCGACATTGCCGGGGCGCTGCTGAAGCTGATCAAGTGCGACGAGGCCAACGGGCAGGTGATCAATCTCGGCTCGACCGAGACCATCTCGATTGACGAACTGGCCGACTTGGTATTGGAAATGACCGGCAGCGACAGTCCCAAGCAACGTTTGACGTACGAACAGGCCTACGGTCGGCCGTTCGACGACCTGATGAAACGCGTACCCGATCTGACCCGCGCTCGCAGGCTGATCGGCTTTGAGCCCACGATCCCGTTGCGGGAGACGTTGCGGCAAGTCATTGAATACGAAACCGGAAAAATGGCCTGAACCCAGGCCAGAGGGAGTACACACGTGGCGAAATACCTGATCACCGGCGGGGCCGGCTTCATCGGCTGCAACCTCGTTCGATTCGTGCTGGATAAGGGTCACGACGTCGTCGTTGTAGACAACTACGCCACCGGCAAGAAGGAAAACCTCGCCGACGTGGCCGACCGGATCGAGATGATCGAAGGCGACATCCGCTGCCGCGAGACGATGGACCGCGCCGTCGACGGCGTCGCGGCGATCTTCCACGAAGCGGCTCTGGGCTCGGTTCCCCGATCGGTCGAAGACCCGGTCACCAGTCATGACGTGAACGTCACCGGCACCGTCACCGTTCTGGAGGCCGCCCGGGCCGCCGGGGTGAAGCGGCTGATCTTCGCCGCCAGTTCCAGCGCCTACGGCGACCAGGAGCAATCGCCCAAGCATGAACAGATGGTCCCCCGGCCGATCAGTCCGTACGCCGCCAACAAGCTGGCGTGCGAGGCGTATCTGCTGGCCTACGCCAAGGCGTTCGGCATGGAGACCCTCGGCCTGCGGTACTTCAACGTCTTCGGCCCTTACCAGGATCCCTGCGGCGCCTACGCGGCTGTGATTCCGGCGTTCGTTTCCAAGATGCTGCGGGGCGAGCGGCCGACGGTGTTCGGCGACGGCGGCCAGACGCGCGACTTCTGCTACATCGCCAACGTCGTCCACGCCAACTGGCTGGCCGCGACCGCCCCGGCCGAGGCGTGCGGGGGCCAGGTGATGAACATCGCCTGCAACTACAAGACCAGCCTGAACCAGATTCTCGACCAACTCCGCACGCTGCTGGATACCGACGTGCAAGCCGTGTACGAAGACACCCGGGCCGGCGACGTTCGCCACAGCCTTGCCGATTACAGCCTCGCGACCGCCACCATCGGGTATGAGCCGCAGGTGTATTTCGAAGAAGGGCTCAACCGGGCGATCGACTGGTATAAGGCCAACCTGAAGTAGCGCCGGATTCGACCCATGGGCTCGACCGAACACCTGCGACCCAAGCATCGGTTCCACGTAACCGATCTGGCCGGCCCTTCGGCGGTGCTGGAAGCCGCCGAGGCGCACCACGCGCTGCACGTGCTTCGCCTGGCGACCGGCGACGCGGCCGAACTGTTCGACGGACAGGGCCGTTCGGCCACCGGGGTGATCTCCCACACCAGTCGCAGCGAAGTGGTCGTCGAAATCCACAGCCGCACCGAACCCGCCCGGCGACCGGGTCCGGCGATTCACCTGGCGTTCGCGACCCCCAAAGGCAAACGACTCGACTGGCTGCTGGAGAAAGCAACCGAGTTGGGGGTCCACAGCCTTCAGCCCCTTCTGTGCGAGCGTCGTGTGGTCGTGCCGCCCCAGAAGGCCGACAAGCGATGGGTCGCAATCTGCACCTCGGCGGCGCGGCAGTCGCACCAGGTCTACATACCCACGCTGCATCGGCCCATAGCGCTAGCCGACCTGCTGGCTGGGGGCCTGACGGGTACGGGTATCATCGCCCACGGCGGCCCGCCCGAGCCGCCGGCCGTGGCGGAGATTGTCGGGCAGGGCATCCGAGAGCCGATCTCGGTTCTGATCGGCCCCGAGGGCGGCTGGACCACGGCCGAACTGGCCTCGGCGACCGCGGCGGGTTACCGCCCGGCGCGGCTTGGCCATACGGTTCTGCGAATCGAAACCGCCGCCGTCGCCGTCTGCGCCGCCGTTGTGGCCCTGGCTAAGGATGCTGAATCCTCTGGATTTGCGCCGGGCGCCGCGGTACCGTCTTAGCGATTTATGCGTCGGGGTCGGCGCGACGACCTGCGACCTTTTGGAGAGCGTGCTGCTATGGACAATCACTCGACCGATGAGATCACGCTCAGCTTCGTCTGCCCGGTGCACAACGCCGCGGGCGACCTGGAATCGTTCCACGAGAAGCTCAAAGCGGCCGCCGACGCGATCGGCGAAACGTATGAGATCATCTTCGTCAATGACGGCTCCGACGATGACTCGTTGGATATCGTTCGCAGTCTGGCCAAACGGGACGGGTCGATCCGGTACATTGATTTTTCTCGCCGCCACGGCTCCGACATCGCCCTCATCGCCGGATACGATCACGCCGGCGGCCAAGCGGCGATCAGCCTCGACTGCGGCTCCGACTCGCAAATCGACCAGATCTCGCTGTTGCTCGAACGCTGGCAAGCCGGCGGCGAGATCATTCAAGCAGCGCCCGATACCGACAACGACGCGGCCGCCGACGCCTGCACGTTCCGGCTGCTGGACAGCAAAGTCATCCGCGCCATCGAAAGCATGCACGACCGGCCGCGAACCGTCGCTGAATTACTCGACTGGGTCGGCTTCAAACGCGTCACCCTTCGCTATCCGGCCGGCGACGCCGATAAGGCGATCCGTCCCTCGGCGCAGCAGCGACTCCGCCGACGCGCGGCGGCCGTGGCGACGCTGTCGATGGTGTCGCTGCGACTGGTGGCCGTCACGGGGATCCTCCTATGCGTCGGGGCCGTCGGCTATGGGCTGATCGTCGGGGTGTTGACGCTGCTGGGGCTGGCGACGTTCTCGCTGCTGCTGCTGGCCGCTCTCGCCCTGACCGGCGTTCAACTGGTCGCCCTGGCGGCGGTGGGTCATTTCGTCGCCCGCCTGCATCAGCGAACCACCGGCCGGCCGCTGTACGTGGTGCGGTACGCCCACGGTTTCGCAGCCGAAGAGCCCGAAGCGGTAGAGCCCCCCGACCACGACAGTACCGTAGCGGCCCGATTTACCGTTATGACCTGAAATACTCCACCGGGCCGATCACCATAACCCGTCGGGACGCATCGGGGCGAAGCGATCGAGGTTGCCCGGGGGCGACCGAGTCGCTAGAGTTCAAGTAGACGGCCGGCCGGCGCAGACTTGCGCCGCACCTGTCCGATCTGAAAGGGAGCAGGCCATGCAAATTGATACGCAGTTCTCGGCGTTTCTCATCAACAAACCTGGCGTACTGGCGCAAGTCACCCGCCGTATCGCCAAGGCCAAGCTCAACATCGTCGCCATGACGCTTGTCGACTCGAGCGAACACGGGGTGCTCCGGTTCGTCTGCGACGACGCCGACAAGGCCCGTGCGATGCTCACCAAGAGTCACGATCACTGGACCGAAACCGAAGTGCTCGTCATGTGTCTGGACAACGAGCCCGGCGCCCTGGCCACGGTGGCCGAGTCGCTGGCCGAATCGCACATCAACATTTCCTACGGCTATACCTCCGGCGGCGCCCACGGCGGCCGCACCACCTGCGTGTTCAAAGTGGCCGACCTCAAGAAGGCCATGCGTCTGCTCACCAAGCTGGCCAGAAGCAGCGCCCCGACCCCGCGACGGTCGTCGAAGATTCGCCCCACGCCCACACAGCGGAGATGACCGCCGCAGTATGAATGAAGCTCTACGCGGCATAAGCCGATACCTTATCAGGGGCCAACACAGAGGTATCTGCATGCTGAGCGTTGCGTGGACAGTGTTTACCGATGGCTCGATCCACTGGGCCGAACAGATCGACCTCGCCGGCCGCCTGCTTACCGCGGCGGTGCTGGGAGGGCTGATCGGCCTGGAGCGCGAGGTCCGCGGCCGGTCGGCCGGCTTGCGAACGCAGATGCTCGTGGCGATGGGCGCGGCGATGGCCATGATCGTGAGCCTCCAGTTCGCTAAAGTTTTCGGGGACGCTCAAGGAAGTATCAGCGTCGATCCGGCCCGCGTGGCCTATGGCGTCATGGGCGGGGTCGGCTTCCTCGGCGCCGGCGCCATCATGCGGTTCGGGGCGGGGGTTCGCGGTCTCACCACCGCCGCCAGTCTCTGGTGCACCGCCGCGGTCGGCTTGGCCGCGGGGTTTGGCATGTACGTTCTGGCTGCGCTGACGGCCATTCTGGTGTTACTGATTCTCTGGGGCCTCCGCGCGATCGACCATGCATTGCCCCACGCACACGACCGGGAAGTGGCGATCACCACCGCCGGCAGCGCCGCCGCCGCCACCGAACGATTGCGGCGCCTGCTAACCGACGCCGGTCTCAAGGCCGCCGTCATCGCCATCTGGAGCAACGCCGACAATGACACCGCCCGGGTGACCTTCCGCGTCGTCCTGCGGCGGCCCGAAGACCTGGCAATCCTGGTCCGCATCACCGAGCGAGCCGAAGGCGTCAGCACAATGACCGTCGAGTAGCCGACACGAACCTCAGGGGTCAGCCACAAAAGCGGGACGGGCCAGGCCATCCGCTATAAGGATTTCGATTCGCGGTCAGCCGTTCGCCGTCAGCCGTTCGCCGTCAGCCGTCAGCCGTTCGCCGTCAGCCGTCAGCCGTTCGCCGTCAGCCGTTCGCCGTTGCCGTACCTGAAGCCTGAGGTCTGAAGCCTGAAGCCTGCCGTTCGCCGTTCGCCGTTCGCCGTTCTGTTCCATTGCGTCGATGCGGCCGATGCGACATACTCTGTGGAAAGGGAGATCCAACCGGTGGAGAGTAGGGAACTTTGAGTCTGAAACGAACCTTGGGTCTGTGGGACGTATTCGCCCTCGCCGCCGGCGTGATGATCAGCTCCGGGCTGTTCGTCCTGCCGGGGATCGCCTTCGCCGCCGCCGGACCGATGGTGGTGCTCTCGTACGCGTTGGCCGCGATCATGGCAGTACCGGCGATGCTGAGCCAGGCCGAACTGGCCACCGCCATGCCCAAAGCGGGGGGAACCTACTTCTTCGTCGAACGCAGCCTCGGCACGTTGCCCGGGCTGCTGGCCGGGCTGGCCAACTGGTTCGGCATCGCCCTCAAGAGCACGTTCGCCCTGATCGGCATCGGGGCGTTCGCCAGGCTGATCTGGCCGGCGGTGGATCCGTGGGTTCTCAAGCTCATCACCGTGTCGCTCTGCGTCGGCTTCTGCGCGATGAACGTCTTCAGCGTCCACGGCGTCAAGCGTTTCCAGAGCGTTGCGGTGGGCGTCGTAGTCGTCGTGCTGGTGCTGTTCGCCGCGATCGCCATCGGTACTCGGGCCGTCGAGTCGAATCATTTCGCCAACTCCGTCCCCCACGGCTGGGGCGCCGTCCTGGCCACGGCCGGGCTGGTGTTCATCTCCTACGGCGGGCTGACCAAAATCGCCTCCATGGCCGAAGAGATTCGCGACCCGGCCAGGAACATTCCGTTGGGGATGGGTCTGGCGATTCTGATCGTTTCGGCCCTGTACGCCGCGGTGGTCTTCATCATCGTCGGCGTCGTCGACCCCGCCGTACTGGCCACAACGCTGACGCCGCTGACCGAGGCCGGCGGCCGGGTAGGCGGGGTATGGGGCAAGATCATTATGTCGATCTGCGCGATTACGGCCCTGTTCACCGCGGCCAACGGGGGTATCTTGGCCGCATCGCGAAACCCCATGGCCATGGGCCGCGACGGATTGTTGCCGGCGGCGTTCACGAAGGTGTCCAAACGGTTCGGCACGCCGATCTTCAGCGTCCTGGGGACCGGGGCGTTCATGATCGCGGTGATCGCCGGGTTGGAACTCAAGAGCCTCGTCAAGACAGCCTCGCTGATGATGTTGCTGCTATTTCTACTGGTCAACGTGGCCGTGTTGGTGATGCGTGCCAGCAAGATGCAGAACTACCGCCCGCAGTTCAAGACGCCGGCCTACCCCTGGATGCAGATCGCCGGGATCTTTTGCTACGTCATCGCCATCGTGACCATGTGCGGCCAGATGATCAAGAAGCACACCACCGCACCGCTGATTCTGACGGGATGTTTCGCCCTGCTGGGCGCCCTGTGGTTCGTGGTGTACATCCGCCGCCGCGTCCAACGCGAGAGCGCGTTCGTGTATATGGTCAAGAACGTCATCGCCGGCGACATGTACCGAGGCTCGCTGGATGAGGAGCTCAAGCAAATCGCCCTGGAGCGAGACGAAGTGGTCCACGATCGCTTCGACTATCTCGTGACCGACTGCGCCGCGATGGACCTCCAAGGCGCGACCCTGATGGACGACATGTTCCACCGAGCCGCCAAGGTGCTCGCGCCCCGTTTGGATCAGGACGCCGATGAGATCTACCGGATGCTCGCCGACCGAGAGCGCCAATCCAGTACGGTCATTCAACCGGGGTTGGCGATTCCTCATTTCCTGGTCGAAGGCGAAGGGATTTTCCAACTGCTGTTGATTCGCGCCCGGGCGGGGGTCATGTTCCCTCACCAGACGGCGCCGGTGAAGGCCATCTTCGTGCTGGCCGGTTCGGCCGACCAGCGAAACGTACACCTGCGAGCGCTGATGGCCATCGCCCACACGGTGCAGGAACCCGACTTCATGCGACGCTGGCTCGGCGCCGTCGACCCCGAGCATCTGCGAGACATCATGCTGCTGTCGCAGCGAAAGCGGGATACGTCGGCGTAGGCGTGTGACAGGCGAAGACGACCGTCGCGGCGGCGCACCGCACTTGTCTGATTCCCGCCCTCTCTGCGGGACATCTTGGGGATCTGGAGTCTGCTGCTACTAGCCCCCTGCAGTGCAGGGGGTCGCTGGAGGGATGATATTCATGTTGCGGGCGCCTGATCTCGGCCCAACATCGACAGATCGATCCACCAGATGAGGGTTCGACCTACGTTCGACCCCCCGCGCTGCGGGGGGGGGCTAGTCCGCTATCGGTCCGGTCGGAGGGATCTCCTGGAATCGGAACCCTCTTCCTGCCTTCAGGCTTACTGATCCCACAAGCCGCCGGTTTTGCGAAGCGCGATGGGTGGGCCGAGGATTTCGCTGTAGATGATGCCGCGTCGGGCTTCGTCGAGGTCGCCCAGATTGATCTGCACCTTCTGGGCCTGTGGCGCCGCTTCGGCTTCGTCGGCCGTCACTTCAAGCCGCCCCAACAATCGCTCGCCGGTCCCGCCGATCCGCTTGCGGCTGCCGCGCCTGTTCATCGCCAGCAGTTCGGCCTGCACCTGATCGGCCGATACCTGCGCCTGCGGCCGGCGTTGGAGGGGCTTGGGTGTTGTTGGCGGTCGCGCCGTCGGAGGGGCGACGGTGTCGCCGGGACTGCGAGCCTGCCGCATGGTGCGGACGATGTCCTCGACCGATTCGCCTCGCACCGGCTCGGCGGGCCGCTCCTCCGTTTGCTGCTGCGCGTCGGAGGTCTGCTGATTGGCCCTTTCCTTGAGCTTCTCGACCACCTTGGCGCCGGCCCATAGAATCGCCATGAAGGCAAATACGACGAAGTTGACCCATGAACCGGGCTCGTCGGAATCCCTGGCCAGTATAGGTAGCAACGTTATCACTATTGGTCCTCACAGGTCCGGCGGCCGCGCGACGAGTGTTTCCGATACAACGCCTCGTCGCGCAGCAGCCCGGAC
>CBDVCA010000116.1:0-9607 GCA_965372365.1 uncultured bacterium
ACGCATCATCGCCGCAAGTCAGAACACCACAGTATCCCTGGGACAGGGTACTAGCGTACGTCGAACTGGCGGAGGAACTCGTCGTTGTTCTTGAATCGCCCGACCGCTTTGATCAGGTGAGGCAGTTCCTGGTCGACGCTCATGGAACTGAGAACCCGGCGGAGCAGGTGCAGCTTCTCCAACTTCCACGGCTCCAGCAGCAGTTCCTCTTTGCGAGTGCCCGTGCGGGGAATATCGATCGCCGGCCAGATCCGCTTCTCGGCCGCCTTGCGATCGAGTACGAGCTCCATGTTGCCGGTGCCCTTGAACTCCTCGAAGATCAGGTCGTCCATGCGGCTTCCCGTCTCGACCAACGCCGTGGCTATAATCGTCAGCGACCCGCCGCCTTCGATCTTGCGAGCGGCGCCGAAGAGACGTTTGGGAATCTGAAGCGCCCGAATGTCCATGCCGCCGGTCATCGTGCGGCCGCTGCCGTCGATGGCGCGGTTGTAGGCCCGGCCGATCCGGGTCAGGCTGTCCATGAGGATCACGACGTCGGTGCCGAACTCCACCATCCGCTTGGCGCGCTCGATGGCGAACTCGGCTACGCGAATGTGGTTCTGCACGTCCTGATCGTTGGTCGAAGCCACGACCTCGCCCTCGATACTGCGCTGAAAATCGGTCAGTTCCTCAGGACGTTCATCAACCAGCATCACGATCAGGTGAACTTCCGGATGGTTAGCGGTAATCGCCTTGGCCATCTGCTGAAGCAGAACCGTCTTGCCGCTACGCGGCGGCGCCACGAGCAGCCCGCGCTGGCCGCGACCGATCGGGCAGAGCAGATCGAGAATTCGCATCTCCAACGGACCGCCTTCGGTTTCCAGCTTCAACTGAGGTTGCGGATCGATCACCGTCAGATCGGCGAACGGCGAAACTTCGATGTAGTCGTCCGCGGGCCGACCGTTGATTCGAAGCAGGGCTTCCATCTTCGGACCGCCCTTGCGGCGCGTGGGAGCGCCGACTTGGGCCTCGATGAACAGGCCCGCACGAAGGCGCTCGCCGCCGATGAAATCTTTGCCGACAAAGACGTCGCCAGGCGTCGCCCGGAAACGATTCTCTTCACGCCGCAGGAAGCCATAGCCCTTGGGGGTGATTTCCAGTATGCCAGATCCGATGTTTTTTTCGTCCATGGTTTCTACACAGTCTCCGTGTACCTGAATGCACGACGGGTGTTGGACTAGGAGTACTTTGGGAACAACAAAGCAAGGCGCCAGCCGACGTTCAACCCGTCTCGGTTGAAGAAACGTCCTCCCGAATATTTGATTCTAATAACGCCCGTCTACAAAACCAAGCGTCACAAGACCTTTTTCGATCCTTTTTTCATTTATCACGATTTCCGCTTGTCGATCGGCAGCGGTCGCTTGTCGAACGGGCCGACATACATCGCCCGAGGGCGGAAAATGCGATTGTTCTCGAGATACTCCTGCACCCTGGCCGTCCAGCCCGATACGCGAGCGACGGCGAAGATCGGCGTGAACATGGCGTCGGGAATGCCCAGGCACCTGTACACCAGGCCGGAGTAGTAGTCGACGTTGGGGAAGATGCCCTTCTTCTTGCCCAATGTGGCGACCACGCGCTTCTGCAGCGCCGCGGCGATCTGCAACTGGTTGCGGACGTCGGCGTTGCCCTTGGCCAAATACCGCGCCAGCGGAGCCAGCACGCGTGCACGGGGGTCGTAAGCCTTGTAGACCCGGTGGCCGAACCCGGTAATCTTCCGCTTGCGAGCGGAGGCGTGCTCGTACCAGGCCGGCACGTTCTCCACGCTGCCAATCTCGCTGAGCATGCTGAGAACCTTCTCGTTGGCCCCGCCGTGAAGCGGACCGTTGAGAGCGGCGATACCGGAGCCGACGGCGAAGTAGATATCCGAAAGCGTCGAGGCGACCACCATCGCGGCGAATGTGCTGGCGTTCATGCCGTGGTCGGCGTGCAGAATCAGCGATACGTCCATAACCCGCGCTTCGACGGCCGTCGGACGCCGGCCGGAGGTCATGTACAGGAAGTTGGCCGCGAAGCCCAGTTCCGGGTCCGGTTCGATGGGCAGCCGACCCTCGCGCAGACGGCAGATCGCCGCCGCCAGGGTCATCACGCCGGCCAGCAGGTGGTAGCACGAGTCCAGCCCGGCCGAATCCTGCAGCATCTTACCGACCTTCCGAGGCCGTTTGCGCAGGTCCCTGCCGGCCCCGTGGTGGAATTCATAGATCGCCCGCTTCTCGCCCTTGGGCAAGGTTTCCATGGGGATCGAGTCTTCGTCGGCGCTGATGGCGCTATCGAGCGTCGGCCGGGCGGCGTCATGATCGACAAACGTAAACTCTTGCCGCATCAAGATCGTACCCATACGCAACGCGGCCATCGGGTTCATCTGCTCCACAGGGAAACCCATCAGCAGGCGAGCGGTCTGGGGAAGGTGGCCGTAGGACGACATCTTAAGGTTGAACCCCGCCAGTTCGTCGGTCGTCGGAAGGTCGCCGTGCAGCAACAGATAGGCAACCTCCTCGAACGTGCACCGGGCGCACAGATCGAAGATATCGTAGCCGCGATAGATGAGCCAGCCTTTGGTGCCGTTGACATACCCGATTTTCGTCTCGCACGAGATCGCACCTTCCAAACCCGGCCCGACCGTGCACTCCACCGGCCATTCGACCGGGTGAGTCAGCCCCGGCTCCGGCTCGGTGGCCACTTCTCGACGCGCCTTCTCGGCGGCCTTCAGAATCAGTTCGGTAATCTCTTTCGTCTCACTGTGCATATGCATCCCTTCTCTAATACTAGACTTATGGCGCCCATCTTCGCTCGCGCGACAAACGAGGGCCTCCCACGGCGCCGGCGACCGCCGCGTCGGACGGCCGGCCAGTCAAGAAGTGTGATAGGGAATTCTATACCTTCTCGAGCCACGAGCCAACCGTCGACTCGCGCAGCCGCCATGGGCAGGAAAAGTAGACGAATCCTTACGCCCCGCAGATCCGCGGCGGATAGCGAGATTCATCTCTATACATTCACTTCGGGAGCGGCCCGGTCACAAAACATCCCGCCCGCAATCGCCGCGATTCATACTTCGCGGCTTCAGGCTTGGGCATCGCCAAGGCCGTGACACCCCCCATCCTGAGCACCTATATACACGATCCCCAACCCGGACGCCAGCAGGAAATTCGTGAACCCATCGGGACATCGGGACGCAGGGAAACCGTCCAACCCAACGAGCCTTTGCCTCAGGATCGGCAATCGGCCGTCGTTCTACATGGCCACGAAATTCCCGATCATCTTCAGGCCCACGCTCTGGCTCTTCTCGGGGTGAAACTGGGTCGCGAACAGGCGGCCGCGTTGGATGCTCGACGTGAAACGGTAGCCGTAGTCGGTGCAGGTGGCCTCGACCTCCGGATCGGCGCAGACCACATGATAGCTGTGCACGAAGTAGACGTAGCTGTCGTGTTCGACGCCGGTCAGCAGCGGGCACGGGCGGTCCCACTGAATGCTGTTCCATCCCATGTGGGGGATGGCCAGGTCGGCTCCGTCGGGGGTATCGGTGAAGTCGAAGTGTTTGACCTCCCCGGCGATCACGTCGAGTCCGGCGTGGACGCCATCTTCGTAGCTGGTGGTGAACAGCAGTTGAAGGCCCAGGCAGATGCCCAGGAAGGGGCGATCTTCGCCGATCACCTGCTTGATCGCATCGACGAGGCCGCGATCGGTCAGGTGGGTCATAGCGTCGGCGAAAGCGCCCACCCCGGGAAGAATCACCTTCTCGGCGGCAAGCACTTGCTCGGCCGTGTCGACAACCTTCGCCTCCCCGCCCATTCGCTCGACCGCCTTGGCGACGCTTCGCAGGTTGCCCATCCCGTAATCGATAATCGCTATCATGTTCGCTCTGCCGGTCTATTCCACAATCTTGACCACAACGCGGCGGTTCTTGGCTTTGCCGGTCACGGTGGAGTTACTGGTCACCGGACGATGTTCGCCGACGGCGATCGTCTCGATGTCCTTGGCCGACACGCCTCTGCGGATCAGCTCGCGCGTCACGGCCATCGCACGCTGGGCGGCCAACTCGAGGTTGTCCTTCCACTTGCTCTTACGGATTTTATCGCTATCGGTATGACCGTACACCAATACCGTATCGCCGCGATGGTCTCGTTTGATCATCGCCGCCAGCTTACCCAAGCGATTGCGGCCGCTGCTCTTGAGCGTGGCCTTGCCCGCCTCGAAGAGCCCGTCGCTGCCGAGGCTGATCTCTTTGCCGACCCGGCCGCCGCCGTAGACCGGCGCCACAGGCCGGGGAGCCGGAGCCGCAACCGGAGCCGGGCGATTCCGCAATTGCGTGGCCGCCATTTCCGCTCGCTCCGCACGCTGCTTGGCGCCGACCAGTTCGGCCAGCAGTTGGCTCTCGTGACCCTTGGATTGCAGCAATTGTTGGTTCAGGTCGGCGTTCTGATCGTTCAACTCGTTGTACCGGGTCTGCAGAGCGTCGTACTCCACCTGCGGAACCGTATTGCAGCCAACCAAACCCGCGGCCAAAGCCGCCAAGGCGACCAACCTGAATCCTCTAGAAGCGATCATTCCCATCTCCTTATCTCATAGCCTCTTAAGTCGTCATGACCAAGAGGAGCCATCCTTGGCGTCCATGCAAACGCCCCGACGCCCCACGCAGTACTTGTACCACCTCGCCCGGCGCGAGGGAATCCCTATGTGGCCGGGGGTTTCGGTTCGGAGCCGGATTCAAGCTTCTTGAGCCGGTCGGCCGTCGCCTTGGCGGCGCCGGTCTTTCGGCACTGCTTGGCCGCTCGGAATCCCGCCGGCAGGGCGGTTCGCCAAATGGCCCACAGAACGGCTCCCGCCGTACCGGCCCACAGGAGCATTGTGCCCCGTTTGAGGGGGATCGTCTTCCAGAACAGATGCACCTCCCAGGTGTTGCCCATGTTCGTAAGCACCACGAACAAGGCCCCGCCCAGGGTCACTCCGCACAGCCCCAGCAGCATAATCGCCTTAAGTTTCATCATGTCTCACCCCGCAGGAGCGTCAAGTGTCGAACCGAGGAACTATCCGAACGCGGATCTCAGGGCCGTCAGGCCCGGCCCGAAGTACTCGACGAGTCTATCGTAGAAGATCATCACCAACACGGTTCCCAACGCCAGCCAGGGGCCATAGGGCAGTTCACGCTGTCGACGCGTGATGAACAGATATAGCACCACCACAATCCCGCTGACCGGTGCGGCAAAGAACGCCAACGCCGGCACGACCCACCCCGTCACGGCGCCGACGCCGGCGAGAATGTGCACGTCGCCCATCCCCATCGCCTCACGACCCAACGCCAACGTCGCCAGAATCCGCGTGCCCCATATCCACAGCCCCCCCATCAGAAACCCGAACAACGCCCCGCCGACCCCGGTCAGCCGCGGTGCCAAACTCGGATGGACCGCCGCATCGAACCACTGGCCCCACCATCGACCCGCCGCCGGCACATGCGTCAGCACCGCCCACGCCGCCAACGCCAACAGGAACGCCGGCGCCAGGAACAACAGCTCACGCAAGACCTCCACCCTCGAGTTTACGCCCGCTTCGGCCGTCGCGCCAACGCTGCCGCGTCTCTTTCGCTTACGCTTCGCCGAGTGCTTCGCTCGCTTGTTCTTGGCGGCCGCCTTCTTCGGAGCCGGCGGAGCCAGTTCATCGCCCGGACCGTTCCAGTCGGGAGCGTCGGCGAAGCTGCGCTTCAGCCACCCCTTCGCGATGGCCACTAAGGCCGCCGCCAACCCCGCCACCGCCGCCAGGCTCATCGCCACGTGCGTCGCCGACGCCGACGCCAGGAACGGATGCGGCCGAAACGCCGCCGCCGCCGCTCCAACGACAGCCACCGTCCACATGACCGGCAGAGGCACGATGTAATACTTGATATCGACCGCGGCACACGCCAGCAAGGCGAAGAGCAGCCCGGCGTGCGCAATGAACATGGGCCACGCCCGGGCGAATTTTAGCGCCTCGGCTCCCACCGCATCTTCAGGCCCGAGACCCAGTCGGCGAACCTTGAGCGTGAAGTAGCACACGTACAGGCCGACCGCCAGCAGGCCGGCGGCGGTTTCGATGGCGATGTACTGGGGCGATATCTTCACCCCGCAATGGCGGCACTTGCCGCGCAGCGCCAGCCACGACAGGATCGGGATGTTGTCGTACCACGCGATGCCGCCTCCGCACCCCGGACACCGACTCGGCGGCGATACAATGCTCTCGCCCCGCGGCATGCGGTAGATGACAACATTGAGAAAACTGCCCACGCACGCGGCGAAGACAAAGACGAAAATGATGATGATCGCATCCATGATATCAACCGTCCCGAAACCCACCGGCAACGCATTCCATTCGCGCCGCCCGCCGAAGGCTACCACCCCGGCGAACCATTTGCAACGACAACCGCCGCGTCGCGGTCGGCTAGCGGAGTTTCTGGGACGTTTCGGCCCGCGTGCCAATGTTCCTGACCGGGCCCGGCGTCATCGCCTCGCCGACGACGAGCCGGTCTTCAGCGAGATCGACTACGGCTTTCACCACTACCGCGACGGCGACCGACGCGTGATGATCCGCCGCGGCCGCTACAAACTCATCACCTACCGCAACCCGGTCACACACGCCGGCGACCACGCCGGCGTCATCGCCGACCTCAACGACGCCATCGACGCCTGGGACCGCTCACGCCGGATCACGCCGCCGACGGTGAGCGGGTACGCCGCCGACCTGAGGAGGGGTAGTTGATTGTGGCTTGACGAACGTAAGGACGATGTATATACTATGTATGTATTGTGTATACCGTCCTTGGAGGCGATCTGATGATTAAGAAACTGACCAAACACGGCAACAGCTACGCGATGGTGATCGACAAGCCGATTCTCGAGTTGCTCAAAGCCACGCCCGAGACCCCGTTCGACATCATCTCCGACGGCCGATCGCTGATCCTTACGCCCGTCCGATCCGCCGCGGAGGAGAAGAAGTTTGAAGACGCCGTCGCGATGGTCCACAAGCGGTTTGGCAACGCGATGAAGAAGCTCGCAGAGTAATCTATGGCGCCCACGTTCCTGGATTTCGACCACGTCGTGCGTCTGCACCGAAGCCTGATCGAACGCTACGGTGGCATCGACGGCGCGCGGGACATCGGCTTGCTTCAGTCCGCCATCGCAATGCCGCAAGCGTCTTTCGGCGGCGAGTATCTCCACGCCGACATGTTCGAAATGGCTGCGGCCTACCTGTACCACATCGTGCAGAACCACCCATTCCTCGACGGCAACAAGAGAACCGGCGCCGCCGCCGCGATCGTGTTCCTCACGATCAACGACATCGACATCGACATCGACGAAGAAGGCTTGGTCAACATCACCCTCTCGGTCGCCACCGGCGCCGCTGGCAAGGACCGTATCGCCGAGTTCTTTCGATCGCATACGACGTAATCGAGGGGCCGCCGGTCACTCGTCATCGGACGATCAATCATCAACAATCACCGCCCCCTTTCGGCCCCTTGCACGTCCCGACCGGAGCGGATAGACTACGCCCCAGAGGCGCGTTGGGTGCGCCTGCATTTCGATCTGACGGAGCGGCGTATCGCCGATAAGGGAGTGTGGCCTGTGCGGGATGACGAGATGACGATCGAGCAGTTGCGCGACGAAACGCGACGCCTTCGTGAACGCATCACGGACTTGGAGTCGCAGTTGGCCGAGCGGGAACGAAGGGTCGCGACAACCCAAGGCGACGATTCCAAGCGAGAAGCGGCCGAGGCGGCCCTGCGAGCGTCCGAGCAGCAGTTCCGCAATATCGTTGAAGCGTCGCCGATGGGCATTCACCTGTACCGGTTGGACCCCGACGGGCGACTCGAACTGGTTACGGTGAACCCCGCGGCCGAGACGATCACCGGCGTGAGGGCCGATACCATCGTAGGCAAGCCGATCGAGGAAGCGTTTCTTCATCTTGCCGGCACGGACGCGCCCGATCAGTACCGCCATGTCGCCTCGACCGGCGAGCCGTGGACGACCAGCGAGTTACACTACGAGGACGGGAAAATCTCCGGCGCTTTCGAAGTGTACGCCGTCCAGAGCACCCCAGGCAACGTGGTGGTGATGTTCAGCGACGTGACCCAGCGCAAGCGGGACGATGAGGAACGCTTGGCCCTCGAGGCCCAGGTGCAGCACGTCCAGAAGCTCGAAAGCCTCGGCGTCCTCGCCGGGGGCATCGCCCACGACTTCAACAACCTCCTGATGGGCATCCTGGGCAACGCCGACCTCGCCCTGAACGACCTGTCGCCAACGTCGCCGGTCCGATCGAATCTCGAAGAGATCCGCAGCGTTTCCGGAAGGGCCGCCGAGTTGTGCAAGCAGATGCTGGCCTACTCCGGCAAGGGCCGCTTCGTCGTCGAGCCGATCAGCATCTCCGACATCGTCGAAGAGATGGCCCACATGCTGGAGGTGGCGATCTCCAAGAAGGCGGTTCTAAAATACGAGTTCGCCGTGAATGTCCCGACGATCATGGCCGACGCCACGCAGATGCGCCAGGTGATTATGAACCTGATCACCAACGCCTCCGAGGCCATCGGCGACCGAAGCGGGATTATCTCGATCACGACCGGGGCGATGGACTGCGACCGCGACTACCTGACCAACACCTATCTGGCCGGCGACCTGCCCGAGGGCCTGTACGTCACGCTGCAGGTATCCGACACCGGCTGTGGAATGGATAGCGACTCCAAAGAGCGAATCTTCGAGCCGTTCTTCACCACCAAGTTCACCGGCCGCGGCCTGGGCCTCGCGGCGGTGCTGGGTATCATCCGAGGCCACGAAGGCGCCATCCGGGTCTACAGCGAACTCGGACGCGGCACCACCTTCCGGCTGCTCCTGCCGGCGACCGACATTGCTGCGATGCCCAGGCCCAAGCCTGTGCAGGCGGATCAATGGCAAGGGACCGGCCGCGTGTTGCTGGCCGATGACGAGGAGACCGTTCGCACCGTCGGCAAGCAGATGCTCGAACGGGTCGGGTTCGATGTGATCGTCGCCGCCGACGGTCGCGAGGCGGTCGAACTGTTCGACCAGCAGCATGACGAGATCGTCTGCGTTATTCTCGATCTGACCATGCCGCACATGGACGGCGAACAAGCCTTCCGCGAAATGCGACGCATCAGCCGCGATGTCCGCGTGATTATGTCCAGCGGCTACAACGAGCAGGAAGTCACACAACGCTTCG
Organism: uncultured bacterium; assembly: GCA_965372365.1. Taxonomy (GTDB): domain Bacteria; phylum Planctomycetota; class Phycisphaerae; order SM23-33; family FEN-1343; genus CBDVCA01. Next base: position 9,232 of record CBDVCA010000116.1, read on the forward strand.
TCGGCACAGGCCTCGCAGGCTTCCTCCAAAAACCCTACCGTCTCCAAGACCTCGCCGAAAAGGTCAGAGAAATACTGACGCAGTGACAGGCGACTGTCGATTGACGATTGACAATTGACGATTGAACGACCCACGGCGACGCAGGCGACGAACCCACGGCAACGCAAGAGCGGCAAACGGAGTAACCGTTCACAGGTTCTTTTCAATAATCGAGCTCTCATCCCGAACCGGTGGCGGGTATTCGTTCGGCCATGATGCTAGAGCGTGCTTGGAATTGGGTTCGATCACTCAAGTGAATCTGCCGTTGAGGCCCGCAGGGCCGACAGATTTGTAGCCCGGTCCGTCAGGGCCGGGGTAGGGTCCGTCCCATAGCGCC
>CBDVCA010000117.1:0-9585 GCA_965372365.1 uncultured bacterium
CGCCGCTTTGGCTGCCGTCGGAGAAGTGAAAGCGGCGTCGTGGCCGCCGCACTCCATAGGACCGCCGGACAATCGCAGAGTGAATGGAAATAGGGACTTGGTTACACGCGATCCATGGCGACCACGGCCAGTCAACGATACAATATCGCACGTTGTGAGTTCGTCTACCGGGATGCAGCCTATCGGAAAGAGCGGGCGGATTCAGAAGGGCGAGGCGGTTGATCTACTGGTGACGGTGCGCAATGTCGGCCGGGGGCTGGCGAAGAACGTGAAGATCGAATTGCTTGAGCTGAGCCGAATCCGCGGCATTGTGGTCAATACGGGCTTCGATCGGCTTCAATCGCTGGCGCCCGGCGAAGAAGCGCAGGTGCGGCTGACGGTGACGACGAAGAAGACGGCCCGGGTGACAAGCCTTCAGCCCGTACTGAAGGTGTCTGAGAGCTATCTTGATGTCACCAAGCGGGAGCGGCTTAATCTTCCGCTGGACCAGGACGTCCCCGAGCCGATTCTGGCGTATCGCGCGAAGATGTATGTCGGCGGCGACGATGCGGCGATCCGGGCCGGGGCCGGCGATGATACGGCCGTGTTGGCGAGGGCGACGGCGGGGACGCCGATGAGCGTGACGGGGGAGTTGGGGCAGTGGTATCGAATTACGACCGAGGGCGTGGACGCCGGGTGGATCGCCCGAGAGCAGTTGACGTCGACCGCGCCGGATGTCCAGACGGCGGCGACGACCGGCGGGGGCGTGATTACGGTGCTGTAGAGCCGCGGGCCGATGATTGTGCTGTCGAGCCCGACGGCGCAGAAGGCGACGACGCGGGCCAAGACGACCATTCGCGGCGTCGCGGCCGACGACCAGGGGATCGCGAGATTGCGGATCCGCCTCAACGGTGAGGAGCTCGCAGACTCCGCCGGCGACAAGGCCATCGGCGTCGCCGGCAGGTCGAGGCCGGCCGCGGAGCGTGAAGTCGAATTCGCGGTGGCGGCGCGGTTGACCCCTGGCGTTAACGAGATTGAGATCACCGCTTGGGATACCGACGGGCTGGTCGAAACCAAGAGCCGCACGGTGATTTTCGAGGAACCCACAGGAAAAGTACACTTGGTGTCGATCGGCATCAATGCGTACCAGCACGTCAGGCCGCGTCATTATCACCGCCTCGGCGGGGAGCGAAGTGAGCCAGGAAGATCCCCAATACGGCCACGGCGTTTTTACCTACTATCTCCTTCGCGCCCTCAGCGGGGCCGCCGACGGCGACGGCGACGGCAACGGTGAGGTGACCGTCTTTGAAGTGTTCGGTTACGTCAATCGCGAAGTCGCCAAAGCCACCGGCAACCGCCAGCATCCCAAGGCCAAGATGGAAGACGCCGACGGCGCCATCGTCCTGAGTTTCCCGGCCAATTCGCCGACGCCGTAGCCGGCGAAGGGCGCCGGCGGCGTCCGTTGGCGATGTGTATTGCGCCCGCGTTCGCCAGGTGAATGACCACCGGGCCTGGAGTTCGCCCATCTTCGGGGCCTGATCGACGGCCGCCCCAAGAGACCCATCACGCCCGGGAGGACTCGAACCTCCAACCTGCGGTTTAGAAGACCGCTGCTCTATCCGGTTGAGCTACGGGCGTATGTTGTGGTCTTTCAACGGCTTGCGGCTTGGGTGGGACAATCGGTCCCGAGCGAGCGCCCGTTCGATCGTGCGCCGGCAGCCGCGGCAGGAGAAGGATAGCACGGTCGTGGTGAAAGTCAACCGGAGACCGGAGCCGACGGCGCCCTATGCCGAATCTCCATGTGTGCGCCTGTGCCGCGGGAATGCCGGCGACGCGAATCCGGGCAGACGGAACCGCGATGCTGTGGTATAATCTTCCGATCCAAGCGTGGGAATCGAAGGCGGTTCGGCGTTTGGCAGGCCCATGGAGGAGAGCGGCCGTGGCTGGAAAACACATACAGAGGGTCGAACGCTACATTCTCATCGTCGTGACGATGGCGATGTCGCTGGCCGCTACGCCGCGGCCAGCGCCGGCGGCGTTGAAGATTACCGAACTGAATTACAATCCGTATCCTCCCAGCCCCGCCGAAATCGCCGCCGGCTACACTGCCGACGACTTCGAGTTCATCGAACTGCGGAACGTCAGCGACACGCCGATCAGTACGATGGGGCTGGCGTTCGATGAGGGCGTGCAGTACGCCTTCGGCGAAACCACCCTCCTGGCCGGTGAGCGGATCATCCTGGTTCGCAATATCGACGCCTTCGGTATGCGGCGTCCGGGTTTCCCCGCGACCGGCGTGTACACCGGTTCGCTGGATAACGGAGGCGAGACGCTGGCCCTGATCGACGTCTCGGGTCGCGAGATTCACGCTTTCACCTATGACGACAGCTCCGATTGGCCCGGCCGCGCCGACGGCAAGGGCGCCTCGCTGGAGGTGATCGATACGGCCGGCGATTACGACGACCCGGCCAACTGGCGATCCAGCGGCGAATTCGGCGGTACGCTCATGTGGACCGGCGCCGGGATCCTCGGCGACGTTGTGGTCAACGAAGTGCTCAGCCACACCGATTTCCCCCAGAGCGATTCGATCGAACTGCACAACACCACCGACGCCCCCATCGATATCGGGGGCTGGTATCTCAGCGACACCCACAAGAACTACCTGAAGTTCCGCATCCCCGACGGGACCACGATTGCGGCCGGGGGGTACGTGGTGTTCGATGAATACGATTTCAACGCGACCGGCCTGACGCCGTCGACGGCCGACGACGACCCGAACGATTTCGGGCTCAACGGCGCCGAGGGCGACGATCTGTGGCTGATGGCCGCCAACGCCGGCGGCGTTCTGGAGCGTTTTGTCGATCACGTTCAGTTCAGAGCCTCGTTCAATGGGGTCCCGTTCGGCCGGTATCCCAACGGGTCCGGGGAGTTGACCTCGCTGCAGACGCTCACGCTGGGCGATCCCAATAACGACGATCCCATCATCGCTTCGGTGATTATCAGCGAGATTATGTACCACTCCGATCCGCCCAGCGGGGTGGACGAGGACGATCTGGAATTCATCGAGTTGTACAACCGGACCGACGTCACCGTTCCGCTGGATTGGTTCGACGCCAACGGCAACGGCGTTCCCGGCATCGGCGAAACCGCCCCGTGGAGGCTCCAAGGCGGCGTCGAGTTCGATTTCCCCACCGGCGCGTCGATCGCGCCCGGCGGAACGCTGCTCATCGTCGACTTCCAACTGACCAATACCGACAAACTCAACGACTTCATGGATGCGTACGATCTTTCCGGGCTGATCCCCGGTGTGCATATCCTCGGCGGATGGTCCGGCCAGTTGAGCAATTCCGGCGAGACCATCAGGCTGTTGACGCCCGATACGCCTCCGACCGGCGAGACGTTCCACCCGTACATCGTCGCCGACGCCGTCGCGTTCAGCGATCAGGCCCCGTGGCCCATCGGCGCCGACGGGACGGGGGCGTCGCTGCAGCGAATCGGCGAAGTGTTCGGGAACGATCCGGCCAACTGGATCGCCGAGACGCCGACGCCAGGGTCCTTCGAGCCGGCGCCGGACGGCCTCGCGGCCGATTTCGACGATAACGGCGTGGTCGATCTGGAGGACTTTGTCATCTTGAAGACTCACTTCGGTCAGAGCCCCGTCACCAAAGCCCAGGGCGACGCCGATGGCGATGGCGCCGTCACGCTGGAGGACTTCGTCATTCTCAAGAGCACGTTCGGCTCCACCGCGGCCGCCGCGGCCGGAGCGGCGATGTCCGTCGCTGCCAACGCCGAGGCGAGCGCAGGGGACTGACTCCGAAGCGACTCGCCGCCTGAAGGGCGAAGCGGGAGCGAAGGCGCCTGTACCCGTAGCGTCGACATAGCGTTGACATCGCGTTGATCGGCGGCGCCGCGAAGGCGGATCGGGGAAGTTTCATGGCGTGCGGCCATGGTCCGGGTACAGGCACGTCCGTCCCGGCAAGCCGGAACTCCCGAGCCAGCCCCCTACGCTTGCGTGGTCCGGGTATCCCGGCGCCCCGGGATTCGCCTCGCCCGGGCGAGACAGCCGAGGCAGCCCCCACCCATGCTCTTGACGCGGCGGCCGCTCGGCGACCTCTCGGCGTCGTGGACCTCGACGACTTCGTGATCCTGAAGGCCAATTTCGGTGTCACGACACAGTAATCGACACCGACGCAACTGCGTTGTATCCTGATATGCGGCGTCGCGACCCCGGGCGATTACGGTTCGGGTGCGAGGGTCGCCAGAAAGGCCCAACGCACATGCTTGGCGTCGGTTTGATCTTTGAAGGTTCGCCTGATGCGACCCTGCAGGTCGTCATCGCGACGGCCGCGGCTGCGGCGCTGCTGGCGGTGGGGCTGGGGCGCCTGCTGAGCGGTCGCGGCGGCGCGTGGCCGGCTCTGGCGGCCGTCGGCGGACCGGCGAGCCTGTTCGCCGCCCTGGCGATCGCGACGGCCGCGTCGTCGAATCCCAAGCGATACCTCCTTCCCCTGACGGCGACCGGTGCGCTGGTCGCGGCCGCGGCGGTCGTACTGTGGGGCTCGCCCGATCCGCACACGTTGTGGACCGTCGTAGCGGCCGGGTGGGTCGTGACGGCGGTGGGGGTGTTTTACGCCGACGTCTTCGGCGAGTTGGGCGCCGCCCGCCTCGCTGCGCTGACGGTGCTGCGAACGCTGGCCGTCGCGGCCGTGGCGGGGCTGCTGTTCAAACCCACGATGATCCAACCCGTCGACGAGACAGTTTTCCGGCCGGGGCTGACTGTCTTGGTCGATCGCTCCGCAAGTATGGCCGCGATCGACTACCCCGGTCTGCCGAACCGCTACGAGCAGGCGGTGGGGGCGTTGGTCGGCTGCGTCGATCGGCTGGCCGATTCGTTCGACGTTCGCTATCGCAGCTTCGCCGAGGGGGTGCGGGACGCCGATGATCTGGCCGATCTCCGCGTACTCGCCGCCGCAGGCCCCGGAGCCGACGGCACGCGGTTGGCCGCGGCGCTGACCGCTTCGGCCCCCGGCCGATCGGCCGAACCGTCGGCGGGGCTGCTGGTGTTCTCCGACGGTCTGCAGACCGGTTCCGACGACGCCCGGGCCGCCGCGGCGACACTTGGCTCGCCGGTATACACCATCATCGTCGGCGCCGCCGGGGCTGGCTCCGGCGAGGCCGCCCCCAACGCGAGCATCGAGTCGGTCGTCGCGCCCCCGGAGGCGATCAGCGACAATCTATGCACGGTCACGGCCCGTGTTCGTGCGGCGCACCTGACAAATCAACTGGTTCGCGTGCGTCTGCGCCAGGATGGCTTCGAGCTCGCCGAACACACTTTCGCACCGACCGCGGCCGACGTGACCGAGGTGGTGAAGCTGTCGTTCGTTCCCGGCAGCGCCAACGTCGCGGCCGACGGCGATGCGAGTCGCCGCAGGCTCAGCGTTCACATCGACGAGATCCCCGGCGAGAGTAGCGTCGCCGACAACGTGGCCGACGTTCATCTGTTCGTGGGGGCGCCGCAGATTCGCGTGCTGTACGTCGAGTCGATTCGCCCGGAGTACAAGTTCCTGTCGCGGCAGTTGCGTAGCGATCCGAACGTCCAACTCATCACGCTGGTCCGCCTCAGCGCCGACACGTTCGTCGTCAACGGTTCGATCGGCGGTCGCAGCCTGTCGGCCCTGCCGGACGCGGCCGAGGAGTGGGACCTGTTCGACGTGGTGATTATCGGCGATGTGGACAGCTCCGTATGGACCGCCGCCCAACTCGACCGCCTGGCCCGTTTCGTTCGCGCGGGCAACGGCCTGGCCATGCTGGGCGGAGCCGCGGCGTTGGGGCCGGGAGGGTACGGCGATACGCCAGTGCAGGACGTGCTCCCGGTTCGCCTCGGCGGCCGCGATATCGGGGGCGACAGCATCGCGTTTGTGCCGCAGTTGACCGCCGACGGGCTGCGCCATCCGATGATGGCGGGTACGCAGCAGTTCATGTGGGGGCCGGCGGGGCGCGAGCCGGAGTTGACGTTGCCGCCGCTGACCGGCTGTGTTCGCACCGTTGGGCTGACCGGCGGGGCGACCGCCCTGGCGATTCACCCGACCGCCGGCGCCGGCGAGCGGATCGTGTTGGCGGTGCGGTCGTCGGGCAAGGGGCGGTCGCTGGTGTTTACGCCGTTCACCACGTGGCAGTGGCGCCTTCAATTGGCCGCTCGCGGCGCCGACGACCCCTACGGGCGATTCTGGCGGCAGATGGTTCGCTACCTGGCCGACGTTGAGACCCGATCCGGCGCCGCCCCCGCCGCGGTCATCGGTCGCGTCGCACGCAGATGCTTCCGCGTGGGCGATACCGTCAGCCTCGCGGCCTTCACTCGCGGCCTCGACGACCCGGCGGTCTCGGTCGAGATCGTCCCCGACGGCCAGACGGGCGCCGCGACCCGGACGATCCGCCTGGTTGCCGCGGGCGCCGGGGCGGAAGGCGTTTTCGAGGCCGCCGAACCCGGTTCGTACACGCTTCGATTCGCCGCCCGCGCCGGCGCCGGCGCACACGACGTCCACGACGAGATTTCCCTTACGGTGGCCCCGTATAGCCCCGAAACCGAGCGAACCGGACGTGACGACGCCCTGTTGGCGGAGGTGGCGCGAGTTTCGGGGGGTCGAAGCGCAGAACTTGAAAATCTGACCCAACTTGTGGACGTGATGGTCTCGCGAAGCCGCGAGATGCAGCCGGCGATGACTGCGGCGGTGGTTCGTCTGTACGATTTTACTTGGGGATTTGTACTGTTTGTAACGATTATAACGATTGAGTGGATACTGCGTCGGCGTTGGCAGTTGCGGTAGGAGCCGCCAACGGCCCGGCTGGGGGGGGTATCGACACGGAATTGCCCCAGAACCTACCTTGCCATAGTGGCGGTTTGGGGTATCATCTGATATGCGAATGCGTGGTTTGTACCCCGGCCGCGCCGATGAGTTGATCGGGGACGTTCTGGTCGGAGCCTAAGACAAGGTGAATGCTGCAACGTGGGTCGTACTGATTGGTGCGATCCTGATTACGCTGCTTTACTCCATCGCTCACTACACGCTACGCAACCCCAGTCGCGTGCGGTTGGAGCATGCTTTCTCCGGGGCCCGTCGCGGCCGCTGGCTCAAGAGCCTCGAAGGGCTGACCGAAGAATGGCTCGTGGTCACTGCGCTGGTGCGGATGGTGGCTTATCTACTCGTGCTGGCCGCTCTTATGCAGGGTCAGGATTCTCCGGGCTGGCCCAACGCCGTGCTGGCCCTGTGCGGGGCGTCGGTGATTGTGGCCGTCTTCGGCATCGGCCTGCCGCATGCGTGGGCCAAGTACGCCGGCGAGAGCGCCCTGGCGGTGATGTGGCCGGCCCTGATGGCGACGCGTTGGATTCTGTGGCCGGTTACCCGGATTCTCCTGGCGATGGATTTGCCGGTTCGTCGGCTGAGCGGGTGCTCCGAGGAAACCAACGGCCGCACCAACGAGGTCGAGCAGGAGATTCTGCAACTGGTCTCCGAAGGCGCCGCCGAGGCGGGGGTCGACGCCGACGAGTTGGAGATGATCACGTCGGTGATCGAGTTCCACGATATTCGCGTCAGCGAGATTATGACCCCCCGGACCGATATCGAGGCGATCCAGGCTCCGGCGACTCGCGACCAGTGCGTTCAGATGGTGCTGTCGATCGGCCATTCGCGGATCCCCGTGTTCGAGGATACGCTGGACAGTGTCGTCGGGGTTCTGTACGCCAAGGACCTGTTGGCCGTGGCCCCTGATGACCCGTTTGACGTGACGGCCGCGATGCGGGAGCCGTTCTTCGTTCCCGAGACCAAGGGCATCAGCAACTTGCTCAAGGAGTTTCGCGCCCAGAAGGTGCACATCGCCATCGTCCTGGATGAATACGGCGGCACCGCCGGGCTGGTCACCGTCGAGGATCTCGTCGAGGAGATCGTCGGGGAGATCGTCGACGAATACGAAACGCCCGAGCCGGCCATGTTCCACCGGATCGACGAGCAGACCATCGAACTGGACGCCCGGATGTATATCGACGACCTCAACGACGAACTTCCCATCGAGCTGCCTGAAGAGGAAGACTACGACACCGCCGGCGGCTTCGTCTTCACGACCTTGGGCTACATCCCCACCTCCGGCGAGGAGTTCGACTATCAGGGCGCCCACTTCACCGTCCTGGAAGCCGAACAGCGGAAGATCAATCGCATACGAATCACCGTGGCGGTGGGGACGGCCGAAGAGGAAGAGACGGAGTGACGATTTTCGATTGACGATTGACGATTTTCGATTGAAAGGCGCTGGCGCTCGATTTGGAAACGCATCGCCCAAGCGCAGGGGACTGGCTCCAGAGTCCGCCGCAGCGGACGAAGTGCCTGTCCCCGAAGCGGTCGGCGCATCGCCCCGGCGGGGTGAAGGCGAGCCGAGTGGGACCGACGGCCGATCTGCAGATGGCTCGCCTGCAAAGCCGTGCGAACCTGTGATCTTGCCGAAGCGGGGCATATGAATACGTAAGGGAGCGCCAATGCGTCCGTTCGTCGTGAAACTTGTGCTGACCCTCCTGACGTTTCCGCTGGCCAATGCCATCGTCAGTTTCGCCGCGGTTTCAATGTACTCGCATGGCGTGTCCTCAAACGTCGGGGTGTGGATGGAAGTGATCCTTGGGGCGGGTATGCTGACGCTGCTCACCTTGTGGGTGTTGATCTGGCGTCGAATGGTCCGTTGGAGCAAGGCCAGGATTGTGGCGGTTGCTCTGATTGGAGTCGAGAGTGTTGTGCTGTTGGTTGCCGCCACACGCTTGGAATGGGTGGAAGTGGCGTTGCTTCTGACGACGATTCCTTTCCAGTTGGTGATGGTCTGTCGCCTGTCGCGCCGGGAACACGCGGCAACGCTCGCCCCGTGGCGACGGAACCACCAATCGTATTGCCCCCGCTGCATGACGGCCTTGGTTGTCGCCGCGGGCGACTGCCCCAATTGCGCCCCGGCCGCGGCCGACGATGTACCCACGGAGGAGCCCCAATGACGCGAAACACCAGCAGCATCCTTCTCAGCCTTTGCTTGGTCCCGGTGGTCTTCGGCTTCGGAGGCCTTCTTGTCATGACACTGAACGACGGCATGAACGTTTCCGGTGACGTGGTCGTTTGGGTCACGACGGTGGCGACGCTGCTGTTTGTGTACGTGTACTGGACGTTGACATGGTCAGGGGCGGCGTGGGCAACCCGCAGGCGGCGCATAAAGACGCTTCTGGCCCTGTGCGGCTCGCTCGGCGTTGGCGCCCTGACGGCGGGGCTGGTGTTCTATGCAGCGGAATGGGATGCAAATGAGGAGGCGGCAGTGTTCGGGACGCTGGCCGCCGGGATCACCTACGTGGTCGCCACGGTCTTCGTATGGCGTGAAACGACCGACGAACGCATTGAACGCCTCAAAGACGCCGGGGCGATGGCCTTCGCCGAGATGCTGCTGTGCGGCAAGTGCGGCTACGCCATGGTCGGCCTTACCCACGCCCGCTGCCCCGAATGCGGAACCGAATACACGCTGGAGGCCCTCTGGGCCGCCAACGCAGAACGCATGGCGATCAAGGCCGATCCGACGGCGGGGTTTGGGGCGTGA
>CBDVCA010000118.1:0-9509 GCA_965372365.1 uncultured bacterium
ACATCACCGGCGCGGCGTCATAACACCACATTATCCCTGGGACAGAGTACTAGCATCTTGACATATGTCCCACCGGTCGGATTCCGTATGATTTGGGTTATTGACAAGGAGTCTGCCATGGGAATACGTAATCGAAAGAAGGAAGTTCTCGATCGCCTCAGTTCCAAGACGCTGGAGGCTCAATTCCTCCACGAGATTGAGCACGGGCTGAACTGTTCGCCCTTCGAGGCGAAGGCGGTTCTCGACGTGGCCAAGGAGGTCTACATGCCCTTCATGGACCCCGACGTCGTCCAAGCGCCGCCCGGCAAGGTTACGATGGTGGTTGTATCGGGGGCGATCGACTTGATTCGCTTGCAGATTCGCACACCATCGAGGAACGCCGAGGTGGTGCAACTGACAGCCCAGCGGGTGCGGCAGAATTCATCCGCTGTCGATCGCGGCCGTCATTACGGTGCTCGGCGGCGGCCGGTTCCGGGAAGGGTCGGAATCTTGTCCCAGAGCAAGCCTTTCCAGCCGAGGGATCGCAGTTCACGGATTCGGCTTTCGGACTTGGCGACCGGGAAGATCCGATCGGCCCGATCGGCCCACGCTTGCTCGATCGTCTCGTCCATCCAGGCCTTGTCGACGGCGGGCGAAACGTAGTAGCACCCTCTGAAAAGGTCGGTCGATTCGTCGATCGCCCCCTCGGCCATCGCCCGTGCGGTGATCGCGGCGTTGGGGTACAAGCGAACGCCCGAGAAGGCGAATACGACGCACCGGTCCAGGGCCGCGATGTTCGCCAGGCCCTCGGCGACGGTTTCGGGGGTCTCGTCGGGGCCGCCGAAGATGACGAAATGGGCGCAAGCGACGCCGTGATCGGTCAGCAGCGATCCGGCCGCGGCCGCTTGGGCCCAGGTGAACGACTTGCCCATCGCCCCCAGCGTGGCGTCGGAGGCGGCGTCGGTCCCCAGTTCGACGGCGTACATCCCGCTTCGCCGGCACAGCGCCACGGTCGCGGCGTCCATGCCCGTCGGCGTGAAGTAGGCGCTCCACTTCACCTTCACCTCGCGGCGGAGCAATTCCTCGACAACGTGCAGGTAGTGGCCTCCGGCGTCGTTGAAGACCGAATCGGCGAAGAAGAACGACTCGGCGCCGTAGTCGCGTTGGAGCCGTTCGATATGGTCGACGACATCGCCGGCGGCCAGGGCGCGAACCTTCGGCCCTTCGATCAGGGGATAGGTGCAGTAGCTGCAGTGGTAGGGGCAGCCGCGTTTGGTCTGCACGGCCATGACGCCGCTGGCGCGCAGGTAATACTGGAGGATCGCGTCGTCGTGCGACGGTTGCGGAATGCTTTTGCCGCTCAGCGGTTCGCACGTCGGCGTGACGATCGTCTCGACGGGCCGGCCGTTGGCGAGATCGTCGATCACCTTCAGCACCGTCTGCTCGCCCTCGCCGGTGACGCCGTAATCGGCGCCGACATACGCACGCACCTGCTCGGGCATAATCGACAGGGCCGTGCCGCCTGCGACGATCGGGGCGTCGCTTACGCCGCGAAGAACCTCGACGACGCGTCGGCCGCTGTCGAGGCCCCAACTGTCTTGGGGGCTCTGTGTGGAATCGACGTCGTCGATATTCCGCAGCGACAGGCAGAGTACGTCGGGGGCGAACCGGCCGACGAGGTCGACCAGCGATTGGGTGTCGCCGCCGGCGGCCAGGCGGTCCCATTGGCGGACGTCGTGCCCGGCTCGGGTCAGCGCCCCGGCCACGTGGGCCATGCCCAGCGGGTAAACGGGGTAGGGCATGGCGGCCATGTTCGCAGACAGAACCAGAATCTTACTCATGTCGGACGGACCTGCTTGCGTGTGAATCGGTTCCGCTGACGCGGATTGAACCGCCGATGGGTGCCGTCTTCCATCTCTCGATGGATCACCTGCTGGAAGAGCTTGCCCATCTTCAGTTGGTAGCCGCCGTTGGCGTAAAAAGTGTCCCACGCGTACTGGTACATCTCGGCCAGTTGGTCGACGGTCATCCGCTTGGGTTGGAAGACGACCTTATCGGCGGTGTAGTCCAGCCAGTTGTTGCTGAGGATCCGGTTTTCGCTCTCCAACTGCCGGCGCGTCTGGGTATGGGCGAACGGCGTGAGGATGGTGAACTCGGCGACGTCCAGTTCGGTTTCGATCAGGAAATCGACAAGCCGTTTGATGGCGTCGACGTCCTGATCGTCGGTCCCCAGAATGATCGTTCCTTCGATGCCGATGCCGCAGTCTTTGAGCATCTTGATTCGATCGCGGATCACGTCGGAGGTATCGAAGATGGCCTGGTAGACGTACCAGCATCCGGCCGCGGCGGCCAGTTCCAGCACTTGGCGATCGTACAGCACCGGGTGGGAGACCCACTTTCGCTTGAGGGGGGCGATGGCGGTGAACAGTTCGATCAGCCAGTCGCGATCTTGGGCGAGGGAGTTATCGACGATGAACAGGCGGTTGTTGTCGACGGCCTCGATCTCCTCAACGACTTTCTCCACGGGCCGGGGGCGGAAGCGGTTGCCGCCGAGGAACCCGTTGCAGCAGGGGAAGCAGTCGAACTTGCAGCCGCGGGAGGCGTGGACGAGGTCGACCATCTGGATGCCGCGGTAGTTGTAGAGGTCGCGTTTGAGGATGTCTCGCCGGGCCGGGCCGATCGATTCGGTCGGCGGATGATTCTGCATGTAATCGTAACGCTTGGCCATGCGTCCGGCTTTGAAATCATCGATGACTTGGGCGAATCGGCCTTCGGCCTCGCCGAGGAAGACGCTGTCGGCGTGGAGGGCCGCCTCTTCGCTATGGAGCATCGTGGCGATACCGCCGAAGATGACCGGCTTGCCCATCGAACGGAAGCGGTCGGCGATCTCAAAGGCGCCGGGCAACTGGCACGTCAGCATCACCGACAGTGCGATCAGATCGGCGTCGGCGTCATAGTCGATATCGTCGACGTTGACGTCGGTGAAGAGGATCTCCACGTCTTTTGGGACGGTAGCGGCGAATACGACCGGCCCGTGGGGGGGCAGATGGAAGGTCGTCTGGCGGTCCAGCTTCGGCCAGGCCGGGTAGATCAGTTGCATCTTCATCGCTGCGGGTGTCCTCATCGGCGTACGGATATCATACTCAAGGCGGGCATTATCCATGGTCGGTGTCCACAAGACAAGCGATTCCTGCCGCGACGGCTGTTCTCCTGTTGGTTCATGTCGGCCTACCGTGGAATTCCCATGGCCGAGGGCTTGCCGTTACTAGCCCCCTGCATTGCAGGGGGTCACCGGGCCGATGGTGTCTCCCCTGCAGATTCGATGTCGATCGTCGGGAAGCGGCAGTTCGATCGATACATGATGGGGGGCGCGCGTCGTTCGACCCCCCGCACTGCGGGGGGCTAGTAACGGCCAGCGTGCATGGGACCGGCGCCATCAAGAACCATTCCGCCGCATATGGCCCAATCGTGCGACCCGGCCGTCACGCTTTGGCGTAATCCTTGTGGCTGCTTGCATTCAGGCGGCCTCGACGCGACACTGATGGCGGATGCCTTTGCTTCAGCGAGTCCGAGCCAACAAGCTCCTGGCCCGTGCGGTCGGGCGGATGACGCCCGGACAGGTGACGACACTGTCCGGTGTGTGGGGTGGGGCTGCGCCGTTCCTGGCCGGGGCGGTCGCCGCGATGAAGGGGTGGCCGCTGCTGTATATCTGCCCTCACCTCGACGACGCCGACGACGCCGCCGACGATATCGAGGTGCTCACCGGGACGCCGGTGACGCTGTTCCCGGCCTGGGAGGCTGACGCCCCGGTCGACCACGTCAGCGATGAGATCGCCGCCCAACGGCTGCGGGTGTGTACGCTGCTGAGCCAGCCGTCCGATGAACGCGACGAACCGGCCGACGTGATTGTGGCGCCGGTGCTGGCGCTGCTGCAGCCGGTCCCCAGCGCCGAAACGCTGGCCGAATCACGCCTGTCCCTTTGCGTGGGCGCCGAACTGGGGCTTCGGGTGCTCCTGGAGTGGCTGGCCGACGGCGGGTTCGAACCGGTCGAGATGGTCGAGCAAGTCGGCGAGTTCGCCCATCGCGGCGGCATTGTCGATATCCTGCCGGCGTGCTCGGCCGACGCGATTCGGATCGAATTCTACGGCGACCAGATCGATTCGATCCGCAAATTCGATCTGGATACCCAACGCTCAAGTGAGCAGATCCCTCGGTACGAACTGGTCGCCGTGGCCGCTGGACGCGAGACCGGCCCGTCGAAGACCACCCATCTGCTCAGCTACCTGCCGGCCGAGACCCTCGTCTGCATGGCCGACGCCCCGGAGGTGGCCGACCTGGCGAACACGTTCTACGATCGCATCGGCGATCCGACGGGGATGTACCGGCCGGAGGCGGTATTTAGGAATTTCACCAAGCACGCCCTCGTCGAGATGCACCCCTTCGGCGCCGGGGTCGACGATGCGATTGATTTCGGCATCCAATCGCTCCAGCGTCTCAATACCGAACCGTCGGAGGCGATCGCCGAACTGGTCCGGCTCAGCGAGGACGCCGAGCTGACCGTCTACTGCGAGAACGGCGCCGAGGAGCATCGATTCCGCGAACTGCTGGCCGGGGCGTTCCCCGACAAGGCCGCGGCGATTCATACCGATATCGGCCACCTCAACTGCGGGTTTCACTGGCCCGGCGAGCGGCTCGCCTTGGTGGGTCATCACGAGGTGTTCCACCGTTACGCCAAGCGTCGTCATCTCCGCCGCGTGCGGGCCGGCCGGCCGATCGACAGTTTCATCGACCTGCAGACCGGCGACCACGTGGTTCACGTCGCCCACGGCGTCGCCCGGTTCGAGGGCCTTCGCAGCCTGGAGAAGGACGGCAAGCGCGACGAGTATCTCACGCTTCGCTTCGCCAAAAACGCACTGCTGCACGTACCGACCAGTCATATCGGTCTGGTGCAGAAGTACATCGGCGCCGCCCGGCAGAAGCCGGTGCTCAGCGTGTTGGGGGGCGTATCGTGGACCCGGCAGAAGGAGCGGGTCGCCGAGGCCGTACGCGATATGGCCGCCGACATGTTGCGGATTCAGGCGATGCGCGAGAACTCCCCCGGTGAGGTCTACCCGCCCGACACGCCTTGGCAGCGGCAGTTCGAGGAAGAGTTCCCCTACACCGAAACCGAAGACCAACTCGCCTGCCTGGCCGAGATCAAAGAGGACCAGTCGATGAACCGGCCGATGGATCGCCTCCTGTGCGGCGACGTCGGGTTCGGCAAGACCGAGCTGTCGATTCGAGCGGCGTTCAAGGTCATCGAGGCCGGCAAGCAGGTGGCGGTGCTGGTTCCGACGACGGTTCTGGCCGCCCAGCACATGCGGACGTTCAGCGAGCGAATGGCCGACTACCCGTTCGTTGTGGAGGTGACGAGCCGATTCCGATCGGCCGGCGAGCAGAAGGATATCGTCAAGCGGCTCGCTCAGGGGAAGATCGACGTATTGATCGGCACCCACCGCTTGCTCAGCGAGAAGGTGGCGTTCGCCGACCTCGGGCTGGTCGTGATCGACGAGGAGCAGCGGTTCGGCGTCACCCATAAGGAGCGGTTCAAGGCCATGCGGGCCACCGTTGACGTGCTGACCATGACGGCGACGCCGATCCCGCGTACGCTGCACATGTCGCTGCTGGGGTTGAGGGATATCTCGAATTTGCAGACCCCGCCGCTGGATCGGCGGGCCATCCACACCGAGGTGTGCCGGTACGACGAGCGGCTGATCCGTTCGGCCATCGAGCGCGAACTGGCCCGCGAGGGACAGGTCTTTTTCCTGCACAACCGGGTCGGCGGCATCAAGGCCACCGCCGCCAAGATCCAGGCCCTGGTCCCCGACGCCCGCATCGCCATCGGGCACGGGCAGATGGCCTCGGGGAAGCTCGAGCGGGTCATGCTGGACTTTGTCGCCGGCGTGTACGACATACTGGTCTGCACCACGATTATCGAGAGCGGGCTGGATATTCCCACCGTCAACACCATCTTGATCGACAACGCCGACCGATTCGGCCTGGCCGAGCTGCACCAACTTCGCGGCCGCGTGGGGCGGTACAAGCATCGGGCGTATTGCTATCTGCTGTTGCCGGAGAACCGGTCGATTACGCCGGTGGCCGCCAAGCGGCTCAAGGCCATCGAAGAGTTCAGTGATCTCGGGGCGGGGTTCCAAATCGCGATGCGCGACCTGGAAATCCGCGGCGCCGGCAATATCCTCGGCCCCGCCCAGAGCGGCCATATCGCCACGGTCGGCTACGAATTGTACTGCCAACTGCTCGACGAAGCCGTCGGCGCCCTCCGCGGCCAGAAGCCCCCGCCCCGACGTGACGTAAGCGTCGACCTCGGGATCAGCGCCTACATCCCTCGCAACTTCATCGGGTCGGACCGACAGCGGATGGAGGTGTACCGGCGGATGGCGCGTTGCGCGACGGCGGTGGAACTGTCGCAATTGCAGGCCGACTTGCGAGACGCCTACGGCGATATCCCCGAAGCGGTCGATACGCTTCTCAACGTCGCCGGCATTCGTGTGGCCGCCGGGGCGCTGGGGATCGGCAGTATCGTCCTGATGCGGCCGGATATCATCTTCAGCATCCGCGACTGGGACCAGGCGAAAGCCGCCTTCGAAGGAGCCGCGGGAACCGTTCGCATGCCGGACGATCGAACCGTCCATTGGCGGCTGCCGCCGGACTACCTGGAGCCCAAGACGTTACTGACGGTAATGCGAAACCAGTTGAACAAGGGTATCCGTACGGTACCATAGAGGCGTGTCGCAGGTGGTGTGAGGAGGGGAGAGAATGGTAAGGTGTGAGAATGAAGCGTTGGATCGTTGCGTACCTTTGTGGATGTGTGTTGGTGGGATGCTCGGGAGCGAAAGAGTCGCCCTCCGTCGCCCCCGACCCGGTCGTCGCCAAAGCCGCGGCTCCCGCGGCCGTTGAGGCCGACGGGCAGGCTTCGCGCTATGCCGGTTACCAGTTGACCGGCGAGCCGGAAATGGTGGAGGCCCTGGCGATGACGGTCGACGATACGGTCATCACCGTCGGCGATGTCTTCGACCCGATCCGCAACGAATTGGACGAATTGGGGCGGACCGCCGGCAAGGAGGAGTTCCTCAAGAGGGCGGGCGAGTTGATCGGTGAGGAGATCCAGCGGCAGGTTGGAGAGGCCCTGATGTACGCCGACGCCGTGAAGAACCTCAGTGAACCTGAGATGGCCTATGTGGACGGGCTGGTCGCCGACCGACTGCGAGACATGGTTGTGAGGGTCGGCGGATCGCGATCGAAGCTGGTCGAGCAGATGCGGGCCGAAGGGCTCGACTTGGACGACTATCTGCGGCAATACCAGCGAACCACCGTCACCCGCATGTACCTGAGCCGACGGATTACCCCGACGCTGAATGTCTCGCGGAAAGAGATGTGGCGGTATTACGTCACCCACGCCGACGAGTTCGACAAGCCGGGGAGGGTGAAGATGCAGGTTATGGCGTTCCCCTTCAAGGCGTACTATCCGACCGACGTCGACAGGCCAGGCGAATCCGACCTCCGGCGAGCCGCCGAACAGGCCCGTGCGGCCGCGGCTAAGGCGATCGAGAGAATCCGCGGCGGGGAGGATTTCGGCCAGGTGGTTCGCGCCGAAGCGGTGAGCCCTGCGTGGCGATCGGCGAAGGGGGGGGTGATGGACCTGATGGCGGCCGGCAGCTTACGCGAGGTCGCCCTCGAAGCCGCGGCGTTCGGCCAGGAGGCCGGGCAGGTCAGCGATATCGTCATGGGCCGGACGGGGGCGTACATCGTCAAGACGCTTGAGTTGGACGTCGCCGAGGTCGTCTCGTTCGAGAAGGCCCAGGAGCCCATCAGCAGGAAGCTGCGCGACCGGCAGTACAACAAGCGGGTCGCCGAGTTCTACGGCCGGATCGAGCAGCGAGCGGTGATCAGCCAGGCCGAAGCGTTCGGCGAGGCCGCCCAGATGCGAGCCAAGCAGTTGTTCCTGCAAGCAGAACGGAAGTGATAACGCCGGTGATGCAATGCCGGGAAATTGATAGAGTGATTTCCTTTGAAGGAGACCGGGATGCGAGTTCTATTGATAGTGCCTATGGTTGTGATGATGATTGTCCCTATGGCCTTGGGCGACGCCGAACCGGCGGGCGCCCCGGATGCGGCCGCGTTGCTCGCTCGGGGGCGCATCGCCGTTGACGATGTGCATCTTCGCGTCATGTCGCTGATTACCTCGTCGCCCCATCCACTGTTCACGGAGCACCTGCGTTCGACCGATGCGTTGGTTCAGGCGGACTGGACCCGTGCGTCGCTCGATCCGGAGGCCGATCTTCGCTATTTGAAGCGGAGCGTGGGGTTCGTGGAAAAAATCCGCGAGGGCCTCAACGGCGCCGCCGGCGAATGGGACAGCTACGCGGCCGGCCGGCGATCGCTAATGTTCGCCTTCGTATCGCGATACGACAAGACGCTACAGCTGTATTCGCTCCGATTGCCCCGGGGCTGGGATCCCGAGAAGGCCTATCCGATGATCGTGTATCTCCACGGCTATGTTTCGAACCCTCATCCGCTGTGGTTCACGTCGCTTTCGTTTGGGCCGGGCGCCAAGAATCCGCCTTCGAAGGCCAAGGCCGAAGAATTGGAGCCTCATTTCTCGCTTGGCCCGTGGGGCCGCGGCAACACGCAATATCGCTACGCCGGCGAGACCGACGTTTGGGAAGCCCTCAAAGACGCCGAGTCCCAATTCAAGATCGACGCCGATCGCATTTATCTCACCGGGCATTCGATGGGTGGGTACGGTACGTGGTCGATCGGCGTGCGATCGCCCGATCGCTGGGCGGGCTTGGGAATTTTCTCCGGAGGCGATTCGTACGCTCCGGCCCGCTCGGGTCTGGCGGCCAACGCGGCCTTGATGCCGGTTATGATCTGGCACGGCCAGAAGGATAATACCGTGCCGGTCGAGCGTGCCTACGGCATGCGCGATGCGCTGGGCAAGGTCGGGAACACCGCCAAGGTAATCATCGACGAAGACGCCGGCCACTCTGTGCCGCGGGGCGCCAGTTTGCCGGTCAAGCGATGGCTTCTCCAACACCGTCGTGTGCGGCCGGATCGCTTCAGCTACCTCGCGGATTCTCAAACCCATCGCGGGGCTTGGGGCGTTGTGATGCGACGCGATCCGTTCAAGACGCCCAATCCCCGGTTTGACTGCCGCGTTGACGGCGCCGCCGTTCACATCGACAGCGAAGGAACCGACGGGCTCGACATCCAACTCGGCGCCGGCGGGCTGGGGTTGTCGGGGAACGTAACGGTTATTTGGAACGGGGAGAAGGCCTACGAGGGCCCGGCCGAGAAGATCAAACTTGGCATCGGATCCCACCGCCGCGGATGGTGAGATGATAAGATGGTGAGATGAAAAGAAGGGCCGGCCGGGGTTTCACGCTCCGGCCGGCCCTTTTTGTTCAGTGGGCTGCTAGCAGCCCGTTGAAAAAGCTATTCCTGCTACGATCGGCTCAATGGCCTGTGCG